>NZ_CAMLFD010000002.1:0-259280 GCF_946479295.1 uncultured Apibacter sp.
TACTCTTTAGTACTATTCTTATTTCCCTTTTTTATAACTCAATTTTTTCCTCCCACCACTCAATCCTTCATTTAATTCCTCCCCCATTCATATTTATATTATCTCTTATTCCTTTATTATTTTGGGGTGTTACGTAGTTTTTCAAGTTCGCTAGATACTAAGTGATGTGATATTGTTTTGTCTTTAAATATATTGACGATATATTGCTTTTCTTTTTCTGTCGCACCTAATTGGTTCACTATATTTATGAGATGCATCTTCATATGTCCTTTTTGTATTCCTGTTGTGATTAATGATCTTATTGCAGCAAAGTTTTGTGCCAGGCCTGCAACGGCTACTATTTGCATAAGTTTTTCTGCGGAAGGATTATTTAATATTTGTAGGGAAGCGATAACTAATGGATGAAGTTTGGTTAACCCTCCTACTATTCCTAAAGATATTGGTAGATCTATCCAAAAATTAAATTCATCATTTTTAATTTCACAATGGGTTAGGCTCGTATATTTACCTTTATGAGATGCATACGTATGGGCACAAGCTTCTACAGCTCGAAAATCATTACCTGTCGCTATCACAACCGAATCTACTCCATTCATAATTCCTTTATTATGGGTAGCTGCTCTGTAAGGTTCTACTTCTGCTATCTTTACTGCTTGTTTAAATTTCCATGCAAATTCTTTCGGAGATATTCCGCTATCGTCTTTTAAATCTTCAATTTTACACTTCACTTCTGCTCTTGCTATACAATCTGGTGTATAGTTGGAAAGTATGGACATGATTATTTGAAAATTTTCCTTTTCTTCTTCATTAAATATATTTGATTTATGGAATTCTTCTTTGAAAGTAATGGAAAACTGCTCTAAACATGAATTGATAAAGTTTGCCCCCATACTATCTTGGGTATTGAAAGAACCTTTTATTTGAAAATAACTTTCAAGTTCTTCAGTTTTATCTACCAATTCTATATCGGTTATTCCTCCTCCTCTTATTCGCATGTTTTTTGTAATATCAATGCTTTCTTTAATTAACTCTTCTTTTAATTGGCATTGAAACCATTGTTGTAATTTAGCTTTATTTCCTTTATATATGAAATGAACATGCCCTAATTTGATATTTCCTAAAAGCTTTGTTTTAAAACCTCCTTTATTTAACCAAAATTTTGCTGACTTTGCAGCGGCAGCAACTACAGAGCTTTCTTCTGTTGCCATAGGTATGGCATATATTTCATTGTTAATTAAAAAATTTGGAGCAATACCATACGGTATATAAAAATTACTAATCGTATTTTCCGTAAATTCATCATGAATTTTTTGCAATTCAGATTTTTGATTCCAATATTGTTTTAAGATATTTTTAAGTTCATTCGAACCCTGGACATATTGCTGAGTTAGCCAGTTTATTTTCTCCTCTTTTGTTAGCTTAGAAAACCCTTCTATAATTTTATTCTTCATTTTTCAATTACAAATAAGTGGGTAACAAAATTAGAACATATATATTTATAATGATAATATTATTTAGCTGAATAAATTTCTTTTACTTTATAAAATAACTATTATAGTATTTCCATACTTGGCTGTGAGTGATAATTTAATTCTAATTATTATTTATATATTTTTTATTATTAATTTATTTTCATATTATTTATTACAGTAAATAAGGCCTTACTAAAGCCTGTTCTTTTACTTATTACATATATCATAATTTGATCAAATATTAGTTTTAATTTTCTTTCTAATTTTTTTGATCAATTACTATTACTATATATTTGTAGTTAAAATCCAAAGTATATGGCAAACCATTATCCTGTAGTCAATATTGAACAGAAACTTGCTTTCGATTTAGCCAATTATACTCATAAAAATTTATTTATAACAGGAAAGGCAGGAACCGGAAAAACTACTTTTTTAAAAGAATTAAAGGAAACTACAAGAAAGAATACAATAGTTGTAGCTCCTACAGGGGTAGCAGCTATCAATGCAGGAGGAGTAACAATTCATTCTTTATTTGGGTTTCCTCTCACTAGTTTTATTCCTTCTAATGATGCATGGATTGATCGTAATATTGCTATTACCAAATTAGAGCTTCATCAACATTTCAGATATAATAAAGATAAGAGAAAATTATTTTCTGAAGTTGAATTGTTAATTATTGATGAAGTTTCTATGCTTCGGGCAGATATTTTGGATGCCATAAATTGGTCTTTGCAATACACAAGAAAGAATTCCGCTCCGTTCGGTGGAGTGCAGCTGGTAATGATTGGAGACATGTACCAACTTCCTCCTGTAATTAAAGACGAACAATGGAATCTTTTAAAAAACTATTATAAAAGCTTGTTTTTTTTTGATGCGTTGGCTCTACAGAAGAACCCTCCGGTTTGTATTGAATTTAAAAAAGTTTACAGGCAGGATGATCCTATATTTATAAATTTATTGAATTCCATTCGATATCAGGATTTTGATTCTATTGATTTTAATTTACTTCATGAAAGATATAATCCTGATTTTGTACCGAACGAGACCGGATATATCACTTTAACCACCCATAATTCAATTGCGAATTCGATTAATGAAAATGAATTACAAAAACTAGAAAAACCTATTAAGTTTTTTGAGGCTATTGTAGATGGAATATTTCCTGAAGCTTCCTACCCTACGGAAATGGATCTTGTATTAAAGGAAGGAACTCAAATCATGTTTATAAGGAATGATACTTCGGGTAATAAAAGATATTTTAATGGTAAAATTGGTATTATTGAAAAAATCGAAGATTTTGATATTTATGTACGCTTTGAAAATCAAAAAGATTCTTTTTTATTGGAACATGAAGTTTGGAAGAATATAAAGTATAGTGTTAATGATGAAACGGGAAAAATAACTGAAGAAATATTAGGCTCGTTTTCTCAATATCCGATTCGGCTAGCTTGGGCTGTAACAATCCATAAAAGTCAAGGTCTGACTTTCGATAAAGTTATTATTGATGCGGGGAAATCATTTGCTTCCGGGCAAGTATATGTTGCTTTAAGTAGATGCCGTACATTGGAAGGAATTATTCTTAAATCAATGATTCGAAATCATAACATTATCCAGGATCAAAAAATTAATGAATTTCAATCTCAAATGTGGAATGTTCATGAATTGGAAAATATACTTAATGAAGAGAAATATAATTTCGGGCTTGAGACTCTTTTTAAATCCTTATCTGTTCATTCTTTGACTTTTGAAATCCAGGATTGGCGAAAAATGACTATAGAAAAGGCTATTCCTAATAGACAAAAAGTATTGGATATAATTTCATCGGTTGATGAATGTCTACATTCTTTGTTATTGGTTAATCAAAAATTTCAACGGAATATTCTTTCTCGTTTTCAAGCTACTACTCCTGATACTAAAAATGAAGTTTGGCAAACGATTGAAAAAAGAGCTAAGGATGCAGTGGAGTATTTTGCTGATGAACTTTTTTGCAAGGTATGGAAACCATTACAAGACCATTATCTCGAATATAAATCTAAATCACGGATAACGCAATATATAAAGTTTATTACCGAATTTGAAAACGAGGTTAAAATAAAAATAAAACTTATACTTTCTACTACTCTTATTGATCAGCGGCTTACTTATAGGGAGCTTGTCTTTACTTCTGATTCGCAGACCGTATCTTCTACTCATAAAAAAGATGATACGGTAGATATAACTTTACAGCTTTTACAGGAAGGAAATGATCTATCAGAGGTAGCTAAATTGAGAAACTTAACGAACTCTACTATCAGTAATCATATTGCTAAACTTATCTCTAAAAATAAAGTATCTGTTTATGATTTTATTTCTAAGGAAAAGTATGATTTGATTGAAAAAAAGTTGATTGAGCTAAATACTAAAGAGCTGAAAATTATAAAAGAATCATTAGGTGATAATTTTTCTTATGATGAGATTAAATTTGTGAGAAGTAATCTAGGTATATAACAATATTGTGAGAGAAATTTAGAAATTTATTTTTCAAAAACACGAATATCTACTCTTCTATTTTTAGCTTTGCATTCAGGTGCGTCATTAGCTTCACAAACCGGATGTTGCGATCCGTATCCTTCTGAGGTTATTCTTTCTGCTTGAATTCCCGATTTTATTAATTCTTCCTGAACAGTTTTTGCTCTTTCTTCAGATACTTTTCTATTGGTTTCTTCGGTCCCTGTGGTATCGGTGTATCCTCCAATTTTTATTTTAGCATTCGGGAATGCTTTCAAAATTTCAGAGATATTTTTTATTTGTTTTCCCGATTCGGTTGTTACAGTAGATTTTCCACTATCGAAATAGACACGATCTAATGTAATCCATCCTTTTCTCTTATCCTCATTAACATTTGTATTTGAATCGTTTAAAAAATTAAATAAGTTAGCTTCTGTAGAATGGTTACCAACTTCCACTATTTCTTTACCATTCGGAAGCTTTATTGTAAATATATTTCCTGTGGCATAAATGAAATTCCCTGTCACTGGATCGAAAGTTCCTTCAATAACTCTTCCTACCTCATTTACTTGCATCGATTGTTGTTTTTCTAACTCTTCTTGTTTTTTTCTATAACACTCACAACTGGTTACAGTAAATATAAACAATAAGGCACTTAAGAACCCCCATAGGGTTCTATATAAATTTTTATTTCTGTACATATTATTAAATTAAGGCATAAAATTTATCTCACACAATATTGTTATAATTATAATCATTATTAGAGTAAATTTACATTAAAATTTTTATTAAGAAAATTTTAAGAGATATTTATTTCTTATATTACACCTTTATAATAAAACGCCTTTCTTTAATTAAATTTTTCTCTTCTAATTTAAGATATATATTTATTTTCATCGTGTATATCAATTATCCATTTAATTTATTTCATTTTATACTTTCTAATTAAATTATCTTGAATTAGACTTATTATTTTCTATATACATATTTACAAAAAAATGTTTCCCGTAATATATTCCCCTTTTATCAGACATTTTTTAATATATACGCTATTTAATTATTTTATACATAATAATTATATTTAAAATTCATTATATTTGATTTTAATACAACAATAATCAAATAATAAAATACAAAAACTTTATATTACTGTCTGCCCTTACCATAAAAGTGGTATATTTAATTATAGCTATAATAATTTTAAATAATACTATTCATTACAACGATTTCAGTACTTTTATAGGAGATATATTTTTTAGATGGGATACGCGTAAATATTATTCTCTAGTTATGAATGGATACCCTCATTCAAACCCTGAATTATTAGTCGAAAAAGATCATATATGGGCATTTTTTCCTTTATACCCCGGAATTATTTATACATTAATGAAGTTGTTTTCAATTAGTTTTAACACAAG
Source organism: uncultured Apibacter sp. (assembly GCF_946479295.1). Lineage (NCBI taxonomy): Bacteria > Pseudomonadati > Bacteroidota > Flavobacteriia > Flavobacteriales > Weeksellaceae > Apibacter > uncultured Apibacter sp. Next base: position 5,378 of record NZ_CAMLFD010000002.1, read on the forward strand.
TGCGTTTATCTGGTCTATATTCTCTTCAATAACTGCATTTATAGGCATATATTGGTTTTGTATTCATTATTTTAAAGATTCTAATAAATCATTATTTATCACATTATTTTTCATATGCCTACCTTTTAGCTTCTATTTTTCGGGATTTTTAACAGAAAGTACTTTTTTACTTCTATTAGTATTTTCATTTTTGTGTATATATAAAGAAAAATATTTCATTTTCTCTCTATTATCCTCTTTATTAGTACTTGTTAGGGCAAATGGGTATAATCCGTATTTTTTTTTTTTTTTAGAAAATAAAGTATTAATCAAAGTTTTTTTTAAATTTTCGCTTTTTAATATAAAAGATACTATATTAAAATCCTTATTTTTCATTCCTCCTGTTTTAACATTTTTTGCTTATTGCGCTTATCAATATTATATGACTGGTGATTTTTTTGCTTTTATAACGGTTCAAAAGGCTTGGGGAAGAACTGGAGGGCTACCTCATGATTTTTCTATTTTTAGAATACCTATTTTTATATTATTACTATTTTTTATAGTTTATATTCTAAATGTTAAAAAAAATCAGTTAAGCTTTACGTTGCTTATTTTATTAACTTTATTACTCCCTATATCAACGGGTACATTTGGTTCAATTCCTAGATACAGTTGTATTCTTTTCCCTCTTTATATTATTACGGGTAGTGCGATTTATAAGATAAAGGTAAAATGGCTTATTGTAACAATTAGTGTTTTTATACAATTTTACTATTATATTTTATGGTTAAAACTATATTTTGTCACTGCTTAAAAAATATTTTTAATTAAAACCCTCTTCTTTTATTTACTATTATTTAATTATAATATCATACTCAAATAAATGTAAAAATCGTATCTTACTCTTATTATAATTTTTTACCCATTCTAGAATCTATCATTATGATTATATACTAGACAAAATGTATTTATAATTGATACATAAAATTAAATTATTCCTTTTTTTGAATGTAATTTTATCTCTTAACTTAACAGCAGATTAGAAAATAAAATCTAGTTTTTTGATTCATCAATTATATATCTATTGAATTTCCCTTCATAGCAGATATCCTCTTTTGGTAGTAAGCGTTTATCCAAAATTTCCGTATATATATTTTTTATTATTTTGAATTGATTCATATAGATTTGCGACTTTTTATCAAATGAAGGGATTTAAGATTTAACAAACTCTAATATTCTGGCTATTTCTCTATCATAAATCGGCATGTAATTATATATTATATTCCACATTTTGATGGTAAAAGAAAATTGAGAAGTTTCATACTTTCTTTTACAAGGAGTAATTTACAATCTTGCAAGATATCATATTTTGACCTATGATTTCAATTTATGGAATATACTTAAATAAGCATTCACCTTTTATGCAATGGAAAGCTAACCATGAAGTATAATATTTTGAGCTTTTTGAATTAATTATTTATTAGAGATTAAACTTTGATTTAATTGTATTTTTAAATGCTTAGTTTATTACTTCAAATATTCTTTTTTTTATAATAGGCTTATATTGTTCTGTTCCGTAATAAGTTAGATGATTTGAGTCATACATAAATGGGATGTAATTAGACGACATTTTTTTTATTTCATAATTCATTAAATCTATGTAATTATTACCTAAATAATTTTTTAAAAAGTTATTGATATTCAACAAATATTCTTTGTCCTTTAAATTTTCGCTATAAATAGAATATGTGTTTTTTAGATAATAATAAGTAGGATAATCTATTGGATAAATATCTGTTTGTCCTAAATATAGGATTTTAATTTTATACCTATTAAAATAGGTATTAGTAAAATTAATTTTTTCAATTAAGTCTTTTCTTGAAACTGAGTAATTAGAACTTATTATAACTAAATCAATTTTTTCATGATTTTTAGGTATATATACGGTATAAAAATAATTAAATAAATCTATGGGACCTTTAAACTCACCTTTTGATTGTAACATTGGATAAGTAGCATCTGCTGTTACCTGTATATAATGTATATTATTTGTTTCTAAGATGTTGTTTATAGTTTTTGCAAACATTCCAGCATGACTATCCCCTAGAAGTATAACATTTGGTTTATCTTTTGATACAGTAAGATATTCTTTTTTATAATCTTCAAATTCTTGGGTATGTAAAAGATGCTTTATACCTAAGTTATATTGCTCTTTGGCTTCATTACTATATTTATACTTATCGGTAATATTTATCAAATTTCCAATCTTACTATATACCATTGCATCAATCCTTGTCAAAATAAATGAAATAAAAAATATAATGAAACTACCTAATAGTATGTATTTTACTTTATTTTCATATTTATTTTTTTCAATGCAATGATAGGAGATTATTGAAAAAATAATCGATAATAAAATAAAAAAAAATTTGTGCCTTAATCTTGTTGCTAGTCCTAAAAAAAGACTCATAACATAAAATGGCCAATGGTATAAATATATAGAATAGGATAAATATGCGATTTTTTCAATAATTTTATTTCTATATATACCCCAATTATGATTTAATGAAATTATAGTTGAAGCGCTCATTACTGGTAAAACTGTTAATAAGTTAGGCCAAATTCCTTTATGCTCTTTTGCGCAAATAAAATATATTATCACTATAAAAGATAAAGTAATTATCAAAATTTTAATTTTATCCGATATTTTATTCATTGTTTTTTCACTCAAAAATGCTGTCCCACCCAGCATCATTTCCCATGCTCTAGTATAAAATGTATAAAATGAATAGGAATTACTATAAATATTATGATAGAGCATAGATGTGAATGAAAATAATATCAATAAGCAAAAAATAAGAGCAAATCTATATTTATTGGATAAGTAAGTTTTTTTAAAAATCAATAAAATTAAAGGATATAGCAAATAAAATTGCCACTCAACTGATAACGACCAAGTGTGTAATAAAAAATTATATTGTGAAGATTGGTCGAAATATCCATTGTTAAAATAATAATATATGTTTGAAAAAAATAAACTACTGGAAAAGGCACTTCTTAAATAAACTAAAAATTGAGTAGGTAAAAGAAAAAATATAATCATTAAAAAAAAAACAATCATAAATAATAAAGCCGGAAATATCCTAATAATTCTACGTTTATAAAAATTTAATATATTAAAATTATCAGAATTAAAACCAGATAAGATAATTTTAGTCATGAGGTATCCTGATATTACAAAAAAAATGTCAACTCCAATAAATCCGCCACGAAACATCGAAAAGTTAAAATGGTAAAATAAAACTGAAATCACTGACAGAGCTCTTAAAAAAGAGATATCATATCTGAAATTTGTAATCATATTCAAAAATATTAATTTCAGATTAATTGCAAAAAAACTTTTAAATAAAATTAAAATTATTATATAATAATAAAAATTTACAATATTAACGCACAAAAAAAAACATTTATTTAATTAAATGAGATAGTAAAAATTAAATTTAATAGTTACTAATAAAAACAGTAACATTATAAAAAGATTAAATCATGATTACATCACAAAAATCATTAAGAAAAAATTAGAAGTTTTAGGATTAGACCAACAATTAGGAAATATTTCAAAAGCCTCTAAGATTTGCGCTATAGCCAAGTAGATCCTATCGTTTTATAAAACTATATGAACAAGGCGGAAGCTTAGCCTTATAGGAACTCGACATAAATCTATTATTAAAAATAGTAGTAATACATCTATTGAAAGCCAGGTAGTAAGTAATTTTAGCTATTGATAATCTTGCTTTATGTAAGATAAGGGTTAGTTTTGAGATAAATAAAATGAAATTCTGATTCTCTATTTCAGTAGGCAGAGTTCATAGTTTTAACTCCTCCGGCATAATTTACAGATCTTCCAATTACGTTAAAAACATTAGAAGCCAAAGTTGTCCAAGAGGGCTATATCCTGATTGAATCTCAAATTATAGTCTTAGAAAAGACGAAAGAAAAGAAAGTAGCACATGGAGAAATAGAAACTCCTCATTATTATTATTTGGTGCACAGAACACTTATTGTAACAATAACCTTAAAGGGGGGAACATATTTATCAGCAAACAAAGCAAACATTTATTGATACTTACTCAGCTTTATGACAGAAAGTAATCTTTGGTGACTGGTGAAATATTAAATGCACCAGGCGATTACATTCCTTGATGAGCATGAATTAAGGTTATTTCATGTATTAATTGACAGAGGAACCGAGTACTATGGATTAAGAGGGCAGTAAGAGTATCAGTTATATCTTGCCATTAAAAATATCGGCCATACTTAAACAAAGGCGAAAATTCTAAAAAAACAAAGGAAATCTGAGAAAGACCCTATAGAAATATATAAGAAGAGTTTTGTACCGTAGCTTTTAGAAAGAAAATATACAGAAATATAGATGAGATATATCAGGTACTAAACAATTGGATATGATTTATAACAATAAAAAAACTCTTTTAGGAAAATACTATTATGTCAGAACTCCAATGCAGACTTTCATTGATAGTAAGGACATTGCTAAAGAAAAACGCTTGAAAAAAAATAATGCAACAACATATTCTTCCCTTTGGAAATCAAGATCGTCTTGATAAGAACCATAAAACAGAAATCTGACAACCATAGTAAATTCACAACTGCCAGATTAAGTATTTACTATTACATAAAACAAGGACAAAGATTTATAAATACAGGGGTATCCCTATTTTTGAATACACCCTGGATGGACAACTTGTCGGACATTATACTAGTATCTCCGAAGCCTCCCGAGCCACAAGCTTAGTCCATGAAGGCATAGAACAGTCCGTACGGGAATTTTATACAGTTAGGCGGTTTTTGGGGGGAAAAAGTTTGTAAACTATTGGAAATAAAAAATGGAATGTATTAAAATTAAACACATTCCATTTTTATATAGTAATCGCAAAAGGATAAACCTCCAACCTTGTAACCTACTTATTTTCCATCATATAACAAATTTTATATTGACCAGGGGTATGTATAGGGGCAATTATTTACAATTATCAAATTCAATTATTATCCACTACATTTATACTTATTTGCCTTTTATTCGCAAAACATTATAAGTATTATATTAAAATTAATGCTATTTTTTAATAGGATCATTTGATGTTCTTATTTTTATCTTTTAATATAAGATAAGAACAACTTCCTTTATTTTATCTGATAAGAACAAAAAATAATTATATTTGAAAAACAAATGTTTTTCTTATTTTTATTATGAATTCCGAATTAAAAAAGGATTTTTATCAGTCTGTTAGCGCCAATCGAGTTATTTTAGGCGAGAAAATTACTGAATTTAGACATTTTCGCTTGTTTAAACTAAATTGTTTAAAACAAACAGAAAACAGTTTAATTTTTGAATATATACTCCTTGATCAAAAAATGGAAGGAACAGCCCTAATCCATCAATGGACAAAAGATTTAGAATTATTACAAAACAGATTATTATTTAAAACAGATTTATATGGAAATATTATATCAATAGAAAATATTTCAGAACTTCAAAATAAATGGAAATCAGAATTTAAAAGTTTTCTTACTAAAAAATATACTCAAGAAGGAAGCCGTCAATTAATAGAAAACACAGAACAGATATTGTATAATAAACAAGAATTTGAACAACAATTTTTTGGATATAGTTTTCTTAGGACACTATTTCATGGGTATTATAATGTAAAAGAACTTACAGAAAGCTCATTATCTTTAAAAAATTACTTTGGACAATTAGATTTAGAGCTTACTATACAATCTAAAAAAGAAAATAATAATATTACCAATACTGCTATACTAAATAAAGAACTATTTAAACAAAAAGAATTTACTCAGTTAATTAGAGATATTACACATACCTATAATCTTAAAGTTGATTTAACTATTGATTTAGAAGAAATATTTTCTTTTAATGAACAAGGGCAGATAAAAGAATCATCTTTATATTTAGAAACTGCTGTTCCTGATATTTATTATATTATTACTGCTCATCAAACAAGTTTGGTTGAGCAAGAAGAACATAAAAACACTTTAAATTTAGAATTATGGGAAAACTAAAACATGTGCCTGATAAAAGTTTTCTTACCTGTGATAAAGGCTCTCTAATTACCCAGATTAAAGTAACTCATAATGGAAACGGACATTTATATGGGCAAAAATGGGTAACCGAAGCAGATGTAGTACCTAATGAAAATATCATACCTTTTGGTAGTTGTAAAATAAGCGGAACATGTAAATATGAACCTATATACTGGGATAAATGTCAAGATGGGTTTAAAATAAATGGATTTAAACCTATATTTGAAAATGCTTGTCTCCTGTGTAAAAAAGGAGGTAAAATAACTGTTGACTTTGACACACCTCAAAGCATTTTACAAGAAATGGCAGAATCTTTAAAAGAACCAGAACATTGGATTTTAGGATTAGCTATTGGAAATGAACAAGGAATGACCCTGGCTGATAAGTTTAAAGCAGATGCTGGACTATTTCAATCGCATAGAAATAATTATCTAAATAATCAGGGGGCTAGAAATATCCGTAATATAAGTGGTGATTTTGGAGAAATGCAAAATCGGTTAGATTATAAGGCAAAAGGGTATCAGATTAGAAGTACAAATCCTGTGGGAAGCAATATTCCAGGTACAAGAATGAAACCTATTGATATTACTGCTTATGCCCCTAAAAGCGGTATGGATATAATAGATGAAACCAAATTTAAAAGTGGAAGCGGAATTCCTCAGACCAATTCTAAACCTACACGATCAGGAAGGCAGGGAAGTACTCGATGGTTTCAAGACAGACTTAATGTTTCTATGTCGGCAAATGATGCCAATAGAATACGAGGTAAGATGAGAAATAACTCTCCACAACTTCAAAAAGTAATTACCAAAGTAGAACCTAATGGAAATATAACACGATATCAATTAAATCCTAATGGAACTACAGGAAATCCAGTAAATATAGGGGCTGCTAATACTTACAGGGGAAACAGTAAAGCTACAATTTTTTTAAATAATGTAGGGCGGAATATACAGGCTAATAATGGGGTCGCTTCTGCCAACCGTTGGTTTACCCAAAATGCTCATACAATTGCTAAAGTAGGAAAGGTTACAGGTAGGGGATTAATCGTAGTGGGCATTGTTTTTGAAGGTTACAATATTTATTCTGCTTACCAGGAAGAAGGAGAAGTAGGAGATAAAACTAAAAAAGCTGTAAGTAGTGCTTCGGGAGCTTTAGTTGGAGGTATTGCAGGATCTAAAATTGGAGCAACTATAGGAGCATTAGGCGGTCCCGTTGGCGTAGTAGTTGGGGGGATAGTTGGTGGGGTAGTTGGTGCAATTGTAGGTAGTGGAGTAGGGAAATGGATTGCCAGTTGGTTTTAAAAGTAGTAAAAATAACATGAGTTACAGACCTTTATTATATCCTAATAGAAATATTTCCTCAGAAAGATATTTTGAATTTGAAGGAGGAGCTGCTTTACCTTTATTTTGGGCTACTCTTTTTAATGAGGAAGTAATAAACAAGCTTAAACCTAAACTGGAATATGTTGAAAAATTATCGGAAGGAGAATATGAAATTTTTAATGCATCAGAGGAAAATATACCTTATTTTGAATTAGAAATAGGAATAGAAAATTTTATAAGAAATAAAGAAAAAGGTATAGATTATATTTCCAGATTATACCCTGATTATTTACCTTTATATAAAGATTTTATTGAGTTTATAGCTCCTGAAAATAAAGATGACTTTATTCTAATTAACATCTTTGATTTTTTTCAGGATACAGATAACGCTGATGATACCTCAAAATTTCTATTAGATACAATACAGCCTATTCAACAAAATGATTTGTATTGTGAATACAATGAAAATCTTATATTTATTGTAGGATATTATGAAGAGAGGTTTGCCTCCTACTCTAAAATATATAATGATTGGATAATAAGAGTTGAAAAACAATGGGAAGAGGAACAGCATATATGGGAGAAAAAAGAAAGAACAATGAAATACAAGGTATTGAATTTCATTCAAAAACAATTACCTTTAATTACTACTATATTAGCTGGAGCTTCATTAGCTTTCTTTTTTATCCTAGTTGGTAAAGAAAAAATTTATGAAGTAAAAACTTTTATATTGTTACCTTTAAGTCTATGTATGCTTTACATTTCATATAAAATAACTAAATAAATTAAATGCAATGAGTTTTTGGAAAGATTTAAAAAATGCTTTTAGCGGAAAAGACCCTAACCAGGCATTTAAAGAAAGAATGCAACAGGAACAACAACAGATATTAGATAGTAAAGATAAAGAAGGAGTTCGGGATAAGGTTATAACTAGCAAAAATTTCTTTACCCAACAAATTGAAAAAACTGAAAAATATATTAATGAATTAAATCAAGAATATATCCAGAAAAAAAAAGAAGAACCTAATTTCGATTTTTCAGGATATTTTAATGATTTTAATATAGAGTACAGTCATTTAATCAGAGCTAAATATAGTAAAGGGGATGAAATAAAAACTATACTTCCTGATTGTAGTATACTTATGGAAGTTGCAAATAAATTTTGGTCTCCCAATATGGATTATTCTGATGGAGGAGATATGAATCTAATGAGTCTGTTAGAGATAATTTCTCTAGGCATACTTGCAGAGGTAGATAAAGAATATTTTGAGGATTTGGCAACTACTATAAAAGAAAAAAAATTTCAAGACTTCGTTATTGATTATTTTATAAATAGCCAAATACCTGATTATCCCATAAGAGAAAAATTACTAATAGATGATAACAAATCTGTAAACTTCTTTGTTGACATATTAAAAACCGAAGATAAAATCGAAGCAGTTAAAAAATTAAAAATATATTTAGATAAATATTATTACACTCTTGAAAATTTAGATTATGAATACAATACGCATAAATTTGAAAATGGCAGAAACTTCTACGGATACTGGTGTTGGGAAGCAGGAGCTTTAGTAAACGTTAAAGGTTTAGATGATGGTATTTTAAGATATAATCAATTTTATCCTTATGATTTTGTTCATTGGAAAGACAAAGACATAAATAAACCGAAAAAACCTACTTTTTTGAATGAGTAAATTCACAGCTGCAAGATTAAGTATTTGCTATTACATAAAACAAGGACAAAGATTTATAAAGACAGGGGGATCCCTATTTTTGATACACCCTGGATGGACAACTTGTCGGACATTATACTAGTATCTCCGAAGCCTCCCGAGCCATAAGCTTAGCCCATGAAGGCATAGAACAGTCCGTACGGGAATTTTATACAGTTAGGCGGTTTTTTGGGAAAAAATAGAAGCAGAAAGACGCAAAGAGATACCACGCAAATCTACACTCTGTTAGATAAAAACGGCAAACCAGTATGATCTTTATAGCCGTTAAGAAATTATGTATTGGAATACTCGGAATAAGTGCCTGTGCAAACAATATTGTAAAAATATCCGGAGGAGGATTTCTGAAAAAAAGAAAAGCATTCCGAAAATATGAAGGTAACAGATGTTCCCTCCAATAAATATCTAGAAATAAGCAGATATCTGATTATCTATAAATAATTAACTTGAAGCTATAAAGCTGTATAATAAAAACCGATTCTACTTATCCCTATCCATCAACTTATCCAACCATTCCAGTTCTTCCTCCGGAATGAGGTTTTTGATTAAAGTAAGTAAATTATATATATCCCATTTATCATGTTCAATAAAATCGGGAGATTCTATTTCAGCCATCAAAGCCGTCTGTGCTACTTTCACAAGAGACTTTAGAATATATCCCAACTCACGATAATTATTTATATACAGATAATGTTCCAAGGCAGAGGATAAACTATCTACATTTTCCGATTGTATATTCAGTTCTGGCTTGTCCTTTTACAAAAGTAAAATTAACCTGTTAGGGTGGTTTATCCAACAACCCGATTCGTATATTCAACAAGCTATTCTTGTAAATAACAAAAGCTGTAATTTTTTGCTATTTTTTCATACATTTGCTATCATATACCTTACCATGATCAATACAGAACTACAACCTAACAAAGCCCATCACGGAAGAAACATCAAAAGGCTACGAGAGATGCTGGGCATAAAGCAGGAAGTTATAGCCATAGAACTTGGTATTACCCAACAGGCTGTTTCAGCCCTTGAGAATAAAGAACAGATAGAAGAAGGAACAATACAAAAAATAGCGCAAGCATTGAAAGTTCCTGCGGAAGCTATCAAGAATATGACGGATGAAGCTACGGTTAACTTCATCAACAATTTTAATGATAATGCAGTTAATCATGGTACAAATACTAATTATAATTGCACTTTCAATCCTTTAGATAAAGTAGTAGAATTATATGAACGGATGTTGAAATCAGAAAAGGAAAAAAATGAGTTTTTAAAAAAACTATTGGATAAATAAATGAAGGGGTTTAAAAACCTCTTTTTTGTTTTTAGTTTTTTTTTATAGTTGAAATTCCTTGCCGTTTAACAGGGTTGAAAAACATAAAGCAGGATATAGGGGGAGGTTTTAAAAAGAGAAGAAAAATAATTGAAACTCAATTCGTGTGGAAAAAGTTTGTAAACTATTGGAAATAAAAAATGGAATGTATTAAAATTAAACACATTCCATTTTTATATAGTAATCGCAAAAGGATAAACCTCCAACCTTGTAACCTACTTATTTTCCATCATATAACAAATTTTATATTGACCAGGGGTATGTATAGGGGCAATTATTTACAATTATCAAATTCAATTATTATCCACTACATTTATACTTATTTGCCTTTTATTCGCAAAACATTATAAGTATTATATTAAAATTAATGCTATTTTTTAATAGGATCATTTGATGTTCTTATTTTTATCTTTTAATGTAAGATAAAACCAGTTGAAGTATGTTTACTATTCTTTCATTCTTTCGTAAACATATTTAGGAATCTTTTTTAAATCCTTTTTTTTCTCTTTCATTAATTTATAATATTTTTGATATGATTTTTTAGCATCTTGATAATCCGTCATAGCCCATTGAGCATCAGCTAAATTTAACCATGCGACAACTCTTGTTGGATATTGACATGTTATTATATCTAATAAAGAAATTGATTCTGGATACGCTCCTGATTGCCCTAAATAATATGCAATATCATTATATTTATCAACATTCTGGAAAGAGAGGGGAGTACAATATAAATAAGGTTTTATTTTTAATGAATAATCTCCAACAATAATATTTGTATTTGATTGCTGAAAAGACATTTTCACTTGTTCATAAAAAGAGTTGAAATTTAGATTAGAACAATCATATTTTTCATTTAATACTTCAAATTTATGGGTGGAAAAATTAAATCTATATTGTTTTGTCTTATTTATGGATACAATATAATCTAAACCAGTTGAAGACTCATAATGCGCCTCCTTAATTTTTATAAAAAATTCACTTGAAGTTAATTTTCCAGAATAAATATCCGCAGCCCCTTCTCCTCCTAATCGGCCAGAAATAACCAAATTATCTAAATAACTGCCGTTTTCCGAAAAGGCGTTTACTAAATATACATCGCTTTCGCCTGCTTCTCCTTCGCTTAGTAGAGAAAAATTATAGATAATGAATTTTAAATTATTTATTTCAAATTTCCCTGTAACCTTCAACGTATCAATAATAAAATAACTTTTATCAAAATCATAATTAAAAAAAATGTCATCACATTTTTTTCCTGTAAGCAGTTCCAAACTTTTTGTATCTATTGGAAATTTTAAATAAGGTAATGACTCATAAAAATCATTAAAACTTACACTTTTGGATATATTTTTTGTTTTAAATAAGGTCGATTCTTTAGGTGCGTAATATTCTCCAGCAGGATCTTTTGTAATCATCCATCTTAATAAACCATCAACAATAACAATTTTAGCGTTTCCATTTTTTGCATCAAAAAAACTGTTAAATACCGCCTCAATAGTATTATCTTTTATAATACCTTTTATATTAAATATTTCATCAGTATCACAATCTATTTTTCTTCCCCCTTTAGCAACAGCACAATATTGTCCAAATATGCTATCTCCTTTTATTTGGCTAAAATTAATTGAAAATGTATTATCTGAACTTCCTTTTTCTTCCCATTTTCCAAGTAATTCATTTTTATTTTCATAAGGTGTGTTTTTCTGAGCGTTTATTTTTATACAAGAGCTAAAAAATAGTAAAATAAATAAACATATATGCAAGTCTAAGTTTTTCATTGTTTCTAAATTCATTTATCAATTCTGTTTAACCTCTCAATTAAAAATTTAAGATTTTTTGTTCGTTCTATCTTTTTATCATAAGCCGAATTTATAATATTGTTTTTACGTATTTTCACTATCCTATTTAATAATTCTCTCTACTTTTCGATATTATAGTATTTCTTATAATATCATCATCTATTATAATGGGTTATTCAAATTCATTAACTAATAACTTCTGAACTTCTCTTCTTTCCCCTCCTCAGTTTATCGTCCAGTCATATATCATTACTTCTACTTTATCATCATTTACTTTACAAAACCTCTTAGGCTACCAATATATCATTTCCTATATAATTTTGTAGTTTGTTTTGTGATTTTTTAAGATTATTAAGAGTAGGTTCTACTCCTAAATCTTCTTTTGCATATGCGCACCATGACTTATGTTATTCCCTTATTGATAGCTTCTTTTAAATCATCAAAATCATTTACATATTCCCTTTCATGTTCTAAGATAATTGGGGATACTTTCCTAAATTTCAAATCACGATCATAAAAAACCTCCTCTTTTTGTTCCTAAACAATTACAAATATTGGTAAAACCTAATTCTTTAGCAAGAATTACTATACTTTTACCATTAACGCCATTCATGGAATTAACAAAATATTTATCTTGTAAATTTTCTAAACTCAAAGTCCTTACATCATAATGAACCTAAATAGTGGTATAAACTCCTTTCGGATTCTATTACGAGTACTAGGCTTTAATGCTATAACATTTTTTTCAAAAATTAAATTTCCTAGTTCCTTAGAAGTTGTGGTATTTTTTAAACTATTTTACATTAAAAAATCTAGTATATTCTTGTCTAAAATCAACGACAGATATTGTTTTATATTTCCTTTCTTCATTCTTATATAATATAACATACCAATAAAGATCCCTATCATGATTTTTTATCTGAACTAATTTGTTATTTTTGTTTTTGTACATGATATGCACCGAATCAGATATTATCTTGTATGTTTTATTTATAGAATCTAAGTAATTATAAATTTCGGCCCTATAATAGTTTGCATCATCTGCTATTATATAAAAATCTTCTCCTTTAATTCTTTTTATCTTATTTATGGTTTTTGCGCTAGGATAGATTATTAAAACTGTGTCTTTATCTAAAACAAAATTATTTAAACTAATTTTAGGATTATATTTTGTATCATTATTTTTGGGTGGTAAGGAACAACTCAAAAATAACAATATTAAAACAAAATGTATAAAAATTATTTTTTTCATAAGTTATTGAACTATTATTTAAATGATAATTAATATTTTTTGTGTTTGAAGCCTCACTGTATCATAAAAATCATTAGGATTAATTACTAATTCGATAGTAATATCGAAAACATTAAGTATATTAGTATCTTTACAATGTCTAGATACTTTAAAAGTGTCCTAATTTTATTATCTTTTTTTGACTTTTAGTATACATGATGTAAAACCCAGCAAAATTATTAAAAAATAATTATTGCCTTCATAATATTTGTTTTTAACTTGCGGAACCTTCTTTATGTTTTTTAGCTCCTTTTCTTAAATCATTAGGCTCTATTTCTTCTAATGGAATTAAATCTCCCTCATAATCATTAGTGGTTAACAATTATTTAAATAATAGATAAAATAAGTGCGATTTTTTCGAATATGTTTATTGGATGTTTTTTACCCCTTTTTTATTGTTTTTTGAAAAATAAGATAAATGGATAAAGATCGGATAACGTTAATTTATTTTTTGATACCTTCCATTAACATACTGTAAAGTATATTGATTTGTAAAATTTTCTTCTCTTTCAATACAAGGATAATCTTTAAATTCATCTTCTATTGTTATACCTTTATCCCTTTCAAAAAATGTATGGTTTTCAGTATTTTTAACAATAATATTTTTAAAATTATTAGTTTGTTTATCCGATATTATTAATACAGATTTCATTGTTTCTGTATCTCCCTCACAACCAGAATATTCTCCTCGGGTATAGTTTGTAATCAAACTATCTAAAACCATTTGCAAGGTCTTATTTTTTTGAATAAACAAAGATATTGTAGAGGAAGTATAATGTCCATGCCTTCTGAAATTATTGTGATGGACTACTATTCCAAAAGCCCTATATTCCTCATTCAAAATAAATAATCCGGTATCTATTGAAATTGAACCCAGTTTAATGGCATCAGAAATTTCAACAAATTCATCAGGGTAATAGGAAATTACTTTTTCACTAGTGGTATCGATTAGAAGGATATGTAAGTTAACATCAAATTCATCATCTTCATTACGACTTTCAGAGATATATTCGGGAATTACAATAACAGTTTGATCTGCATAAGGTAATTTTTTTTGAACAATTAGATGCATAGCGCAATCATTTTCTTCTAAGCCTAAATATTTTAAAGCAATTGTTTCAAATTTCGAATTATCATTATCTTTCTTTCCGTTAAGTTGTTTTTCTGTTAATACAACAGTATTAGCATCCATACAAAAACATAAAAAGAATACAATAACTGTAATTAATCTCATAGTAGTTAAATTTTTAGTTCCTGAAACTGTCTAGATATTATTTTAATTTAAATCCCTAACTATTCAAAAATATAAGCATATTCTAAGGCTTCCTTCAAATGAGGTAAATTATAATAATTATTCATTTCAAAATTCTTTTCTATTTCCTTCCATTCTTTTTCATCTCCTCTATTTGAATAATAATATATACTCCCTAATATGTTCCAACGATTGTTATCTCTAATGTTTTTATATTTCATAAAAAGATAATCGTAGGTATTTGATTTATATGCTAATATTTTGTAGGCTTCCTTTTCTGTCCATTTATTCGGGTTTTCATAAACTTCATAATGATAGAGAGCTTTGGCATAGTCATGGGTGTTTTCTTCATCGGTTGTTTTCTGCTCTATATATTTTAATATATCTTCACGTATCTCTAATTCCCCTTTGCAATTCCTTACAAATACATAATTATTTATAAATTCTACTGCTTTTGAACGATTCCTCTGCATTACCCAATCTAATAAGTCCTTATCTTTAGTATAACCAAAGGTAATTACTAAGGATTCTAAAAAATATTCATCATTAACTTTCAACCATGCTAAGCTTGACTTGCTATCATTAAATAAATATTTATTGCGGTTGACCAAAATTTGGATATTATTATTTCTATTTTCATTTAAATCTTTTACATCTTTCCATTTTGTAACATATACCTCAAAACCATATTTACTAATTCTTTTATCTGATATAGAATTTTCTTCCTCAAAAATTTTTGGATATTTTTTTTTATAATCTATCAGTTCTGGAATAAAAAGAGGTTCTAATATAAATTTTTTATCAAATAAAATAAATAAAGGAGAATTATTACTTGTAACATAATTAATATCAAGTTGATAAACAATTGAATCTCTTGAACAAGGATATTCTATAAGAAAATTAACAATATTTTGTTTGCTGTTAAACCTAAAAATTTCTTTTATTTTATTTTCAAACTCTGCTTGTGAAGGAAATTTATACTCTTGAGTTTTTAATATATTCTCTGATAATTCTACGCATGCTTTCATATCTTTATCTGAATATAGGTATGTAGAACCACCATCCAAACCAGGTTCGTTTTCTGAATATCCTGCTAAAACTTGCTCTTTTAATATATTTTCTATGTTATCAGACATATTCTTTTTATTTTCAATTTTAGTATATATTTTTTGACTTTTAGTACATGATATAAAACCTATCAACGTTATTAAAAAAATAATTGTTTTCTTCATAATATTTGTTTTTAACTTCGAGAACCTTCTGTATATTTTTTAGCTCCTTTTCTTAAGTCATTAGGTTCTATTTCTTTTAATGGAATTAAATCTCCCTCATAATCATCAGGAAAAAGGCAATACGAATATACCTTAGTTTTAGGTGCTGTCCAAAAACGCACATAATTATCTTGATTTCCGCCTAATATTATATAGTTATTAGGATTATTCTTATCAATACCGACTATAAAAGCTGTATGAGTATTACTTTTCCATACAACCACCCCACCTATATACATTGTAGTATGCCGTTTTGCCCATACCTCCGTTGTGTGGTGAGGTGTTCCACCCTTTCTTGATACTTTATTAACATCTTTATACCATCTAGCTCCAGGATCATTTTGAGATTTATATCCTGCTGTTTTTAAACAATAATTTACAAATGCTGCACACCATTCATGATTTCCTGTCTTTATATCTTTCTCCCTTCCGCATCTTGTCATTTTAACATTATCTGTACTATTATGATAAGTACTTATTATATATTTACAATTATTATATTCTGAAATACCCTTTTCTTCTTCTGCTATTGCTATTTGAACCCATTTAGGTAGTTTACCCTCTTCTTTTTTCTCCTTTTTCTCTCCTGTTAGTAAAATACATTCATCAATTTTAAATATTTCTTTGGTAGACTTGTATTTCGGATTCCCATTTTTATCTTTTGGAGCTGTATAATTTACTTTTTTACTGCTTCCTGATATAGTAGCTGTGGCACTACCACCCCGGTAATGTACAATCCTTTTTGCTCTGGAATCTGTTTTCTCATTTAGTTCATTCACTATATTGTTTACAATTTTATCATCGTTATTTTTGGTGGATTGAGACGCTAAGGCATACAAAGATTTTTCTACCCATTCAGCCATCCCGGTAATAGCCGCCTGATGTGGGGTATACCCACTCTCTGGTACTGAATCAAAAACATTAACTTTACTCTCCGGTGCTAGTTTATCTATTACTTTCTGTATTTTTTCATAATTCCCTCTTCCGGTTACTTGCAACAATCCCCGTCCTTTAAAATTCCAACCGTCATTGCCTCCTTGGTTTCCTATATCGCTTTTAGTACTGTAGGCAATATTAGCTAAGGCTATTGGATTTGAAGCGGTTTCCCTCCCTTGAGTTTTTCCGTATAAATAAGCTTCCGCAATGGGTTTTGCTTTTTTTCGATCCTCATAAGCTAAGCGTTCGTCATTCATCCCTTTATAAATATTTCGTTTATTGCCTCGTCCATAATCTTCGTATTTACTTCTAAAGGTATCAAATACTTCTACCAACCTTTTTGGTGTATAATGCTTAAAATCTTCTCCTTCTAATGCTCCTAATAAATCCCTCCCGGATTCTTCTATACTTTGGGCAAAAAAATGAGCTTTTCTTATACAGTAATGGAATTAAATCTCCCTCATAATCATCAGGGGCTAACAATTATTTAAATATTAGACTAAATCAGTGTAGTATTTTTAAACATATGTATTCAGCATTTTTTAGACCTAATTTTTATTGTTTTTTGAAAAGCACAGAAAATAAGATAAATACGGAGTAGTGTTTAATCATGCCCATTGTAATTTTATTGAACTTTATATATCATGATTATTTTTTCTTTATAATTTCATAACCTAGTTTTTTAGGTTTTGTTATTACATCTTGAGATATCCATTGGGTTGTCAAATAATAGTTCCCTTTATCTTCAATTAAAACAAATTCAGGATTCATATCTCCCCCTTGTTTATATCCATACAAATTTCTTGAATGATATAAAGCGAGTTTACTGTCCTCCTCTTTAGCTGTTAATAGGTCTATAAAGCTCATTTGGAAACCGTCTCCTGTTGCTTTTATACTATCTTTTGTTATATCTAAAATAATTTCATAACCTGCTTTCTGCCCTCCTATATCTCCATAGTCTAACCAAACTGAATAATTCCCATACCATTTTTTAGAAATATTATTTACTGCGATAAAATCATTAGCTCTTAATTTTTGAATTTTAGTATCTATGAAATTTTCTCTCCATTCTTGTTCTAAATTATTTTCATTTAAGGACTGTATTTTAATAGAATCTAACAATTCCCATTCATTTGAATTATTTGTAAATAATTTCTCCATATAGTTATCTTTTTGATAATATATTGGATCTCCTGATTTATTATAGTTTAAATACTTTTTTTCAATCAGAAAAACATAAATGTTAAATTTATTTTTAAGTTCATCAATAGACAACTCATTAATTTCTTTAACAGATTCTTGAGTATTTAAAATTATGTCATTTTTAGGTATATAATAAATTAGAATATTCCCTAAATTATTATTCTCTTTTGGATTATAAATACAGCCATAATCAGCTGTTACAAAATAACCATTTTCAAAGGAAAAATCTCCGCATTTTAATATGTTATCAAGAGAATAATTATCTACCTTATTTTTTATTCCAATCAAAGACTTTTCTTTATCTTGCCCTTTACAAGAAACTAAAGTACATGAGATTAAAATTAAGGTCATATATATTAATTTGATTTTCATAATTATAATTTTTTAGTATAATTTTTGGGTCTAAAATATCCTTTCCATCCATCATGAGTAGATAATGCTCCACTATTTCTCATATATATAGCCGTTCTCGAACAGCCTTTTCCAGAATACCCACCATTTTTAACTTGTTGAGATTCTCCTACAGCCCCTGTTCTTCCTATTGCCTCTAAAATAGTTACTAAATCTGTAGATTCATCATACTCATATACTATGCCTGTATGACCAACACCATTACTTTTTCGCCAAACAAATATATCTCCTCTTTCTGGTTTAAAATCTGATTTATTACTTCCTGAAACAAAATCTATTTTATCAGAATTTATAGCTTTTCTAAAATCACTTTGTGTTGTCATTAATCCTGTATAAATAGCTTTTACTTCCGAAGTTATACCTAATTTATATAAATTTAGCACGACGTTTTTGAATATACCTATTCACCGTTTTTAAAGCCCTCTTTTTTAATATTAGATAAAAAACATTAATGTAAAACAGAGCTTTAATTATGCATATTATTATTTACTGCACTTTATTTAATATATATTGTTTATTATCATAATAAAAATCTAAATAGGGAGATTCCCATAAATATTTTTTACCATCAAAATATATATTTCCAAAATCTTTTGTTTTTTCTAATATAGCACTCTCACTACCATCTAAATACTTTGAATAAGACAATAATAATTTATTATCAACTTCTTTTCCTGTTAATAAATATTTTTGATAAATCTGATAACCTGCTATTTCATAAATTATAGAATCTTTTGAAATACTCAATGTAATACTTTTATCTTCCCTCCAATCTTTAGATTCTTTACTGATCACATGATATATTCCAAACCATTTACTTGAAATAATTTTGTTTTTATTATATTCTTGCTTAGTTTTATATGTATATTCTTCTGGCTCATATTCTCTTAAATAGTATGTAGGGGGGGGGCAATCGTAAATAATAGTTGATAATGGTAATCTAGTTAATTTCCCTACATTACTTAGACCATAAAGTTCGTATAACTCAAAAGATTCTTTTTTTGTACTGTTGCTATATTTCCCAATAGCAATACCTGTTTTATCAACATTACCAGATTTGTAATTAAATTGAGAATAATCAAAGCCTTTTGGTATTTTTAAAGTATCTATTAATTCTTTATTTTTCCCTTTTTCCCTTTCTATAAAAAGGTATCTTATTTTTTCTTTTCCA
The DNA here is from genome assembly GCF_946479295.1 of uncultured Apibacter sp. NCBI lineage: Bacteria > Pseudomonadati > Bacteroidota > Flavobacteriia > Flavobacteriales > Weeksellaceae > Apibacter > uncultured Apibacter sp. Next base: position 25,196 of record NZ_CAMLFD010000002.1, read on the forward strand.
GATTTTATATCATCTCTAGAATTAATAAGGGCTAATTCTGTAAAAGAAATATTATTTGTATTGGAAATATTTTCTTCATTCCATAGAATAAAATATCTGGATTCAGTGTTTAGAAAGCTTGAAATACTTTCAGATTTAATTTGAGTAATTCCTACCCCACTGTAATCATCATAAATTACGTCAGAAAAATTGGTAATATTATTATAAGTTATACCTAAAGCTATATTCTTTTCTTGGGATTGGCATGAATTAAAATTTAATAATATAAAGAAATATACTATTATTTTAATCTTTTGTTTGATCTTGTTTTGGAGCATTCCATTTTGTTTTATGTCCATTTTCATTATATTTAAATTTAACGGCTTCATCCTGTTCTTTCGTATTATATGAATTTAACTTAACAAATCTTGCAGGATTAGTTCTTCTTGTTTTTCCTGTCCCATAGGCATTTAGTATTGTTGTGATTTCAAAATGCAAATGTGGACTAGGAATATTATTAGCTATGCTCCCAGACACTCCTGACAATCCAATTACATCACCAGACTTTACCTTATCTCCTTTTTTAACATACCTTTTACTTAAATGCATATATATTAAATATACTTCATCAGATTCTTTAATGTCAATCCCTTTGATTTCTCCTTTTTTAAACTCTAATGAATAATTAACTTTTTTCTCTTGTTCCAGTAAGTCTTTTACATTATAAATTTTTATCCTTATTGTTTGTCCTGCTTGATTACCCGCAACAGACTCTTCTACTATTCCATCTAAACAAGCATAAACTTTGGTACCATCAAACTCATTTTTTATATAAGGCAATGCGAATAAATCTAATCCTGAATGATATTTAGTATAACCATTTCTAACATCTCCATAAGCTCCATTTACAGGTTTAATATTTCCGTACGAATTATATTTAGTTCTCATTGGATTATCTACAGGATCATGCCACTTCCCAATACTTTCTTTTTTGTCTTCTTTTTTAGCTAAAACCTTACAACTGAAAGTAGTTGCTTTATTTATTTTTCCTTTATCTATATATTTTTGTATTCCTTTTTTTATCTCAGCCTTTGTTACCATACCATCATTATTGCCATATTTAGGATTAGTGTCAAATCCTTTATTTACTGGATATGCTTTTATTCTTAAGGAATAATTTTTATCATTCTTATCAAGCCCTTTTCCATCTTTACTAAAAACTACATGCTCATCAGGTTTTCCCATAGATGCAGGGAATAACACTTGTAAATAGAAATCTACAAATTCTAATTTTTTATTTCTTTGTGGGTAATAATATTTTCTTACATAATCTAATTGTTCAAGAGCCGTCATTTTTTCTAATTTCTCTACTGTAGTTCCTAATTGTATGGCAGTATCTCTCATAAATTGTATTAAACCTGTCGCTGAAGATTGTCGGTTTTTAACAGAAGGAGAAAAACTTTCTCCTGTTTCCCATGCCATTACTGCCATAAGATTATTTGCGGTATTTTGCCAATCATTTGGCCACAATTCTTTACAAATCTCCACTACTTTTTTCCTAAATTCACAACTTACTTTTGCTCCCCAAATTAAATCATATTGTTTACATAAACAATTCTCAATCTTCTTATCCTCTCCGGTCATAACTGCCCGGTTTCCGGGTATGGGCTCCATTTTAATTGTAGAGGTATCTACTTCTATGATTTTGGTACTCTTGGCTAAGATTTCCCCTTTTAGCTTTACATCTACATAGATTTCATGTTTGCCGTCTGCCAATTCCAGCCAACTGGTTCCTCCTTTTTTATACATTTCTTTGGTAAGCTGTATATCCAGTTCCTGAACATCTGCTTTCATCTGGACTATACTGCTGTCTAATTCGTCTTTGAGTGGCCAGTCATCTTCATAAACGGTATATTCTATGCTCTGTCCTTTCAGGTTTTTGCCCTCAATCTTTAATTTCAGTTTTCCCCCGTAAGATACTTTACTCTTATTTCCAGGAATATATAAGCTCACTTTCTGAATTTGGGGATCTTCCGAAGTAATCATTTCCTTGTATGTCTCCCTGAATTTGTTCCATCCTTCTTTTAAAAAAATAGTTCCCTTATAAATGATACTTTCTTCTTTTTTAGGCTGTTGTTTGGGCTTATCCTTTTTTGCGTTCCCCTCTTCAAGTTGGGCCTTAACTTTATACTCATGCTTCTTTATGGGGTTTACTAAAAGCTTATAGTCATTCAGAGGAAAAGCAGTAGTTGCTGTCCCTTTAGTGCTTACTTTTTCAGTAGTGTTTGTTACGGTTTTATATTCGGTTTTCCCTTGTTTTTCTTCTTTTTTTAGTAACGTGAATTCTATTTTCTTTCCCACGCTTCCCGTTGTATTGGCTACTACATAGAGAATCTGTCCTAGTTTCAGTTTTGCATTCTGGCTCAAGGGTTTGTCTTTCTTTACATCATACAAGGTAAGGGAGGTAAGGGAGGGTTTTTGATTGGGAGATACTTTTACAGATAAGGCACTGTCATTGTCTAGTTCAGGTGAATATAAATACCCTACTATTTTTATGTCTTTTCCTATGGCTTGTTCATGAAAGGTAAATTCTCCGATTTCTTTTTTAAACTTCAAGATATATTTTCCTTTTTCTTTGTAATAAACTGCCCACTTTACATTAGCAGGGTTTTTCATTTCTGTAGGTGTTCCGGGATACCACTCTGTTACCCGGTACTTTTCTTTTATTCCCGCTTTGGGGGTGGTATTCCCGGTTATGGCTTTTACCCCTCGTTTTCCAATCTTTTTTTTCTGGGGAATCCTTAGTATCTGTCCTTCTTTGAGGTTAGCTATTTCATATTTCCCTTTTCCTTTGGGGGTTATTTTTATTTCGGGATTTGCTTGCAGTATTTTATGTTCTTCTACAGTATACTGTCTCGATATTCCATAAAGGGTTTCTCCTTTTTTTACTTTATGGTTGATGTAAGTATATTCAGGCATGGATTTATCTTTTTATTAGTTAGTAAGGGATAAGACATAAGAATTTCACGCTTTACACCTTATTTCTTAATTCCAACTTTACTCATTCTACCCAATTTTCTGTATCGTTAATTATTTCATTGAAATTAGTTAAAGGCATCAATTGCTGTAATACTGTTTCATCTGATTTTTCAAAATGCAGAGAATGAACATCGGTAACCTGGCCATGAAAAGTAATCTTTATACAGCCACTTCCTCCTAACGGGCAATCTGCCGTACTATCTTCCAGTAAGAGACAAGAATCATTTTCTACTATTTTCTGATTATCTTTATAATCCTTCCACCCGGTTACATTCGCCATACAAGAATTTCCATTTTTCTTTGAACAGCTCCCAAAGGTATTTTTTTCAAAGGTTTGTCCTAATTCTTTGGTTGTAGCTGCCAGTTTGTACAATCCTTCACCATCATTTAAATAGACAGAAGTTTGGGTTTTCACTAAAAGTTTATCAGGAGTACTTCCAAAATCACATTTACAAATAGCCCCCTGGCATACAAAATATTTCTGACTCATAGGTTTTTTATTAGATTTCTATCTCTTTTTTAGTTTTTTTAACGATCATGGCTACCTACAGGTATTTTTTTTTCAATCAAACAACCGTCCCCAAAATCCTTTTTTCTTCCTTTGGTATTTCTGCCATTCGGCTTGTTCATCAAAATCTTTCTTTTTTGCGGGTATCGGCGTATTTTCTTTTTCTTTTTTATGGATTTCTATACATTGTATGTCTGCTCTAATGGAATATCCTTCTTTTTCAGTTATAACTGCTTCTATGTTTTTTATGAGCTTGGTTTTATTATCCAAAGTATAAATACTGGTAAAGGTATCCGGGGTATCTAAGTCTTGTACAAAAATCAAAATAGAGTTTTCTGAATCATTTAAATTTTCAGAAGACTTAATAACCGAGTATTCTTTTGTTGCCTCTCCTTTCAACAGGGAAGGAAATTTCCATTTTTCTTTTTCCGGAGGATTCGTATATTCAGTATACAGGGGTACACAGTATAAAGAGAGGAACCAATCGTTTTTTAGTTTTTTTAAAACCAGTTCCGGGGATTTCAACGTTTGATTGATGTTATTTATATAACTATCCAACGTTTGCCCGGCATAATTCATTTGTAGGTTTTCCTTTACCTCTTCCCATTTTTTCAGGATAGATTCATAGTTGGAAATATTCAAAATTTCTCCTTGGGGGCCCAGTTCTATTTGTAACGATTGGAAGATACTTCCTACCAGAGCAGATATTTTTTCTGTTATAAGGTCGGGTTCTATTCCATTAATAAGAACTTTGGTTAGCTTTTGTATGCTTAGTATCGGATTTTTTGAACTTGGCGATTTCCTTTCAAGCTTTACTCCTGCCCTATATTCTATTTTAGTCTTGGTATTTTCTTTTTCTATTTCTATGACGACTTCATACTTATGATACAAAGAAGAAAAATCGGCCTTAAATACAGGCTCTTTTAAATTATTGGAAGAAGGGGTAAAAAATAAAGGAATGTTGTCCATTGTACTATAAAATAAGCAAATATTTATCCTCCAAATATAATTATTTTCGCTTATTGTTAAATAAAATAAATTTTATTTTTATGAAATACCTGTATTTTATTCTTTTACAGAGATTTTTTGTTTCGGGAAGGTAACAGAATCCTACGTCAAGGCTATGTAATTCAATACACGAAAGCTCATCTAAATCGTTTTCAATTTTTTTTTAAATTATAATTCGTTTATTCTCCCATATGCAAGGCAGCTTTGCCAACCGATACTATCCCCATCCTGAAAACATGAAAAAAGTCTCATTTTATAAACCTCACAGTAAAGGCGATTAAAACAAGTAGCCTTAATAAATAGACTAACGGAATGTTCCGCGCTTTTTCTTTGAGTATGAAAAAGTAGAAGAAGTGGCTTCAAAGAAAAAAGAGAATCCAGTTTGTGAGAATCAAATCTTTGAAGTGCAATTTCTCCCCCCATAGGAAAACCCATAATCCCCATTTTCCTATTATCACAGCTTCTAAAGAAATTGTTGAGGTTCTAAAAAGAGAATGGCCGGAACCTTGGTTACATAAAGAGAAGATACCTTGTAAAATAGTCCTTTCTCGCAAAGCTCAATTCATACGGAAATTGAAAAAATCTGGAAAGGGGTCTGATTGAGGGTATCAAGTACGGAAGTAAAATATTCAAAAAACCGGTCGTAAAGTAATAAATTCCAAAAAGAAAAAGCTCTCTTCCTCCTGTAATTTATACACAAGGTCCGGATAACATCTTTACAACTATAAAAAGAAAACGAATTTTTGAATATTTCGGGTTTAATCTTCCTAAAAAATTTAGCCAAAATCTAACTTAGTTTTTGATTTTGAAAACCGGGAATACGACCTGAAGGTAAACAACGGGGTAAATACCTCCACCACCGGGGAATGTCTTACCAAATATATATCCTCTTTTGATCTTTCCTACTTGTTGGGTAAATCTGTGAACAGAAAGTTGTCTTAACAAATACAAAAAACTTTAAAATAAAAAATACAGATTAAGCCATCTCATACATACTTAAAAATCCAATATTATATCTTTAATAAAAATTAGCTGAATTTATTTTTCATATAAAAAATAATCAGTACTTTTACTTTATCTATTTAAATTATAGTATTACTAATATTAACCTTATATTCGCTCATACCTTATGAATTCATCTAATTCAGATAACTTTGGAAATCAGCCCTTTAAAGTATTATCACAACAGGAAATAGAAAAAATAAACAAAACCGGCACTTATGCACGGTACGGAGGTCTGAAAGACAACCTGTATGGGGACGGTTCTCTGGTTTCAATAGGCGTTCAAATTCAGGGAGTTGATTATTTCACTCAAACCAACCTTCGGCTGGAGCTCAAACAAAACTTTAACGGACATCATACCTTTGAACTTACTGCAGATCCAGATGAGTTTGGAGAAGGAAAAGCCTATCTGTTGGAGAATTCCCGTCAGCATCTGGGGAAAAGAATCACTTTCTTTTTCAAACAGTTTGGAAAAACAGCCTCCCAATTTATTGGGGTTATCACCCAAATCTCCACACGAATTAAAGACGGTTCCAAGCATATTATCCTCAGGGGAAAATCCCCTTCCATACTTATGGAAAACGGGCTTCACTGCCGTAGTTTTGAAGAACAAACCTTTGAACAAATCATTAAAGAAGTAAACAAGGGCTATCCCCAAGATTTAATCAGTTTTGACATAAATCCCAATTACAAGAATAAACTACCTTATACCGTTCAGATGAATGAAAGCGATTTCTCTTTTCTTCAGAGATTATCCCATCGTTACGGGGAAAATTTCCATTATACAGGCGACCGTTTCCGGTTTTCAGCCTGGGGAGCTAAAATAGTGGAACTGATGGAAGGGGAAGATGTATTTGATTATGAGCTTAAAATGGAAATTCAGCCCCAGGGCTTCAGCACTACCGTTTATGATCCTAAGCAAAGTGCAGATTATACTGTAGATTCTGCTTCCCAGCAAGTACAATCCTCAGAAAACCCTTTTCAGCAGTTTGCCATTAATGCTTCAGAAAAAGCCTACAATGTTTCCCCAACAAATCATTACCTACAGAACCCAAACAACCAGATAGATATTCAAAGGTCGGTGGAAAGGGAAAAAAGAAAAAGACAGAATCTGGTGTATATGGAAGCCACAAGCAATAATCCGGAACTACAAATAGGTACAGTGGTTAAAATGATGGCCTGGATGCCGGGACACAATACCTTTAAGTCTGGACGGGTCCCGGTGGAATCGTACAAAATTATTTCCATTTCGCATACTTTTGCAGATGGAGAAGGCTATACCAACAGCTTTGTGGGAATACCTAAGGACTTATCAGTACCCGCTGATTATAATGAAAACGATTACCCCAAAGCAGATATACAACATGCCACTGTAACGGACAACAAAGATCCGCTTAAGATGGGGAGAATCCGAGTACAGTTTGTATGGCAAAAGCCATACAATCAGCAAACTCCCTGGATACAGATAATTCAACCCCATGCAGGAGCAGATAAGGGAACTTATATCAACCCAGAGATAGGAGAAACCGTACTAGTGGCCTTTCAGGGAGGAAATGCGGAATATCCGGTAGTATTGGGAACAGCTTATAACGGAGGTGAGATAGCTGCCTATTACACCGAGGGAAATGATATTAAGGTGATACAAACAAGAAGTGGAACCAAAATTATCTTTAATGATGCGGAAGGGCAAGGTTCTATCCTGATTGAAGATCCCAGCGGTAACAAAATGTTTATGGACGGAGAAGGAAATATAAAGGTGAATGCGCCTAATAATTTTTCCGTTAAGGCAGGTAAAGACATCATTCTACAGGCCGGAGAAAACATGCATACTTTTGTAGGTTCTGATAAATCTACTACAATAGGCCAGATGAATTCACTTACTGTCGGAGCCAATTATACAGTGAATGTTACCGGAAAATATTCCGAATTTATTGATGGTGACTTTGTTTCCGAAGCCAAACAAACCCGTAACGAAGTAAGCATGAAAAACTTCGAGATCATCGGTAAAGAAAAAGTTTCCAAAAATGCTGAAATACGGGTTAATAATAACAGTGGAGAAAAATCCAATTTATTTTAGCCATGAGTAGAGACCGATATGTAAAAGGTAATATTACTAAAATTACCCACGGCAATCATAATATGTATTCCAAAGAGAATATAATCACTAGATCTATGGGAAGGATATTTGAAAATGGAAAACAAGAGGGAGTTGTACTGGGAGATCCTGAAGAATATATAAGAGAAGGAGAAAGAGTTATCAACATCAAATCAGACTTATATATACGGAATTCTCAGGAATTACAAACACCTTACCTAGATATATCCAAAATTCTCAATTATGAAAGCTCAAAACCTTTTATTGCCGGCATCAGGGCTATCTTCGGAGATGATATAAAACATACAGCTGCCAAAAAATTTATGTTGGATTTATTGGCAAATAATGTTCCCTTACCAAAGTGGAAGGCAATACCTCTATCAAATTATCAGGGCGGGTTTTATAATGAAAAGAATAAAACCATTTATATTAATGAAAAAATAATTCTGGAAGCCGAAAATGATCCGGAAAAAAGCTGGTTATTGTTTCAGATAATGATTGAAGAAATCGGACATTATATAGATGACTTACTCAGAAATAAGTATGATGATATTGGAGGAGATGCACCCGGAGATGAAGGAACAAGGTTTGCCATAGATTTTATTCATTATAATAGATTATTGTTTAAAGAATTTACATTTGCTGAATTTGAGATAGAAGATAAAATTAAACAGACCAGAACCTTTACCGCAAAAGTGTTAAAAAATATTCCGAATATTGAAATTAAATCAAAAGACTTATTTTATGCAGAAAAGAAAGAAGACGATCATGGAATTGTAATTTTAGATAATGGGGAAGAAGTACAAGTAGAATTCTTTAAAATCCGGGGAGGAGGTGCCATCCATGAAAATATTACCAAACAGGCAGCAAAAGCAGCCGGGGTAATTTATGACTATCGGCTAGATGAAGGAAGTGCCTGGCCGGATGTACCTTGTGAAAATCAATCTTCCATTGAAACCTGCTATTTAAAAACATGGATAAATCTAAATAAAGAAGGAACTCTTGCCTATGAAAGTCATAATGGTGCCAAGCAATACTGGCACTCTATGGCCCCTTCAGGAAATTACACCAACCAACAGGTAAAAGAATTAATTCTTAACCAGGCAGAAGAATGGTTTAAACAAGGAATTAACCCTGAAAATAATAAAAAGCTGTCATGGTTTCACAGCCCTATCGGAAATTCCTATAGCGGGAAGAAAGATGGAAATGATGGTTTATTCTTCATAGGAAAAATTCTTCATATGGTTCAGGATTCCTATTCACTTTCTCACGTTCAAAGAGACGCTAATAATCAAATTGTACAATTTCAGGGGTATGATGCACAAGATCCTGATAAACATGCTCATCCGGACAAAGATGGGCATTCCAAAGGAGCTCAGAATGCTTTAACTGCCTCCACACAGATTTTAAATTTTTATAAAGAATACAGAGAAGGTAAATTTACTTCAGAAGCAGGCGTATTACGGGCGTTAAGATATTATCTGAGCAATACCGTTTATCCCATAGTTCCTAACAGAGAAAATGTTAATGCCGGAGGTTCATTACCTGCATATCAAAAATAACGTAACAGATTATGAGTAAATTAATTATTATCCCTATTATTATTCTGCTTCTCCAAATTGCAGGCTATATGTTTCTATTTTATGGAAACAAACATGGACATGCCGATGTTCCTATTGCATGGATCATATTTAACATTTTGGGAATTTTTAACCTGATTGTACTGGTACTCTCTTATTTTCTTTTTTTTAACTCTGAAAATAAAATTTCTTTTTGGTGGATTCCTGTAACCATAGCCGTAATTACTATTATCATACTGATTATTCAGTATATAAGAATGGCTATGGGTAAATTTTAATACATTAGCACAAAACGGCACAGAGAAAAAGGAAAAAATTTATCTTTTGCAATAATGGAAAGAAAAAAAGTATAATAATTTAAAAGTTAATATAAATATAATTAACTACATACAATTTAATTAAAAGTTTACCGGGTGAATAGATATATGGTAATAAATACAAAACTTATTATCTTAAGTTAATTTTGAAAATAAGGAGTTATACAATCCACAGTAATTAGTAATAAAAAATTATATTTTAAAGATTGATTTTAAAATTACACCCCATAAAAATTCTTAAACTAAATTCGTTGTCTAAAGGACGAAATAAAAAATCGCAATCAGTTAAAAATTAACTACTTGCGATTTAATACAGTGATCGCGAAAGGATAGAAACCCAATCTTGTAACATACTTAATTTCCAACATATAACAAATTTTAAAATTGTAAAGGGTACGTATAGGGGGAATTATTTCAATTTATCATATTAGTTATTATTTTAAAATAATAATTACATTTTAGATAAAATAATTTAATTGTTTTTAATTATTTTCATTTAGTGTTTTTTAAGCCCTTATTTTTAATATCAGACAAAATAGATAAAGACCAAGTGGTGGCAAATGTTAGTTTACTCTAATTCTACTGTTTTCACAGATTTTACTTTTGTACTTCCTTCATATAATTCTATTTTATATAAAAGATATTTTGGTTTATCTATAAAAGATTCATAAATAACAGGGATTACTACGCTAGCTTTTCCTTTGAATATATTTTGTTGGTAGATATCCATCCAATTATCCAAAGGCTCTTGTATTTTTATAACATCAAAACTATCTTCACATATATCTTCCTGTAAATATCTCGGAGTATATAAACTATCTATTTTTAGTAATTTAGAAATAAGCTCATATTTTTGAATTGTATTAGATAATTTATACTCAATAGAATAAATCCAATAGGACTTAGGTAATGAGCTTCTTAAATTAATTACAGATACACTATCTTTTTCATCTTTTATATTAAAAAAACCTATCTGGCTAGCAAAATTCATACTCAAAGAAACAGGCTGAATAATAACTATATGACATTTTTCATCACCTTTTATTTCTTTTGAAAGAAGAATAGATTTATATACATTCAACTTAACTGTATCTATCTCTGCCTGACATAAATTTCCATAATAAGAGCAATTGTTTTGTCCATTACCCCTTATTATACATAAAAATAATAAACTAAGAAAAAGTAAAACCTTTTTGCTGTACATCGTATTTTATTTTAATTATACTTTTGACCAGAAATAATTTAGTAACATTTTGAGAACTAATAAAATGTTAGTTTACTCTAATTCTACTGTTTTCACAGATTTTACTTTTGTACTTCCTTCATATAATTCTATTTTATATAAAAGATATTTAGGTTTATCTATAAAAGATTCATAAATAACAGGGATTACTACATTTGCTTTATTTAATAAGATGTTCGCTTCATAAATCCTAATCCAATTGTCTAAAGGTTCTTGTATTTTTATTATATCAAAATTATTATCACATATTTCATCATAAAAATAATATAAAGAATAAACATCATCATTTTTTGTTGATCTTTCTAAATAATATATATATTCTTTATTTTGCAAAGAATTAGATAATTTATCATTAATTGAATAAAATCTATAAGATTTAGGGAAAGATTTTTTCAAATTATTAATAGATGTAGAATCCTCAATTTCTTTTATATCATAAAACATTGCTCCATAGCCCGGCGAATATTTCATATCTAAAGAAATAGGATTAACTCCCACTATATGACATTTTTTATTATTTTGCAGTTCTTTAGAAAGAAGAATTGATTTATAAATATTCAATTTAACTGTATCTATTCTAGAATTACAAATACTATACATAGAACAACTATCCTTAATTTGCCCACTAAGTAATGCTATTTCAAAAAAGAATAAACTAAGAAAAAGTAAAACCTTCTTGTTGTACATCATATTTAATTTTAATTATATTTTTTATTATAACTAATTTTTTAACATCTTGTGCATCAATTATTGCTGTCCCATGACGTTCAGGATATTTTCTAGGTGGACTAGGATAATTAGTATCTCGACTATCAACACTGGAACTATAACGCTCATTATCCCCATTAAGATACCCAAATTCTATTTCACTTCGTCCAGCTCTTGATGAATTCGTAGCCATTCCTCCGTAAGAAATCCGTTCTGGTATTCCAATTTCTCTTCTTATTACATTACATAATTTAGCCTCCACTTGTGTTGGCCCTTCTGTCTTATATTCATTAGATAATAGTTCATATCTATCATCTGTCAACTTCAATAAAACATGTCCTATAAACTCATGTTCTAATATTCTAGTTAAACCACTATATCTAGGAGTTAATTCTGGTAATGGTATATTAAATTCTTTAAAATGAAGCTCTCTAGAACTAGGTAATTCATAATATGTAAACTTAACCATTAAATCATCTTCAAAATCCCCTAAATCAATACAGGCTATATTACCAATAAATGTATCTTTTACATATCCTTTACTTCCATCCTCATATTTTTTATAAACTTCTTTCCTATATCCCGGGACTATTCCTCTATTTACAGGTTGTTTTGCATATATATCCTCAATCAAAACACCATCTCTATCATAAGTATTCCCATTCTTATCTTTACTGGCAGAATAAGCTTCATAACCAAAGCTATACCCAAAAAGTAACTTACCCTTAGAGATTTGTTCCCGGTTCAATTCCTTTTTCCAGTGGTTTATTGCAGTAGGAGATGTCTTTTAAGCCGGAGTACATTCCCCTTCATAATACAGCATTTCATTTTCCTTGTCATAGGCAATCTTTATACCGTATTCTTCATTAAAAGCCTTGTGGAGTTTTTCGGGAATTTCATATACCTGTTGTCCTTGTTCATCATAAAACCTTGTATGAATTCCGCCTTCCCCTAAGCTAGATTCAGCAACTCCTTCTTCCTCTGGATTTTCAAAATAAGCATAAATAGTAATTTTCTTTGAGGATTCAGTCTCTGAAACACTAAGAGTAACCTCCTTTTTTCCCATTACTTGAGATATAGATATAAGATTTTCACCATTATTCTGTAAAGACCATTTTATTCTTTTTAATTCTATCTCATTACGCAACTCCCTATTAAATTCAGTAACTTTGTATTTATAGGACTTTCCTTTCTTCAATACTGTAACCTTTTCTCCTTCTTCATTAAATGGACCTTCCAACTTAATTACCCGTAGGGATTCTGGTGGTTTATAATTATTTAGGTATTTTACTCCTCCATCCTTACCTACCATAGTAACCTTTTTTGCATTAAAAGTAAGATCTCCTCCATTGGCTGTAAGGGTTATAGAGCCTTTTGCCCTTTTTATACTTTCTCCCCCTATGGTGCGAACTATTTTCCCTCCTTTCATATTATTTGGGCTTTTATCTCTCAAATGTACTATTTTTTGCACATTATTGGATAAAATGTTTTGTCTTCTTTTTTTAGAGGAATTTTTTGTCATGGGAAGGTAACAGAATACGACGTCTGGATTGATTTTCCTTCAATAAATCAAGCTTATTTAAGCCAGTTCCAATCTTTTAAACTATAATTCCACCCTAAAAAGAAGAAAAACCAAGAAATGAGAAATTCGAGGAATTAGTTTTGATGTTTAGGGTGATTATTAATTTTATATTTTATCAAAAATATAATTTTTAGCATCTTTTAAATTTTCAAACAACTTATTTATGAAATCCTCCCCAATTTTAATTTTATACTTTCCTGTTTTCCCATCTCTATAAATTAACAAGTGCTTTCCATTAATATTTAAATAATAGTTTCCCTTTACACTCAATTTCCATTCCTTTTTCACCCAATTCACCCTCCTACTAGCTTGGTTCCTTAAATTTTTTTCTCTTTTTTGAGGTTTACATAATCATTAGTCATTTTTTCTGCACAAATAAAGCCTACCCTGAAATATTCCCTACTTCTTTATGCTCTACAATATGAACATAACGAATTTTTTCATTTCCGCACATCATACAGGTTTCATATTCGGTTTCTCATTCAGATCTTCCATCTTCACGAACATCAATAATATCAACATAAGTCCAACCTTTATGGGGAATCCCTTCGAGTTTCCAGTAATTAGCCATAAGTTACTCTAATTTCATGAAAACATCATGCTTATTTGTTTTTTAATACGTCAAGATCTTTTATTTCATATTCGGGCTCTTCATTCCATTCCTGTCCTAACAAAATTCTACCATTAGCTTTTTTACTTCTTCTTATTCCATCTTCTCCCCAAGTTCCCCATTGTTTAAAAAAGAAAGCAACATCTTGCTCATCACATTGATTCTGAATATCAATAGCCCATATAGGTTTCATTGGTCTAGCTCTTACCCCACTTTCACCTCCAACAATAACCCAATGTATTCCAGTTAAATCTAAATCGCCCATCGCTCCAATTAATGGTTCTATAGACAAAAATCTAATTTTTGCATCAATTTTTCTAAGAACATCTATTCTATGTTTAGTTCTAGCATATTCAACAGTTACACCAAGCCAAACATTATCTGGCACTTTCTTATCCTTAAAATATTCATCTAATTTTTTTTCTCTTTTAGTTAAAATCTGATATTGGTGTTGAGGGGTTTCTTCTATTACTTTAAAGACTTTATCCAGAAATTCTATTGGCATTTTTTCATGAAATAAATCACTCATAGAATTTACAAAAAATTTAGTGGGTTTCTTTATATTCTTAGGTATTTCAAGTCTTTCGGGCATTAATGTAAATTCGAAGCCGTTTTCGTATCCTGGAGTGCCCATAGCTTGCAACCTTTTCGCCATTATTTCAGCATAACAATATTTACACCCTGTAGTAACTTTATTACATCCTGTAGATGGGTTCCAAGTAGCATCTGTCCATTCAATTTTTGACCGCTTCACTTTAATTTTATTTTAATTAATTTAACTTTTTCGTCATGGATTTTTTCGCTATAAGTTTTAACCTTCTCAATCTTCTTATCCATTTCCAATTTCCTTAGGATTTCATTACAATGTTTTGGTAAACAACCAAATTCGAATGTCTTTAAATATAATTTATATAATGATCTTTCTTTCTTATCAAAAATTTCCTCTTTAATTTCTTTTTCTAATAATCCTAATTTTTTTATTGTATTATCTTCTTCAAACATAGAAAATTGACCTTCTATAATTTTTTCTTCATCTATATTAAAATTAGCATCTCCTGTATAAGGATTAATTTTCCACGCTACTTTTAAAAATTTTTCAATGCCATAAGGATGGTTAGAACCAAAAATTAAACCATAAATATTTTTTCCTTTTTTTATTGAAAAGGGAGCTAACATATAATTCGTTTTAATTAAAGATTTGTAATATTCAAAAACTACCTTATGAGAATGAAATGGCTTAGATTCTTCGAATTCTTTCTTTGTAATTTTAATATAGCTATTAAATTCAGGTAGTTCACTAAACCTCCTGATAAATGATGATGAAATAAAAAATATAAAATCAGTCCTTTTAAAACTAACTAACTTTTTAAATATATCATTAGTAATTTCTTTAACACCAAACTGGTCTAAAATCAATAATCTTGGTAATTCAGGTTTATTAATCATTTTTGGATATAATTCAGAAAATAAATCCTGAAAGGGTTTATTAAATATTGCAATGTTTATTTTCTCTTTATTATAATTAAAATCACTAACATTTTTCTTTAGCGCATTAAATCTTTTTTCATCCATCTCATTTAAAATTATTTTTATTTTGACAGGCGTTTTAGATACAAAATGCTCACATTCATTCAATACATCTAAAATTATTAACGGACTTCCATAATTACCTTCACAATCCTTCCCTTCACCAGCAAAGAAATCATATATAAAAATATTTTCCCAAGACTTTTTTTTATCAGATGAAATAAATACAGGAAGCCATTCCTTGAAATAATTTCGAAAGATTTCTAATTTTGCCTTGGTTCCATCATCAAATGGTTTCAAAAAATGATTTTTATTAGACATATTTTAATTTCATAATAATATAAGATAATTCAAATATACAAATTTTGTCTCATTTTTTATCTTAGGCACAAACTCATTTAATCTTCTTTCTTTTTTCCAATCGGTTAATTACCCCTAAAAAGAAATTAAATCTATAAAATCAGATGTTCAACCACTTTAAAACACCATTCCGGTCTAAGTTAATCTCTTATTCTATGTCCTAAAAAATGATTATTAACAAAAACCTTATATTAAATTTAAGAGTTTGTATTTATTATTTTTTATCTTTGATTAATGTAAACTAATCACAAATTATAAAGTATAATGGGGGAAAAATCCAAAATGATTGGAGAATTTGGAGAAAAAACAGTAGAGAATTTTCTCAAATTAATTGGATGGGGAGAAGCTCCTCGAAACATTGAGTTTAATTGCCATAAAGAAAAACATGAAAAAGGAACTCATGGACTAGATTTTTTCTTTCCTTACAAATCACCCCTTGTTGACTTTGTCTTAAAGAAAATCAATATTTCAGTAAAATTTACAGACAAACCATATCCAAACTCTCCTAACTCAACATTTAAAGGTTATTTCAAAGATTTAGCATCAACAATAGAATGTTTTAAAACAAGTCCTGAATATAAAGAAATAATAAACCCTATTAAAAATTATTCGAAGGGAGAAGATATTGGAGTGTTATTTTGGCTTAGTAATGACCCTGAAACATACACCGACCTTATATCCAAAATAGCAAACTCAATACTTCCCGCTGATTACAATTATGATAATATTTATATTGTTGACAACAAAAGAATAGACTTTATCTACTTAAGCTTAAAATTTGCATACTGAAAATTTACAGATTCTGATGTTAGTTTTTTCTATCCTGATACAGGAAAAAATATCAACCCAACAATAAAAAAGAATTTTGGTAAAATATTACCAGTAGAATACATAAATTCAAGCATATTACCTTTGAGAATTGAAAACAATACTACTAAACAAACAACTTTAGCATTATTTACTATCGATTCATTTGAAATTGAGGACTTAAAAAGATTAATTAGTTTATCTCAAGAACTATCAAAATCTTGGTCTAGTAATATTTTATTATGTTTTCCAGATTATAACGAAGTTAGACATGCTGGGGAAGTTAGAACAGCTAAAAGTGTATTTGAAGATAGTAACTTAACTCATAATATTTCAGTTGAATCATATAATGATAGCTTTAAATCTCTACAATCTCACTAATGAAACAAGAACATCAACATATTGATAAGATTTTACCCTTTGGAGAACTTATTAGAGGATTTGCAAATCAATCATATATTTCTAAAACTGATTTAAAAAATTTCTTAAGAATCCGAGGAATATATTTTAATAATTCTGAAAAAGAAAACTTAGTTCCTTGTTTGTCTACTCTTTTATTAAGTCCCTCAGAATTTGACATTTTAAGAGATTATCAAAACACTAGGGAGGATAATACAAAGAAGAATACCAGTCGTTTAGAATGGAATACCAATAAAACAATCTCAGAGACATTGGATAATTTTAGTTTTGAAAATTTAATTCCTAATGAAGGTGTTAATTTTTGGTTTAATTCTGAACCTCAAATTTCAATTTTAGATAATAACCCTAATAAAATTCTCATTAATTATGAAATTGAAAGAAATGACTTAAATAAAAGTTGGTACGAATCAACTAATATATTTAAAGGTAAGATTGAAATTGAAAAAGTATCAGAAAATGAAATAAAAATTACAAAGTCATATACATCCTCCGAAAGCAATCTTGTAGGTGATAATTTACAAAAATCATTACTCATTCATTTTAAAAATAATAATTTCGTACAAAAAGATAAAGAGTTAATAAAGATTTTATTTGGTGATTTTAGTAATGAAGATAGAATTGTATTCTTTTATAGGCTATCTTCAAATATGAGTAGTGATTATTTTGAATTTAAAGATATTATAAATACAGAATTTAGACCTGATCCTTCAATCTCTCTTCCTGATGAAATTGATTGGATGAATAACAAAAGTGAAC
The DNA here is from genome assembly GCF_946479295.1 of uncultured Apibacter sp. Taxonomy (NCBI): domain Bacteria; kingdom Pseudomonadati; phylum Bacteroidota; class Flavobacteriia; order Flavobacteriales; family Weeksellaceae; genus Apibacter; species uncultured Apibacter sp. Next base: position 42,737 of record NZ_CAMLFD010000002.1, read on the forward strand.
TCAAATTAAAAGGAAATCAAATCCATAATACTTTTTTTATCAGGAAAAAAAAATATCATAAAAATCTACAATTTTGGGAAATTGAATCTTCTTTTGATTTCGAATATTCTAATTATAAAGGAAGTTGTAATGTAATTTTTTCTTTTCAAGACTTTTTAAATAGTGAAGATAAATCAGAATTTGAAATAGCTATCTCCAACTTTAGCTTACATGATAGTACTGATTATACACCCAAAGAAAAAACAGAAATTAAAAATAAAATTTTAGATTTATTTGAACAAAAGAAAGATGAGACATATAAGAATTTTATTGAATATTTGAAAGGAGAAAAATAATAATTCAAAACAAACCGATTTAATCCACTTTCAGCACCCCAGACGGTAATTCTGCTTAAACCGAAAATAAACCCATAAAATCAAAGATTTAAAAGCTTAATCTTGATATTCCGGTTCAAGTCAGTCCGTAGTTTTCAGATTCTAAATCTATTCCTACCATTTTAAACAAAAAACCTAATTCCAATTATTAAGATTTTTACTTTTTCATTTTATCAGTATGACCAAAACCCTAATACCAAAACATTTTGCTTGTCTTATTCTATGGTCATTTTTCATTCTTCCCTTTAAATACTACAAACATTACAAACATATTTATTTTCTGGTAGTGTCCTTGTTTTACGAGTTCCTGCCTTGTATCCTCCTTACACCAGTAGTTGTGGATTCTTGTACAAGGAATATGTTTGCTTTGTAGAGTAAGATAAATTTTAGTTGTAATCAGCCAGGTTCATTTTTTTATTTTTGCTCAATTTTGCCATAGCAATTTTTTTTTCTTTATATAGGCTTTATTATCTTTATACAGGCTTTAGTAGTCAGTAAGGTATATATAAGGCTTTAAGGTATCTAAGGGTTAGAAGGAAGGAGTCTCTTATTATACTCCCCCCGGTGCGGTTGAGATTAACCGGGCTATATCTGATTTAAGTTTTTTCAATACTCTTTCTATCAAGGCTGTTCTATCTTTTTCACTATGTTCTTCATAGATTTTATTGAAGGCATTCCTACTTTTACTTCGGCTTCCTGCTTTCATTTTCATGAATAATGGCTTCCATTCCTTTGTAAATAAGGTATTCTTCCATTTCTTTCTTATTGCAGTTGTCGAGTGTTTTTACCTGTTCTTCTGAAATAACATTGACATACCGGGTTTTGTTCAGCGATTCTGTTAATTCTTTCCCTATCTCTGCCCAATGTTCTTTTACTTTTGCCAGGGTATTTATTTTTTCTCCGAATAATTTGACATTGCTTACTTTGTTAATCTGTATTTCATAGCAAAGTGAAAAAAAATATCAATTGATTTTATCTCCTATTTTTCTTTTTTTTCCTCTGTCTCTTAATATTTCAGTGTTTTTATCATAGAAAATAACACTGTACTTTTCTCATATGAACTTTACCCCTGTATTAGGGTAAACAGCTCCTTACCCCAGATTTTTATGATTACTTATACATAGGAAAAAATTCCTGTCTATGGCTGACAATCTCCTAAATTGGAATAGTCCGGTAGTCACGCCGATTTTAATCTTGTTAACCTTCACTTCCCAAAGGTTGCCTTTTTTCCAATCCTATTTTTTCCTTTATCTGATTAATACAGTCTATGTATTGTTTATAAAACAGGTTGATATGGTTATTTTCTCCCTTGTACCATTTCCTGATGCTTCTTTCAAATAGTATCCGGGGGTTCCCGGTTTTTTTTTAATTTATATAGGACTACTTGTAATTTTACCTTGTATTCTTTATTTATGAAGATGTTTTTAAAGTATTAAGTACCTTCATCATCTTTGAGTTTTCTCCAAAACTTAAATTCTTTATCTTTTGTCAGCAGAAACCGTAGATTATTCAACTGTATTTTTATCTTATCTATCGTGTTTTACTTTTTAGATATTCCTCTATATCTTTCCTATGGAACAAGACTTTTCCGTTCCTTGTCTTTTGTATGTATTTTAAGCCTTCTACTCTGTAACGGTCAAGGGTTCTTTCGCTGATATTGAATTCTTCTGATACTTCTTTCTTAGTCAGGTACTCCTTTTTTTTCGGGGATATTCTGGACTTGCCGAATTATCTCTTCAAGCTCTTTTATCCTTTTCTGCTGACTGATGTATTTTTTAAGCAGAAGCTTAAACCTCCTGTCTTCTTTTTCCATGGCTTCTCTTTATTATTCCCAGTAACAGCAATAGCTGTTTATCGGGATTCTTTACATCTTTTAATTATTGAAATATCTTCAGGAATAATAAAATTTCCACCATGGTTTCTTATTATTTTTATAGAAAGGTAAATATTTTTTATAAACTGTTTCAAGTAAACTATCGTCGTACATTAAACTCTTTGCATCAATATTATACTCGAAAGGAATCCATAAATCATCTGCTTCTGTAGATGCAAATTCATAAAAAAGTCCTGTAATAATATTATCTTCTGATATTTTCATTTCACCCAAACCATATAAGGAGATTTGTTCAGAATCCCAATGACTACCTTTAGAATCAATAACAGTCAAATGGGTTTTGTTATATAAAATAATTCTTCCGTCAATAGATTTTAGATAATTAATGTAATCTCCTCCAAATATTTCAATAGGCTTCGGTTCATCAGGATTCATTATAAAACACTGACCTCCAGAAATAATTAATAAACTAGGTATATCTAATTCAAAAATTTCATAAAAATCAGTTCGTCCTAATTCAAAATTAGCAACCCAGCTATCACCTTCTGATTTATAAAAGCGGACTGGAAATCCTTCAGAATAAAAAGGTGTCCCTTGCTCTGAAATAGGAATATACATTGGACCATAGGCAGGCAATGATTTTAATATTTCAAATTTTTTATTTTTCATATCTAATAAACAAATTTAACTAAAAATAGTTTTCTTTTTTAATAAATAAAAAAGCGACAGTCTTGTCGCTTATATTGAATGTATTTGGTTATTAATTATTTTCTCAAAGATAACCGTAACTTTTCTTCTTCAATTACCTTTTCCTTCCTCCTTTGGTCTGTATTCTTCTAATAAAGGATTTTCGAGCTACGAAACTTTAGCTAATGAGTATGAATTGAACCAGGTACAATACTGGAGGGTAGAGACGGGGCAGAATATTACCATGAAAACGCTTTTAAAAATCCTGTCTATCCAGGAGTTTTTCAAGGATTTTTAGTTTTTTACTTATTTTTCTGCTGTTTATTTTACTTTTTCGTTTTTCAATCTCTTTTTTCAATTTATCTAAAAATTCAAATTCGGATTCTGGGATTAAGCTTTTTGCTAAATCCAATAGGCTGTAAATATCCATATCGGTATGGTAGTGTATATCTTCTTCTTTGGCTACTAAAGCACTATGGCAAACCCTTAGTATGGATAGAAGAGAATAACCCAAGTGCTTGTAGCTTTCAATTTCAGCTATAAAATCGTATTGTTTGTTTTTATTTTTTTCAAGGATACTTAGATAATTTTCCGCCTCTTGCAGGAAATATTATATCAATATAAAAAGGGGAGACTAAAAAGGAAATAAATTCAGTGAATCCTATCTAACTATGGTAAACCCGACCATGAGACTCAAACATAAAAAACCTCTGTAGTACTCAATTACAGAGGTTTTTTTTATTTTCACTGAGTTGGTTATGTTCTCAATCTTGTGATCGCGAAAGGATTCGAACCTTTGACCGTCTGCTTAGAAGGCAGATGCTCTATCCAGCTGAGCTACGCGACCCCTTTCTGATGATTTATCAAGTCGGGGTGACAGGACTCGAACCTGCGACCCTCTGGTCCCAAACCAGATGCGCTACCACCTGCGCTACACCCCGAATTTACCTTGTGTGTTTATGCGGAGAGTGTGGGATTCGAACCCACGCGACAGTTTCCTGTCGACAGTTTAGCAAACTGCTCCGTTAACCACTCCGGCAACTCTCCAAATTTAGTTTGCATTCGAACTAATTTGGAGTGCAAAAGTAATAGTAAGATTTTACTTATGCAAGTATTTTTTTAAAATTTTTAACTTATATTTATTTCTCTGTTTTTTAACTTTGTTATACTTATTTAAATATATGATACAATTAATAAAATGCAATTTATTGTGCCTTACACTCTTATTATTAATAAGTTGCGGTTCACAAAAAAAAATCATTGTTGATACCAAGATAATACGAGATACCGTATATATCTCAAATACAAATCCGAAATATCATTTCATCACAGAAGCGAATCTTCCGGGATATGTTATTTCTAAAGAAAATTTCCCATCAGTTGCATTTAATGAAAGAGTCAAATTTTTGGTTTTACATTATACCGTATCCGATTATCCTATCTCTGTTAAAATATTAGCGAAAAAAGGAGAGGTAAGCTCTCATTATTTGATTACAGACCAGCCCAATGACACCATTGATATATTAGTAAGCGAAGATAAACGTGCTTGGCATGCAGGAGTAAGCGCCTGGAACGGAACAGAAAATCTTAATGACACTTCTATCGGTATTGAAATAGTAAATAAAGGATACATTAAAGTAAAAGATTCTTTAATTTTTACCCCATTTCCTAGTTATCAGATAGAGAAAGTTGCGGCATTGTCAAAAAATATTATCGACCGGTATGAAATTGATCCGGTAAATGTAGTGGGACATAGCGATATTGCTCCGTTAAGAAAACAAGATCCCGGCCCTCTATTCCCTTGGAAAGAACTTTATACTCAATACGGCATTGGTGCGTGGTATGAAGAATATGATAAAGAATATTTTCTGTCTCAATACATTCCTGATACTTATCCGTACAGCTCTCCCCTTGAATTTCAAAAAGCCCTACAAAAATACGGATATAAGTTGAACCTTTCCGGAGAATGGGACAAAAACACCTTTCTTACTGTTAGAGCTTTTCAATGGCATTTCAGACCGGAAAAAGCAGACGGAATTGTAGATGCTGAAACTTGGGCAATTTTACAAGCTCTCATTAAAAAATATCGCTCAAAAAAATAAATAAATTTAATTTTATCAAAAAAATAAATTCATGTCACATAAATCAGGATTTGTCAGCATTGTAGGAAAACCCAATGTAGGAAAATCCACTTTGATAAATACACTAATCGGAGAAAAACTATCCATCGTTACCCCTAAAGTACAAACAACTCGCCATAGGGTTTTTGGAATTTGGAACGATGAAAATACGCAAATTATCTTTTCCGACACTCCGGGAATTATACAAAATCCTGCTTATGAACTACAGGAAAAAATGAACGATTTTGTAAAAGAATCTTTTGATGATGCAGATGTGATTCTTTTTATAACCGAATTTGGAGAAGAAAAAAATCCTTCGGAATTTTTAATTAAAAAATTAAATTCAGTAAAAGTTCCCGTCATCGTGCTACTAAATAAAGTAGACAAGGCAAAAGAGGCTTCTCAAATCTCAAATAGTGTAGAATTCTGGCATAATCAATTGCCCAATGCTGAAATCCTTCCTATATCAGCTTTACATTCATTAAACACGGAGTTAATTCTCCCAAAAATTAAAGGCATGTTACCGGAAATGCCTCCTTATTATGATAAAGAGCAATTTACAACATTATCCGAGCGTTTTTTTGTAAATGAAACCGTTCGTGAAAAAATATTACTCAACTATCAAAAAGAAATTCCCTATTCCGTAGAAGTCGTTACTGAAAGTTTTAAGGAAGAAGATCATCTGATTCGTATTGAATCTACAATTTATGTTGAAAGAAATACGCAAAAAGGGATTCTAATCGGTCATAAAGGACAAAAAATACAAAAAGTAGGTACAGAAGCACGTTTGGATTTAGAGAAGTTTTTTAATAAAAAAATTTATTTAAATCTTTATGTTAAAGTTAAAAAAGATTGGAGATCGAATGATCGCGATTTAAAAAATTTCGGATATGTTACTGGATGATATATTTTATTATCCATAATTATATTTTTCCATCTAAAATAATCTCTTGCCATTGTTTTTGCCCTGATTTTTTCAACTGTTATTGTTACCTTTGTCGAAACTTGAAGAAATTACAATGAATAAATATATAAAACTTGTTATTGCAGCCATCATAATCGGATTCGGAATTTATCTAATGTTTAATCGTCAGATTGGATTCGGAATTTTAATGGTATTTCTTTCAGCCATTCCCATTATATTATTTTTCAGAAATGAATATATCTTACTAGCATTTTGGAAACTGCGTAAACAAGACCTTGTAGGAGCACGTTCATGGCTCGATAAAGTTACCAATATAAAAAGTCAATTGGTTAGAAAACAGTACGGATATTATAACTATCTTATGGGTATTACAGAAGCTCAGGGAAATCCTGCCAAAGCTGAGAATTATATGAAAACGGCATTGGATTACGGATTAAGTTTTAAACACGACCGGGCATTGGCTACTTTAAATTTAGCTGCAGGAGCTATGGTGAGAGGAAACAAAAATGAAGCAGATCGCCTCCTTAATGAAGCAAAAAGGTTGGATTCTTCTAATATGCTGGGAGATCAAATTAAAATGATGAAGGAACAACTAAAAAGGGTAAATGTTTCTAAAAGTTCCATGATTAATCCCAATGTAAGGAATAATCGATCTAAGTTTATGAGATAAAAATAAAATTTCACCTTATGAAAGTTACATTATTTAATATGATGTTACTTACTGTCTGTTCGCTAAATTCTCAAATAGTTACCTATAACCATTATTATCATTTAGAGGGGAAAATAGGGAGCCATCCTGTAAATATGGAACTAATTTGTAACCAGGATGACAGTAAGTGCTTTGCTAACTATTACTATCTCTCGCAAAATGCCCCTATTTACTTAGTTAAGGATAATAATTCACAAAACTTCAGTCTTTCCACTGAAGAAAACCAAGATTCTAATGTAGCAAAAGAATTATTTTCCGGAACCTTTAATGGTAAGAATTATATAGGAAAATGGAAAAAAGAATCGTCCTCACTAAATTTTGAACTGAAAAACACCAACAATGGGGAAGCTACGGATGTTTCTCATTTATATGCGGCGGATTTTATACCTGTTATATCAGACACTATTGTATGGTCTATGGTTTTTAACTGGTTTGTACCTAGTAAAGTTAACTTGCAAAAGGAACTCATTCAACTTTCTTATCCTAAGTATACAAAATTCGAATCTTTTACAAAGAAAGCAATTTCTGACTTTAAATCTGATTATAAATTAAATGTAGAAGCTGTTCTAAATGAAAATGATCCTACTGACCTAAATTTATATTCACTTATTAATGAGCATTATAGCTATATATATCCTATCATCAATAATTCTAATTATTATGTTACAGTTTTATCTACTTATGATTATGAAGGAGGAGCTCATGGTATTTTTGAAAAAGTATTCTTTACTTATGATAAAAAATCAAAAAAATGGCTTAGTATAGATAATGTATTGGATTTAACTCATGAAAAAGAAATTAATCAAGTTTTAGATAGGGAAGCTAGAAGAAAGTATAATATTCCGGCTAATGTAAAATTATATGAGCCGGAATATTCTATTTTTATTTCTGACTCTATTTCTTATTCTAAAAATTTTACTTTAAGTGACAAAGGGATTACATTTCACTATAACATATATGAATTAACTCCTTATTCTTACGGATATTTTTCTTTATTTGTGTCTTATACGGAGTTAAAACCTTATTTAAATAAAAAATTCACTTATCATAAAGGATAATCCCCCTATCAAGATAAATTTTATGAAGATAAAATAAAAAAACTGTTTATTAAAAAACAGTCTTTTTCTATCTTTATTTATTATTGATTCATGGTTAACAAGAATTCTTCATTGGTAAGAGATCGTTCTAATCTCGTTTTCAAGAATTCCATGGCTTCCAATGGATTCATATCTGCAAGATGATTTCTTAATATCCACATTCTTTGCTGCGAAACCTGATCTAACAAAAGATCATCGCGACGTGTAGAAGACGAAACCAAATCAATGGCCGGATAAATACGTTTATTGGCGATTTTCCTATCCAGCTGGAGCTCCATATTTCCTGTTCCTTTAAATTCTTCGAAGATAACTTCATCCATTTTAGAACCTGTGTCAATCAATGCGGTTGCAATGATGGTCAAAGAACCTCCCCCTTCTATATTTCTAGCAGCACCGAAGAAACGTTTAGGCTTATGCAGAGCATTAGCATCCACTCCTCCCGACAATACTTTTCCTGATGCAGGAGATACCGTATTATAAGCACGAGCCAATCGGGTAATAGAATCTAACAGTATTACCACATCATGCCCACATTCAACCATTCTTTGGGCCTTAGATAGGACAATATTAGCTACTTTCACGTGTTTTTCCGCAGATTCATCGAAGGTAGAAGCTATAACTTCCCCTTTCACGCTTCTCTGCATATCGGTAACTTCTTCCGGACGTTCATCAATCAACAAGACAATCATATAGACTTCTGGGTGATTAATTGAAATTACATTGGCAATATCTTTTAATAAAATCGTTTTACCTGTTTTAGGTTGGGCTACGATCATACCCCTCTGCCCTTTACCAATCGGAGAGAATAAATCTACCACACGAGTCGATAAAGTGGCTCCTGTTCCTGCCAATTTAAATTTTTCTTCAGGAAATAAAGGAGTTAAATGTTCAAAAGAAACTCTATCTCTTACAAATAAAGGATCTCTTCCGTTAATTTCTATAATTTTTACCAGAGGAAAAAACTTTTCACCTTCTTTAGGAGGACGAACTTCACCGGTAACGGTATCTCCCGTCTTAAGCCCGAAAAGCTTAATCTGGGAAGGTGAAACATATACATCATCTGGAGAAGAAAGATAATTAAAATCCGAAGAACGTAAAAAACCATAGCCGTCCTGTGTGATTTCCAATACTCCTTCTGTTTTTATAATTCCTTCAAATTCATAATCAGAAGAACGGTATTTATTCCCGTTTGTATGCTGTTTGTTTGTGTATTCGTTTTTAGCATTATTTTTTTTCTGATTTTGAAAATTATTTTTAGGCTCATCATCAAAAAACTTTTTATCATCCTTGGTTGCTGTAGTTTTTTGAAAATGTGTACTATCAGCACTTTTTCTTAATATCACCTGTGGTTTCCTATATACAGGAATATCTACCTTAAAATCTTCATCATTTTCCGAAGTTTCTTTACCATTCACATCTGTCAAATCCTCAACATTAGGGGAACTTTTCTCTATTTCCTCATCTTTAGGAAATATGGTTTCTCTCTGCTGTTTAGCAGGTATTCTCTTTCGTTGTCTTTTTTCCGTTATAACGGGTTCTTTTTCGGTAGAAGTTACCGAATTACTGAGGTTAATTTGATTATTTTGATGAGCTAAAATTAATTCAATTAATTCTGATTTTTTTAATCCTGAACTTTTAATTTTTAATTCATTAGCAACAGACTGCAAATCAGCCACTTTCATTGCTTTAAGCTTTTGTTCCTCAAACATAGGTTATGTTTAGTATGATTTAAAATTACTCGAAAATTTCGTAAAATATTGATTTTGATTATTTTATAAAAGAATAAAGTAGTAACTTTATGAAAAATAATGCACTAATCTTTAGTAGATTATTCAGCAATATTACAAAAAATTTTATTAAAACGCTAATTTTTTATACATTTGCTTTTAAAAAAGCGAAATCTTGATCCAACGAATTCAAAGCATATATCTATCAGCAGCCGGTTTTATCGGTTTTATTGTCGGATATTTAATTGATTTTATTCCTAATGAATTAACAGATATGATACTTTTATTCAGTATCGGTCTCTTGGCTTTTATTTCGCTCTTCTGCTTTAAAAGCAGAAATGTACAGAAAAAAATTAATTATATAAATATAATTATAAACTTAGTGTTGATCGGTTTTATGGTTTATGATTTGCTAAATTCATCTGGAGAAAGTATTTCGCTTTCTGAGAAAGGTGTTGAGCTACTCGTCCCGGTTCTGCTGATTATTCTGCTTGCCATGGCAAATAAGTACATCAATAAGGATGAAAAGCTCATAAAATCAGTAGATAGATTCCGTTAAAACTCATAACAACTTTTAATGAGTGCAAGAGTCGTTTTTATAATAAAACGACTCTTATTTTTTGTAACACTACCAATAAAACAGGCAAGCCAGAACAGGTTTCCATCCAAAAACGCGTAAAGAAGAACAAATCCTTCTCCCCCATAAGAACTACCATACCTATTGCCGACAAACAAGTTATTACCCATGCCCAGACGTATTGCATATCTATTTGATTGTAAAAGGACAAAATAAACAATAGTGCAGATAAACTTAGACAAATGCAAGATATGCCTTTGCTCGTACGTATCCCTAACCATTTAGGTAAGGTAATTATTGCATCGGTATGCATATCACAAATATCGAAAGGAATAGTTATCCCGATAATAAATAAATAAATAAGTATAAACGCCGTGAAATCATTAGCATCCCACTCGTTTCCAATCCATAAGACTGTATATGCCCAAGCAAAGGCAATAAGAAAAATTTTTAATAAAGGAACATTTCGGAGCGATACTTTTACAAAGTCCGATTTATACATGATGACGATACTTCCAACAAGCAAAATATGAATAAATTGTCGTATATCTTTTTCTTGATATAGTAGACATACCACTAACAATAAGCATATGAAAACCAGGTAGAAAGATGTTTTTTTAAACCGATTTTCTGCCCATGAGCTTTGATAACAGATAAAATTATAGGCTGATAATGTTAATAAAAAAACAATTCCTATTCTATTGTAGTGTATAGAATGATGTAAGAATCCGAAAAATAAACATAATAAAGAAATCATGAGTGAAACCCAACATTGGTTTTTTATAAAAAACCTATACTTATTTTTATTCATCTCATGTCATTGTCAGCGGTTAACCTTCAATTCTTTTAGGATTATTTTTAACGAAAGAGCTCCATCCTGTATAAGATTTAGTGTCATTTCCAGAAGCTTTGGTTCCACTATTTAAAAAGTGGCAAACTGCTAAAGCCAATCCATCGGAAGCATCCAAATATTTTGTTGGAAAATCTTTTAAATTCAACAAAGTTTTTAACATCCCTGCTACTTGTTCTTTGGATGCATTTCCGTTTCCAGTGATTGACATTTTTACCTTTTTGGGAAAGTATTCTGTAATGGGGATTTCTCTCAATAAACCTGCCGCCATAGCTACACCCTGCGCTCTTCCCAACTTTAGCATTGACTGTACATTTTTTGCATAAAAAGGTTCTTCAATAGCTAATTCATCGGGATGATAGGTATCAATGAGAGATAAGGTTTTATCAAATATTCTTTTCAGCTTTAGCGCATGTGATTCAACCTTTTTAAGAATCAATTCATCAATGCATATCAATGTCATTTTGTTGCCTACCACCTTAATTATTCCAAATCCCATTACATTAGTACCTGGATCGATCCCAATAATAATTCTTTCCGTCAAAATGTGTAAAATAAATGGTGCTTATATACTTTTTAAATATGCTTTCCAGCCCTCCTCCTGATATTTTTTAGCTGATTTTTGAGGGTCTAGAGCCCCGTAAATTCCTCTTCCTACAATGATAAAATCTGTATGATATTCAGAGAAAACTTTCTCAGGAGTATTAAATTGCTGCCCTTTTTCATCTCCGGATTCGGTTAAATTAACCCCTGGGGTAAATAACAATAAAGAGGCCGGTAATTTGGATTGGGCTACACATCCTATCACATTAGTTATTTTATTGGAAATCTCTACTGCTTTAGTTTTATAATTTTCATCAGTTAACGTTCCTTTTGAAGACATTTCCGCTATGGTTACCACTCCTGTCGATTCTCCAAAAACTTCTAAACTTGCTTCACCTGCTATTACATGTGAGGTTATTAGATCCGCCCATTCAGATATTTTATAGATTCCGCCGCTAAACTGCATCTGTTGCGTATTTCCAATATCTGCGAATTTTCTATCTTCAAATAGTAAGAAATTTTTGGCCGCCGATATCTTCTTTAATTCATGAATAAAATTTTCAGAAAAATCTGAAATTATATCTGTATGTAATTTAATGGCTACTAGATATTCTCCAATTTTATCTGCCAAATTCAAAATTTCTTGTGCTTTACTGATATCCAATGAGGCAATTAAATTCGTCTTTTTGGATAAAGCTATTTCAATTAACTTTTTAGAAACTGGATGTTTTTGCATTTCCAATTTTTGCTCATATGTCAATCGAGGTATGCTAACTTGTACCTTGGGTTTTTCCTTAATAAAATCTTTTATTTTTATTACCTGAGATTGGTTTAAAAATTCGTGATTGTAAAGGATATCAATAACATCCTCTATACTGAATAAGGTATGCACTTGGTAGCCTTTATTTTCTAATAATTCTTTTCCTCCTTGCTGTCTATCAAGAACAACCACTATGTCTTTTACTTTTAACCCTTCTTTTTCAACTTCTTCAATAGTTTCAAGCAAGCTTTTGCCGCTAGTTATTACATCTTCTACCAATATACAATATTGACCTTGAGCAAAAATTCCTTCCAACATTTTCTTTGTACCATAATTTTTACTCTCTTTTCTTTTTATAATTAATGGGATATTAGAATCTAAAGACATTGCTGTTGCCATAGGTAAAGCTGCATAGGGAACTCCGCATATAAGTTCATGTCTACAGTCTTTTATCATTCCCAGCAACAATTGCGATAACTCCTTTAATAATACAGGGCTTGAGGCTAAGGGACGTAAATCTACGTAAAAAGGAGAAAGGATCCCGCTTTTTAATGTAAACTCACCAAACTTAATTATTCCCAATTCATAGGACTTGAGTAAAAATTTTTCTTTGTTAATCATCTTTATTTTGATTTAAGCAAAGGTAATAAATTAATAATTTTCAATGTTTGTGAAAAGATAAGCGAAATTAAATTCATACTATATTTAACACCTTAGTAACAACCATAGAAATGAGCAATCTCTACTTTTTTGATGATACTCCTTTAAGTTCAAATCCTCTTTTGCTGGCAAACGATTTTTGTGCTTCTATGATTTTATTATCAATTTCATTTAATTTTACTTCATTTTTATCCATGTTTTCAAGAGCCTTTTCAAATTGATCTTTTGTCAATTTTTCATCTTGTGTAAATCCTTTTACTGAATTCACCATATTTTTAATATACTCTACAGTTAAATTTTTAAAATCATCACCCTCCTTGGGTGTATTATACTTATTTATCTGCTTAATTAGTTCTTCCATTTCTTTTATTGTTACTTTCCCTTTTTCCGTAACAATGATAAAATTATCATTATCTGAGTACTGATCAGCCAACGCGTAGAATCTTGTATATTCTCTGTCTGCTTTATTTAGATTTTCTATTAAATTATCATTGAATTTTCCAGGATTGGGTCCACAAGATGATAAGGTAAATAAAACTATAAACAATAATAAAATTCTTAATTTTCGCATAAACAATTTATTTTTAATCAAATATAGAAAAACTTAACTCTTTTTGAGTCAAACTTATATAAATATAAAAGATAAAATGAAATTATTCTTTTTTAGTAAATTTATATACATTTGTAGGCTATGAGAAATCGTTGGTTAATTTTACCTCAACCTGAATCTAATAAAGCGCATGAATTGGCTGAGGAACTCGGATTTCCAAAGGAAATTACCAGTTTACTTTTACAACGAGGTGTTTCTACTTTTGAAGAAACTAAAACCTTTTTTAAACCTTCGCTTGATCATCTTCATGATCCTTTTCTTTTAAAGGATATGAATGTAGCTGTTAAAAGAATTGAACAAGCTATAAATAATGATGAAAAGATACTTATCTATGGGGACTATGATGTAGACGGAACTACATCTGTATCAATGATGTATCTTTTCCTAAACTCAATTTACAAAAATATCGATTTTTATATACCAGATCGATACGAAGAGGGCTATGGAATATCGTACCAGGGCATTGATTTTGCCTATGCTCATGGATTTTCATTAATTATAGCTTTGGACTGCGGCATAAAGGAAAAGAATAAGATTTCTTATGCTAATGAAAAAAATATCGATTTTATTATCTGTGATCATCATTTACCGGATGAGGATTTACCGGATGCGGTTGCTATTTTAGATCCTCAAAGGTCTGATTGTAATTATCCCTATAAGTTTTTAAGTGGTTGCGGGGTTGGCTTTAAACTTATACAAGCATTATCAGTAAAAAGACAAATAGCCTCTGAAAAAATATATCCATATTTAGATTTAGTTGCTATCAGTATTGCTGCCGATATAGTTCCTATAACCGGAGAAAATCGGATTTTAACAGCTTTCGGAATAAAACAATTATTAGAAAAACCCAGAGTAGGGCTCAAGGTTTTTTTACCAAAAGAAACTCGAGAAGCTTTCTCGGTCAGTAATATTGTATTCGGTATAGCACCGAAAATTAATGCGGCAGGAAGAATCAGTCATGCTAGTAATGCAGTAAAACTTCTAATTACTACCAATGATATTGAAGCCAGGAAAATTTATACTCAAATCAATGAACTCAATAATGAACGTCGGGAACTTGATGCGAACATTACTTCCGAAGCAATTCAAGAAATTATAAAAACGGGACAGACCAATACTTATTCTACTGTAGTTTTTAATCGCAATTGGCATAAAGGAGTCATTGGTATTGTTGCGTCCAGACTTATTGAAGAATATTACAGGCCTACTTTGGTATTTACTGAAGGTAAAAATAAAGACCTTGTTGCTTCGGCAAGAAGCGTTACCGGATTTGATATTTATAAAACTCTTGAGAGAACCTCTGAATATCTGGAGCAATTTGGGGGACATATGTATGCTGCCGGTCTTTCCATAAAAAAAGAGAATTTTCTACCATTTAAAGAAAAATTTGAATCGGTTGTTAAAGAAACTATTAAGGAAAGCCAAAGAACTCCTACCATTGAAATTGACCAAGAAATTTTGTTGTCAAGCATTAATAGGCGTTTCTTTAAACTAATCAGCTATTTTGCTCCTTTTGGTCCGGCTAACTTACGTCCGGTTTTTCTTGCCAAAAATGTACATTTTGCCGGAGATTATACTCTTATGGGGAAAGATCGTTCTCATTTAAAAATTATTGTTTTTCAAGATACTATCAAAAATTCTTTTGAAGCTATTGCTTTCAAAATGGGACATCTTTTATCAAAATTTGAAAAATATCCTTTTGATATGGTTTTTACCTTATATGAAAATTATTGGCAAGGCAAGACTTTTTATCAGCTACAAATTAAAGATGTTAAATTTTATGAGGATTAACTACCTTTGAAGAATGAAAGTAGGTTTATTTTTCGGGTCATTCAATCCCATTCATATCGGGCACTTAATTATTGCAAATTACATAATTGAATATTCCGATCTTACTAATATTTGGTTTATTGTTACCCCTCAAAATCCTTTTAAACAAAAGTCTACTTTACTGAAAGACCACCACAGACTTGAAATGGTAAATCTTGCCATTGAAAAATATCCTGATTTCAGGTCCTCCAATATTGAATTTTCATTACCTAAACCCTCCTATACTATCGATACTTTGGTTGTCCTCAAGGAAAAGTATCCATCTTACGATTTTGTTTTGTTAATGGGAGAAGATAACCTTACTACTTTCCATAAATGGAAAAATTATGATCAAATTCTAAAATATCATTCTATATTGGTTTATCCACGTATGGATAGCACACAAAAAGAAATTGCCATTAGTCATCCCAACATACATAAAATCCCTGCTCCTATCATTGAAATATCATCAACATTAATACGGTCAATGATTAAAGAAAATAAAAATGTACGTCCTATGCTTCCTCCGGAGGTATTTCATTACATTGACGGAAGTAATCTTTACAAATAATTACTTTTTTGTAATTTTGCAAGTTGTTTTTGCAATAAATTATAATTAAATGAAAGAATTTATGAACGAGGAGTTAAAATCCGGGCTTTCATTACCTATTATGGAGCATTTTTATACCATTCAGGGAGAAGGAAGACATACAGGTACTGCTGCTTACTTCATCAGGATTGGTGGTTGTGATGTAGGATGCCATTGGTGTGATGTAAAAGAAAGTTGGAATCCGAGCATTCATCCAGTTAGTTCAGTTGAGGAAATTGCCAAAATGGCTGCTTCTAAATCTAAAACTATCGTATTGACCGGTGGGGAACCTCTCATGTGGAATCTAGAGCCATTAACTGCCATACTTAAAAATTTAGGATGCACCATACATATTGAGACTTCAGGGGCTTACAATTTATCAGGGCATATTGATTGGATCTGCCTTTCTCCTAAGAAAACTTCCTTGCCTCTAGAAGGAGTTTATGCTAAAGCAAATGAATTAAAAGTAATTATTTACAATAATCATGATTTTATCTTTGCGGAAGAACAAGCTTCAAAGACTAATAATAACGCTATACTATATTTACAACCGGAATGGAGTAATAGGGATAAAATGACTACTAAAATCATTGATTATGTAATGAGAAATCCTAAATGGCATATTTCATTACAAACCCACAAATATTTAAATATACCCTAACTCAATTTTTTATATAAGTAATGCTGTAGAACTTACAATAACCACTCTATATCTTTTTCCGGGTTAAACCTATGTATTCCTGTTGAGAGTCATATAGAAAAACCTTTGCTTTTACACTTATAAAAAAGCAATCAACATTCTTATATAGAAATCATTCCAAAAATTCATATCATTCGTTATATTATACAGTTTTTTTGCTATTTTAATAATCAAAATAAGATTTCACCAAGAATCTATTCATTTGTATATAATTTTTTTTTATTCTTCAATAAAAAAGAATTATAAATTATTTAAATCCAATCCTTGAATTATTAATACTTTTGAAAAGTAAAAGTGAAACAATAATCTAATAAACAAAAAAGTAATTATGTCTATAGTAGGTAAAAAATTTCCAAACATTTCAATAGATGCCATGGACCACATGGGGGATGATTTAAAAATTAACATTTTTGAGGAGGCGACTAAAAAAAATAAAAAAGTTTTATTATTCTGGTATCCTAAAGATTTTACTTTCGTTTGTCCTACTGAATTACATGCTTTTCAACAAGCACTACCTGAATTTGAAAAAAGAAATACAATCGTTATAGGTGCCTCATGCGATACTAATGAAGTTCATTTTGCTTGGTTAAATACTCCAAAAGATAATGGAGGCATAGAAGGGATTACATACCCTTTATTAGCAGATAGTACTCGCAATCTTTCCAATATTTTAGGAATTTTAGATATCGAATCTTCTGAGTATGATGAAGATTATGAAACAGTTATTTTAAAAGGTTCTAATGTAGCCTACAGAGCGACATTCTTAATTGACGAGGAAGGTAAAGTTTTTCACGAAAGTATCAACGACATGCCACTGGGAAGAAATGTACAAGAATACTTACGTCTTATTGACGCTTATACACACGTTCAAAAATTCGGCGAAGTTTGTCCAGCTAACTGGGAAGAAGGAAAAGATGCTATGAACGCTAATCGTAAAGGCGTATCAGAATACTTATCCTCTCATTAATTAATAAAAAAAATAAAGAAAATGGTAAAAGAATTAGAACAAGATAATTTAAGTGATATTATAAAAGAATCTCCTGTAGTTTTGGTTCAGTATGCTGCCTCTTGGTGTGGAAACTGTAAAATTATGAAGCCAAAATTTAAAAAATTGGGGGAAGAAAACAGCACGATTCCGTTTTTGATTGTAGATGCGGAAAAATTCCCTGAATCTCGAAAATTAGCAAATGTAACCAACTTGCCTACTTTTGCTTCTTTTAAAGACGGAAAATTAGTGAATCAAATACAGACTAATAAATTAGAACCTTTACAAGTGTTAGTAAATGAAGTTACCAATAATTAAACATCTTACTCAATTCATTGTAAATAATGATGAAGATTATATCAATGAAACTATTGAAACTTTAGAACATTTAACAGAAGCTCCGGGTATAAAAGATGAAGAATTAGATGTTTTAGGAGAAGTAATATCTAATATGTATGGAGCTATTGAAGTGGCTAAATTAATGAATGAAGGTATGGATGAAAAAGATGCTTTAAACGCATTTATGAAACGAGTACTAGGGTCAATAGATAAATAAACCTAAATTTTTTTTAATTCATTATAAAAATCCTTGCAAAATGCTATTGCAAGGATTTTATATTTAAAAAAAGACAGTATATGCTAAATATTATTTTCATATTTCATGTTGAAACCGTAATTTCGTAAATTAAAATAAATTAAATTTACGAATAAATGGCTATTCTTGGACAAATAAGAAAAAGAAACGGATTATTAATAGGTTTTGTTGCTGTAGCATTATTGTTATTTTTATTGGGAGGAATTGATTGGAGCCGGCTGGGCAAAAAAGACCCCAATGTTTTTGGAAAAGTAAATAAAGAAGCTATTTCCCGACAGGAATATTATAGTCAATTACGTTTTTTATCTTTTCAATACCAAGGTCGATATCCGGAAAATTTACTTGAAGGACAAGTTTGGAATTCATTAATTGAGAATAAATTAATTGAACAAAAATTTAATTCATCCGGCTTACTATTAACTGATAAAATGATATGGGATATTGCTAAATCTTCACCAATATTTAACAGCCCTCAATTTAAAGATAAAAACGGAAACATCAATATTAAGCTTATTCAGGATGAATTCGAAAAAATGGAAGAAAATCAAAATGCATCCCCTGAATTTAGGGAATATTTCCAAAACATGATGACTCTGAAGAAAAATTTCGGTTATCAGGCAATGAGTAAAGAATATTTTGGAGCTTACGGTTCCGCAATGTTAACAAACAACAAGGAAATTGAAACTTTAGCGCAAAACCAATCAAATATAGCCAACATAGAGTTTGTTAAAATTGATTATGATGCTTACCAAAAAACAAATCCGATGAAGGTTTCTGACGATGATTTAAAAGCCTATATTGAAAAACATAAATCTTTATTTAAAATTGATGAAAATAGAACCATAGATTATGTGTTTTTTTCTGCAAAACCTACTCCTTCGGATGAAAATAATACTCTCAATTCTTTAAATGCCTTATTGTCTAAATCTATTGTTGAAGGAGATACCATTCAAGCATTCAGTTCCGTAAAAAACGATTCTCTTTATATAAGTGAGCTTAATACGGCACAAATAGCTGACAGACCATTTATCTCACAATACAGAAGTGAAAAACAATTACCTCGATTTATACAAAGTTGGGTTAAAAATGCTTCAATAGGTCAAATTTCAACGGCATACAAAGACGATGGATACTTTATTATATCCAAGTTAATTGGTAAAAAAAATACAGACTCCCTAACGGTAAAAAATATATTGATAAGCTATACAGGAGCTCAGCAAATTCAGCCAAAAACGGCTAGAAATAAAGAGCAAGCTAAAAAGCAAGCAGAAGAATTAGCTGCTAAATTAAATGCAAATCCTAATGATTTTTCAACACTAGTTAATCAATCAGATGATCCGAGCATTTCATCAAATAATGGAGTAATGAAATTAACTACTTCCCAAGATTTTTCTGCTTCTTCTAAAAAATTACAACGTTTCTTAGAATCTTCTCCTTCCAATAAAGCAGAAGTTATTGAAACTCCGCAAGGATACTTAGTTCTAATGATCACTCAAAGAAAACCAGATGAAATTGTCTATAAATTAGCAGATCTAGCAAAGAAAATAGAACCTTCTAATGCAACTATTGAGGCGGCTCGAAAACAATCTACCAATTTTATACAATCAATTCAAGGAAAATCTTCTAAAGAATTCATTGAACTTGCAAAAAAATCTAATTACAAACCTCAACAGCAAAGAGGAATCTTACGTTTTGGTTCTATGATAAATGGATTAAATACAGATAAAGACTCCGATATAATTGCTTGGGCTTTTGATTCCAAACGAAAACTCGGAGATTCTGAAACATTTACTACTAGCGATCAAAGCTATATAGTAGCTAGAGTTTCTTCTTTATTCAGTAAAGGCTTAGCAGATCCTTCTTTGGTTAGAGATGAAATCGAAACGGTAGTAAGAAACGAAAAGCTGGGAAAAGCTATCGCTGAAAAAATAAATAAGGACAACAAATCATTGGAAAATTTAGCCGTTGATTTTAAAACCACCAAAGGTAGTGCTTCTTTAAGTTTCGATAATCCGTCAATCAACGGGGAATTTGAACCAAAAGTAGGAGGAGCTGCTTTTGGTTTAAAACAAGGAGCTCAATCTAAAGCTATTGAAGGAAAAAACGGAGTGTATGTAATCATCACTAAATCGATTACAAAAGGTCAAATCGGAGATAAGAAACAATTAAAAACTTCATTGATGAATCAATATGCACAACAAATGCCTTCTTTATTTTTAAGATCCTTATATCAAGATGCTGATATTACTGATTATAGGGGAATATTGCTAAATCAACAACAGAAATAATTATATTTATTTATAAATATCTAAAAGCATACTAATTAAGTATGCTTTTTTTATTTTTATAATTATATAAAATTAAAATTAATAATCTTTAAAAATATTTTTAGGTAATTCACGTATCCATGCATTCGCTAAAAAAAGTCTATATGCATCGTCACGTCTAATTTATTGTTTGAAAAATTTTAAAAATATTCAGAAGAGGTTTTTAAAAAATATAAAACAGCTTTATAAACATCATATTAAGTAACAATTTTTCTATATGAATGAAAACTGCCTCTTTTATTAAAAATAAAAGAGGCAATTTTCAATTATAGTGAACAACTAAAATTTTATCGATTTAACAATTTTGCTGCTTCTTTTGCAAAATAAGTTGAAATTAGACTGGCTCCGGCTCTTTTTATACATGTCAAACTTTCAATGATTATTTTATCATTATCCAGCCATCCATTTTTTGCAGCGGCCTTAATCATCGCATATTCTCCACTAACCTGAAATACGGAAATTGGAACATCAACGATTTGACTTAATTTTGAAACAATATCTAAATAAGGAAGCCCAGGCTTTACCATAATAATGTCAGCTCCTTCTTCTATATCTCTCAACGCCTCATTTATAGCTTCTTTACTATTAGCGTAATCCATCTGATATGTTTTTTTATCTCCAAATCCTGGAGCACTATTTAATGCATCTCTAAAAGGTCCGTAATAGGAACTTGCATATTTTGCCGCATAGCTCATAATTCCTACTTCATGAAATCCATTTTCTTCTAGAGCTTCTCTAATAGCAGCTACCCTTCCGTCCATCATATCGCTAGGGGCTATAAAATCTGCACCCACCTCCGCGTGGCTAAGACTCATCTTAACTAATGCATCTACAGTGGCATCATTAACTATCTTTCCGTCTTCAACAATTCCATCATGTCCGTAAATAGAATAAGGATCTAAGGCCACATCAGGCATGATTACCATTTCCGGAATCGCATCTTTTATGGCCCTGATTGAGTTTTGCATCAATCCATTTTTATTCCAAGCTTCTTTACCGGTATTATCTTTCAGATTTTCACTGATTTTTACATAAATATTTATAGCTTTTACCCCCAAAGACCATAATTCTTTTACTTCTTTAACTGTAAGATCTAATGACCGGCGGAATATTCCGGGCATAGATGATATTTCTTCTTTTACATTTTCTCCTTCTGCAATGAATATAGGCATGATAAAATCATCTGTGGTTAGAAAAGTTTCTTTCACTAAATCTCTCACAGCTTGTGACGCTCTTAACCTTCTATTTCTATTATATAGTATCATCGTTATTTATTGTTTTTATGTTTTCAAAATTTAATTCGTCAGAAAATTATCATACTAAATCAGTTATTAAATTCTCATTAAAGAAATCATTTGATAAGTTTTTGAAATAATTATACATTTATATTGAGATGAAGTATTTCAATTTCTTAATAAAAGTAACATTCGACATCAAAGTAGTATCTACTACATTTTTATGCCACTTCTATCTGCAAAATATTCAGCGAATTTTCTAATTTCTTCTGCTATTTCTTCTTCATCTGTTGCCTTTTGATAGGAATCTCCTAAAGAAAGCAATACCTGATGAAAAAAACGTTTCATTTCATCTACAGGCATTTCCTTTGTCCACAGATCAATCCTCAAAGCTTCTTTAGTTTTGTCATCCCACACAGACAACAAAATAGCTTTACTTTCAGCTCCGATTATACCGCCATCTGGCGCTGCCCAAACGATTTTTTCAGGGATATGATTTTCATCTAACTGTATATTTAAATTGATCTCTGTTTCTTTCATTCTTTTCGATATATAAATCTTATATTTATTTTTTTACTTTTTTATCTTCATAGACCTCATCATCAAGAGGATTGGGCTTATATTTGGCTTTTGCAAAAATTTGTTCGTGATTAGTATCTTTTATAAATTCTTGCAAACTAACTTTATCATTTTCTATTAAATATTTTCTGCAAATTTGCCATCCTGTCCAACAGCCAATTTGTCCCGGACTTTGAGAATCAATTTCCGTATAAAATTTAGAAAATGGCGCTAATGATAGGAATCGATCAGAAAGGGAAATATCATCACTGAAAACATAGCCATTTTCAATAAAATAATTCCATATTTCGTATTTATTTTCTTTTGCCCAATTCATTTGATCTTCAGTATAACCGATTTTGTAACAATCTTTTACTTCAGGAAGGAAGGCATCTTCTAAAATTAATATTTTACCTTGATAAATCATTTGCGAAACAAACGATTGGCTATCAGTTTCTCTGGGAATGAGCCTCATTTCTTTTATTAATTCTTTTGCAGCTTTTGATGAAAAGTATTCCATACTCATAGTCCTTTGTATGTACCTATCGATCTGCATCATATCATAATATTTATTCTTATACCCTAAAAAGCAATCGGTAGCAATAAGCAAATAATTATTTTGGGGAATATAAGTGATTGGATTCAAATAATCGGATGTAAAAGAGGAATATAAGAATACTTTAGGCTCTTTAAAATTCGGATAATAAAACTTTATATGCTTAAAAAGATCCTTGAGTTCTGTTTTGATCTTATCATTTGGAACATTTTTCCTTATTTCTGCATAAATATTAAGCTCTGTACTATCTCTTCTATCTTTTTCAAATCTTGAATCCGGAGTATTTTGACTCAGATAAAATGGATATTTTTTTCTGATATCGGCTACGGTTAGTTTTAAATTATAAAAATCACTAGCAATATCGCTCATATCAATTTCTACCTGCACTTTACTTACATCTGCTTTCCATCTTTTGTTTAAAGTATCTTTATCATTTTTTTGGGTACAGCCCAGTATTGCCAATAATACCGTCAGATATTTAATAAACTTCATTATCTTTACACTTGGTTTTAAATATATAAATTTACGCGCAAAGATACAATATTATGAAAACAACAAAGGTAATTTCCTATATTGTTAATTGGTTAAACGATTATCTGAAAAATAGTGGTGCAAAAGGATTAGTGATTGGGGTATCTGGAGGGATAGATTCCGCAGTAGTATCTACTTTAGCCGCTAAAACCGGCAGCCCGGTTTTATTATTAGAAATGCCTATTCATCAACCTGAAGATCAGGTTACTCGCGCAAGAGAACATATAAAATTCTTAACCGAACAATTTGGAAATGTTGCCGGAATAACCATAAATCTTACTTCTTCTTTTGAAGCTCTAAAATATGATTTACATGCTGACGAATCTCATGAAAAAAATAATCTTTCTTTAGCCAATACACGTTCTCGCCTTCGTATGACGGCATTATATTATTATGCCGGAATTAACAACTATTTGGTTTGTGGGACGGGTAATAAAATAGAGGATTTCGGTATAGGTTTCTTTACCAAATATGGAGATGGTGGAGTTGACATTAGCCCCATTGCTGATTTATTAAAAAGTCAGGTTTTTGAAATCGCTAAAGAATTAAAAATTTCCGAATCAATTCAAAAAGCTAAACCCACAGATGGCCTTTGGACTGACGACCGTTCAGATGAAGATCAAATAGGAGCCTCCTATCCGGAATTGGAATGGGCTATGAAAGCACATGAAGACCATAAGGCTTCTGACTTTTCAGGAAGACAACGCGAAGTTTTTGATATTTATGAAAGGTTGAATAAACTTGCCCAACATAAGATAGAACCTATTCCTGTTTGTGTAATACCTAAAGAATTACTGGAATAATTCTCTATAAAATTTCTATAGTTTAATAAGATAACAATAAATCTTTTACAAATAAATTACTTATAATTAATCATGGTAAATTAATTTATATAAATTTCCAATTAACATAGAAAATTAAATTATTTTCATACTATTAATGATATTTTTATCATTTTATTTTATAATATAATCTTTAAATACTAAGTCATAAAGCCTGTAAATTATCCAAAAAGTATTAAAAATTAATAATTTATTTTTCTATAATTCATTCAATTATTATTTTTGTTTTAGAAATTAAACTTGATTATGGGACGCGCATTTGAATATAGAAAAGCTTCAAAATTAGCTAGATGGGACAAAATGGCCAAACAATTCAGCCGCATAGGGAAAGAAATTGCAATAGCTGTTAAAGCCGGAGGTCCTAATCCTGAATCTAACCCGGCGCTTCGTCGTTGTCTACTGAATGCCAAAGGAGCCAATATGCCTAAAGACAACGTAGAAAGAGCTATAAAAAAGGCTTCCGGAGCAGATGCAGAACAATACGATGAAATAACTTATGAAGGGTATGGCCCCGGAGGAATTGCTATTTTTTTGGAATGTACAACCAATAATCCTACCCGTACTGTAGCTAACGTACGAGCAATATTTAATAAATTTGATGGCAACCTAGGAAAAAATGGGGAATTAACTTTTTTATTTGATCGAAAAGGAATTTTCACCCTAGATAAATCATCTCTCACCATGGATTGGGATAGTTTTGAACTGGAAATGATCGATGCAGGTGCTGAAGAAATTGAAGAAGATGATAATGAAGTAATCATTACTTCTTCCTTTGAAGATTTTGGTTCTATCAATCATAAATTTGAGGAATTGGGTATTGAACCTAAAAGTGCAGAACTACAAAGATTACCTAATACTACGAAATCACTTCCATTGGAACAAGCTCAAACTATATTAAAAATGCTTGAAAAATTTGAAGATGATGATGATGTTCAACAAGTATTTCATAATATGGAAATTACTGAAGAGCTACAGAATGCAATAAATTAGAATTTTACATATATAAAGATTGAAAGTTTCTTATGTCTATAAGAAACTTTCTTTTTTTATCCTATATATTTTAATATTATTCATAACACCTTAAATATTCAATTATATAGTAAGGTTTCATATTTGAAATCTTAAACAAATATGTCCTATATACTTTTTTATTTTCTATTCGTTTTTGCCAATTTTTTTTCAACCCATAGGGTTGCAAACGGGAAAAATGCCGACATAAGCACAAAAACAAAATCTTCATCATCCCATTTATAGATTTTTCTAACCCTAAAGGATAAAATAATATAAACTGTAAAAAATAAACCGTGTATCATTCCAACCGGTATCATTAATAGGGTGTTTTGTAAAAAGTATTTCAGAGGCATGGCAACCAAAAAAAGCAAAAAACAACTTACACATTCTGCATAACAAGCTATATTAAAATACTTTTCTAATTTAATTTTGCGCATTTGTTTATATTTATTTACAAAAATAGCACTTTCTTAAGATAAATTATTCAATTAAAAATAAGATAAAATATTGTTTTAATTAGTTATTTTTGTATGAAAATCCAACTATAATACTATTTCATATTTTTTATTATATAAAATTATATTATAACTATTATTATATATCAACAATTTAATATTGTATAATAATAGCAACTTATGAAACACCTAATTTATATCATGTATATGTCAATATATGATAAATAATTTGTACCTTATGAGAAAAAAAAATAATATGATGAAAAAGAGATTTGTATTATGTGCATTAATTGGATTTTGCGCATTTAATCTAAGCAAGGCTCAAACTTATCCTCAGATTTTAGTTAATAATCAAAAATTTTCTGATTGGAACAGAGACGGAAAACTACAACCTTATGAAGATACTCGATTATCAGATTATGAAAGAATTGATGATTTGATTTCTCGGTTATCGGTTGAGGACAAAATACATCTTCTTTTAGGAACGGGAATGGTTGGATTTGAAATGTTAAAAGGTTTTGAAGCAATTGACCCAAAAGGCGTAACAATTCCTAGCTACCTTATACCTGGATCTGCAGGTTCTACCACTCCTATTGACAAATTGGGTATTCCTGCAGTAATATTTACTGATGGACCGGCAGGAGTACGTATTTCTGCAACCAGAAAAGGAGAATCAAATACCTATTATGCTACAGGCTTTCCGGTTGGTGCGCTTATTTCCACCACATGGGATGTGGAATTGGCTGAAGAAATTGGAAAAGCCATAGGAGACGAAGCTTTAAAATATGGTTCGGATATTCAATTAGCTCCTGCCTTAAATATAATGCGTAATCCTTTATGTGGACGTAACTTTGAATATTTTTCAGAAGACCCTTTAATAGCAGGTAAATTCGCTTCTGCTATCACTCAAGGAATACAAAAAAACGGTGTAGGAGTGTCTCTTAAACACTTTGCAGCGAATAATAGCGAAAATAACCGTATGGGTTTAAATGTGCATCTTTCTCAAAGAGCTTTAAGAGAAATTTATCTTCGCGGATTTGAAATTGCTGTTAAAGAATCTAATCCAGCCACTATAATGTCATCTTATAACAAGATCAATGGCACCTATACTTCTGCAAGCTATGATTTATTAACTACCATTTTACGTCACGAATGGGGCTTTAAAGGAACTGTAATTACAGACTGGTTCGGAGGTTATGCAGATGTATCCGCTATTAGTGATACCAGTCATGACGGTATAAGTAAAGATTCATATGAAGAGAAAATTTTTGCCCAACAAATTCATTCCGGTAATAATCTATTAATGCCTGGTACTCAGATACAATTCGAAACATTAAAAAAATATATAGATTCCAAAAGATTATCTATAGAAGATGTAAACAATTCCGTAAGAAAAGTATTGGAAATTATCTTTAAATCTCCACGTGTAGCCGGCTATGTGCCATATAATAATCCTGATTTAAAAAGTCATGGGCTTTTAAGTAGAAAAGCAGCTTCTGAAGGAATGATTTTGTTAAAAAATGATAACGGAGCATTACCTTTAAACAAAGGAAGTAAAATAGCACTATTCGGAAGCGGGTCTTATAATATTATTGCAGGGGGAACCGGAAGTGGAAATGTTAACAAAGCTTATGTAATTTCTTTACCTAAAGGCTTGGAAGAAAACGGCTTTCAAATAGATAAAAATTTAGACAAAACCTATACTTCTTTTGTTAAAGAGGAACTTAGAAAAACTGAAGAACTTAAGAAAAAATTATTAGCTATTTTACCCATTTTAACTCAGCCTACCATTAAAGAAAGAGTCATTGAAAATAGTGCCAAAGAAAATGATATAGCTGTGATCACAATCGGACGCGAGGCCGGTGAATCAGGAGACAGAAAAATAAAAGACGATTTTGATCTTTCGGAAAAAGAACAAAATTTAATTTCTGAAGTATCCAATGCTTTCCATAAATTAAATAAAAAAGTTGTAGTAATTGTTAATTCCGGTAGTGCTATTGAAACCTCCAGCTGGAAAGGAAAAGTAGACGCAATTTTATGGGCAAGTCTTCCAGGACAAGAAGGAGGTTATGCTATAACAGACGTACTTTCAGGTACTGTAAATCCTTCTGGCAAATTAACTCAAACTTTACCTGTTAAGTATTCCGACGTTTCTTCTTCATCAAATTTTGATGGGGTTCCTGCAGAAAAACCTACAGATGTATCTTATAGAGAAGGGATATATGTTGGATATAGATATTTTAATACTTTCAACGTAACTCCTTCTTATGAATTTGGATATGGACTTTCTTATACAAAATTTGATTATTCAGAACCTGTTTTAAGTTCCTCTCAATTCAATCAAAAGCTGGTGATATCATTAAAAGTTAAAAATACAGGAAGTGTTGCTGGAAAAGAAGTTGTACAACTCTATCTTTCTGCTCCTAGAGGAGGGGTTGATAAACCTGCAAAAGAACTAAAAGGTTTCGTAAAAACAAAATTGTTAAACCCAGGAGAAACTCAAGTTGTCTTTTTTGAACTACAACCTAAAGATTTAGCCTCTTTCAATCCTTTAGCTTCTGCCTGGATTGCTGATGCCGGAGTTTATAAAATTGAATTCAGTTCTTCCGTTCTAAACAGTAAACAAACCTCTTCTTTTACATTACCTAATAAATTGATTGTTGAAAAAGTAAATAATGTGCTTAACAACGATCTTAATTTTCAAGATTTAAAATCCAATAGATAAAAAATAAAATAAAACTTGATTTTGAGAGTGGAAATAAATTATTTTTCCGCTCTTTTTTATATAAAATCTTTACTATTCGATTTATTTTTTGAAAAAATTAATTTGTACTTTTACCATCTTAATTTATTTTTCATTTTATGCCTTTAAAAGATTCTTTACAAACCACTTTACAAACAATACCATCGGAGGTAAGTTTGATTGCTGTTTCTAAAATGCATCCTGCAAGAGAAATTGAAGAAATGCATTCTTATGGGCAAATTGATTTCGGGGAAAATAAAGTTCAGGAATTAATGGGAAAATATGGACAATTACCTAAAAGCATTCGTTGGCACCAGATCGGACATTTGCAGAAAAACAAGGTGAAATACATCGCTCCTTTTGTCTATTTGATACATTCTGTTGATAGTTTAGAATTGCTGGAAATCATTGAGAAAGAAGCGATAAAAAATAATCGTCCTCTGGCTGTTTTATTACAAGTAAAAATAGCGCAAGAAGAATCTAAATATGGCTTAACTTTGGATTCGGCTCTTGAATTACTTACTTTTAAAAAGGAAGGAAAATTTCCACATGTTGCTATCAAAGGTCTTATGG
The DNA here is from genome assembly GCF_946479295.1 of uncultured Apibacter sp. Taxonomy (NCBI): domain Bacteria; kingdom Pseudomonadati; phylum Bacteroidota; class Flavobacteriia; order Flavobacteriales; family Weeksellaceae; genus Apibacter; species uncultured Apibacter sp. The sequence goes on from NZ_CAMLFD010000002.1 coordinate 71,719, forward strand.
GTATGGCCTCTTTTACATACAATAAGGAACAAATTAAGGCTGAGTTTTCTTATCTTCATAAATTTTATGAAACGCATCAAAAAGAATTTGGCTTGGAAATTTTATCTATGGGAATGTCCGATGATTATTTGCTTGCTATTGAATGTGGAAGCAACATGGTTAGAATTGGATCTAAATTATTCGGAAAACGAAACTACACCGTATAATCTTCAATCGGGATGGTTTGGAAAGCAATTTCTTTTAATTTATTATTTTGAGTAAAAAGATAATCTATTCTACCTAATAATAAACCGGCCCAACCTACTTGATTTAAAAGTACTTCTTTGCCTTCTTTGTTTATATATTTTTCGGGCTCTTTAAAAAATGTATGGGTATGCCCACCAAGTACTAAGTCTATATGTGAGGTTTGCTGACAAAGCTGTACATCACATACCTTATTTGGAAAATTCGGATATTTATATCCTATGTGGGAAAGGCAAATAACTAAATCGCATTTTTTTTCTTTTTTCAACATATAGGCCCGATCTTGAGCTATTTCAATAGGATCTAAATATATAGTTTCTAAATAATTCTTTTTTTCAACTAATCCTTCCAATTCGACTCCAATGCCGAATATTCCTATTTTTATTCCTCCTTTGTTTATAATCTTATAATCTTTGGTCAACCCTTCTAATATAGTGTTTGTAAAATCATAGTTGGAACAAAGGAAGTCAAATTGGGCATGAGGCAACTGCTTTTTAAATCCTTCCAAACCGTAATCAAATTCATGATTCCCCATAGTTGATGCTTCATACCCCATTTTGGACATTAATTTAAATTCCAATTCTCCTCCGAAAAAATTAAAATAGGGTGTCCCCTGAAAAACATCCCCCGAATCTAACAATAATACCTGCGGTTCTTCCTGTCTAATAGCTTCAATTAAGGTCGCTCTTCTTGCAAAACCACCTTTATTTGAGCTATGAGCATAAGTAGGAGGAAATGGATCTATCCTACTATGTTGATCATTTGTATGCAGTATAGTTACTTTTTTGTCAGACTTTAAAATTTGGGAAGCAAATGATATTGATGGAAGATTTAATGCCCCTCCTGCTAGTATGGTTGTTTTAATAAAATCTCTTCTTTTCATATGAAATTATTTTAATCTTCATAAATTAATCTTTGATCCGTTAGCTCCGGTAATTCTTTGTATTTTTTTACTTGTTCCAAAAGTATATCTCGTAATTTCAGATGCGTTATTTTTTTAGAATCAGACTTCACAAAAAAATTCATTCTGTCTCCCCCGTTCATTAAATAATCTATTGTTACTACCCAATATTTCTTAGTATTGTCAAAATCATTACCTCCGATTTTCGCAGTATACAATTGGTCATTTTTATAAATAAGCTTAATTCCAGCCAAAGGATGTCCTTTCTTTTCTGTTCTTATATAATCAAACATTTCTTTCATTTGTGAATCATCGAGCTGTATATATACCAATTCATTTTCAAAAGGCGCTACTTCAAATATATTTTCTACGGTTACCACTCCTTTAGGGATAATAGATCTAATTCCGCCAATATTTAACAAGCAAAAATCGGGATCAGGAATAGAATTCTTTTTTGCATATATTTTAGCATAATCTAATACTAAATCGGCTAGTAAATTACCTTCGTTACTGGAATATCCGGTCTTAGTAAAATCTACCCTTGCATAGCTAATTGGTTGATTCATTATTGAATCCATTTGTTTTTTATAAGGGTAGATATATTGTATATATTGAGAGTCAGACTTGATTGAATCATTTATTTCTTGATTAAGATAGGCTTTAAATATTCCTATTGATTTAGTTGTTTTGCAATTTATTATAAACACTATTAAAATGCAAAAAAGAATTAATTTTTGAATTTTTTTCATATTTATGATATTTATAAACCTAAAACTTTTCAAAAATAACAAATTCTAATGTTTAGGTAATATTACATTTATTTAAATCTACGCATTATATTTAATATTTTTATACGTTTAAGGTCAAATATATACACCTAATTGTCTTAATAACTTATTATTTAATCTAATAAGTTACTGCTCTTTATATTGCTATACAATATCAACCGATTCTAAAGTATATTTTATGATGGTCATGACAATCATAAAATAAAGGAAAGTATCTTTCCCATTTTACATCCTATATCGATTAGGATTATTCATATGTTTAATATTGATTACTTTACGACTTCTAAGATCTTTATTATCCATGGCTTTTATTTTATATTTTTCAAGATTAAAAAATTCCTTTTGGAAAGAAATATGGACTGTATCAATATCTCCTGTTACTCTTTCGATAATACCAATAAGCTGGTAAGAAACAATCCTCTTTCCAATTTTGATTTTGTTTTGCTATATTAATTATAAATTTTTATGTAATAAAATCTCGAATAAACGATATATTTTTTTTAATAGCTTTTTATTATTTTTTTATGTTTGACTAAATATTCATGTGTAATTATTCTACTGGGATATTTTTTGTTTTTGTCTTACGTTATTTTAACAAAGAAATCAAATTATTTAATACACCCAATATTTGTAAGTCTATTTGTAAGTCTATTTATTAGTTCTTTATTAATAATTATTTATAATGCTCCAATTCATGAAAAAATTAATCCCTATTTATGTTTTTATAATTTATTATACATTTTCAATTCATTCTTTAATATGTCAGTTTTAGTTTTACACATTTATTATTATATTTTTTGTTTTTATAGCCTTTTTATTTATACATTTTTACATTTATTTACTTATTAAAAATAAAAACTATAAAAGAAGTTATTTTGGTCACAATTATCTTTATACCTTCCATTTTTTTGTCTTTACTTCTTATATTAAAATCACAATATATATTCTGGACACCAAATTATTATTTTATTCGTTTGATTTTATTATATATGATTATTATTTATTTAACAATATATAATTTTATATGAAACATAAGAAATTCATTCTTAGTATTATTTTAACCTTTTTTTATTTATATATTCTACTAATTTTAGTATCTAGATTATTTTTTTAAATTTAATTTTTTCTTAAATTAGAAATTTAAAAAGCTTTTTATATAAGAATCATGTGATAAAGGCAATATTACTTATATTTGTTGAAGTTTATAATTATTTATTTAGATGAAAATCCTTATAACTGGTGTAGCGGGTTTTATTGGCTTTTATTTATCCGAGTCTTTAGCTAATCGGGGAGATGAAATAATCGGCCTGGATAACATTAATGATTATTATGATGTTTCTATAAAATATGGAAGACTTAAGAGTTTAGGCATTGAAAAATCAGACATTGAATATAATAAACTAATTTTAAGCTCTAAATTTCGGAATTTTTCTTTTATAAAATTAAATCTTGAGGATAAAGAGAATATTGAAAAATTATTTAAAAAGGAAAATTTCGACAAAGTAATTAATCTTGCCGCACAGGCTGGAGTCAGATATTCTTTAATAAATCCACAAGCTTATATCAATTCTAATATTACTGGTTTTCTTTCTATTTTAGAATGCTGTCGGAATTATGAAATCAAGCATTTAACATACGCAAGTAGCTCCAGCGTTTATGGATTGAATGAAAAACAGCCGTTTTCCTCTAAAGATAATGTAGATCATCCTGTTAGTTTATATGCTGCCAGTAAAAAAAGTAATGAGCTAATGGCACATACTTATAGTCATTTATTTGGGATACCAACCACAGGCTTACGTTTCTTTACTGTATATGGACCATGGGGTAGACCTGATATGGCATTATTCATTTTCACTAAAGCTATTTTAGAAAATAGACCTATTGATGTATACAACTATGGAAAGATGGAGCGAGATTTTACATACATTTCCGACATAATACAAGGGATTGTCAAAGTCAATGATAATCCTCCTAAAGGAAATAAAAACTGGAATTCTAAAAATCCGGATCCTTCCTCTTCGAAGGCTCCTTATAAAATTTATAATATAGGTAATAGTAAACCGGTTGAACTTATGAGTTTTGTTAAGACCATAGAGGAAGAATTGGGGATAAAAGCTCATATAAATTTACTTCCCATACAGCCAGGAGATGTTCCAGCTACTTACGCCGATGTGACTGATATAGCTGAAACACTGGGCTACAAGGCCGAAGTTTCTGTTAAGGAAGGTATTAGGAATTTTATTAATTGGTATAAGGAATTTTATTCTTTTTAACTGAAATGATTATGAGCTTTTCAACTGAAAATTTAAAAATTTGCGTTATTGGTTTAGGATATGTTGGATTGCCATTAGCCTTAGAATTTGCAAAAAAATATAAGGTTATAGGCTTTGATATATCTTCTAATAGAGTTTCTCAATTAATTAACCATAAAGACATTACATTAGAAGTCTCTTCAGAAGAAATAGCTAAAGTTTTAGTCAATTCCATACAAAGCTTAGATAATAAAAACGGCTTTTACCCTACTCACGATAATTGTCATATTAAAGATTCAACAATCTATATTGTTACAGTACCAACTCCTGTAGATTCTTCTAATAGACCGGATTTATCACCTTTATTATCTGCTAGCTCTACAGTCGGAAAAGTAATAAAAAAGGGAGATATTGTTATTTACGAGTCTACTACTTACCCTGGTTGTACTGAAGAAAAATGTATACCTATTATTGAAGAAGTATCAGGACTGAAATATAACATTGATTTTTTTGCCGGATATTCTCCTGAAAGAATAAATCCAGGAGATAAGGTAAACACATTAACCCACATAAAAAAAGTAACTTCAGGTTCAACTCCGGAGGTTGCTGAATTTGTTACTCATTTATATGGTTCCATTATTACTGCAGGTACTTATCAAACTAGTAGTATTATAGTAGCTGAATCTGCTAAAATAATTGAAAATTCTCAACGAGATATTAATATTGCCTTTGTAAACGAATTGGCAAAAATATTTAATTTATTAGGTGTAGATACAACAGAAGTTTTGGAAGCTGCCGGAACTAAATGGAATTTTTTACCCTTTAGACCTGGATTAGTCGGTGGTCATTGCATAGGTGTAGATCCCTATTATTTAGCGCAAAAGGCTATGGAAATCGGATATCATTCCGAAATCATTCTTGCCGGAAGACGACTAAATGATTCTATGCCTTCTTATATTGCTTCAGAAGTAATTAAATTAATGATAAAAAAAGATATTATCATTAATAATTCCTCTATCTTGATTTTAGGCATTACTTTTAAAGAAAATTGCCCTGATGTAAGAAATACTAAAGTTGCTTCAATTGTCAAATGCTTACATGAATATGATTTAAATATATCAATATGTGATCCTTTAGCTAATCCTGAAGAAGTTAAATATGAATATGGTTTAGATATCTTTAACAAGATTCCTGAATCGCAAAAATTTGATACTGTAATATTAGCCGTTCCTCATCAAGAATTTAAAGATCTAAATATCAAAAAATATTGTAAAGAAAATTCTGTTATTTATGATTGCAAATCTTTCTTAGACAGAGATCTTGTAGATTCCCGATTATAAAAAATTTTATGATGTATCCTTTAATCACAGTTTCTATTCCTGTCTATAATTGCGAAAAATATATTGAACGTAGTATTAATTCTGTTCTACAACAAACCTACCCTAATATAGAAATTTTATTGGTAGATGATAAGGGAAATGATTCAAGTTCTCATATTATAAAAGAAATTCAATCTAAGCATAAGGACAAAGTACGAATTGTTGAACACGAATCTAATCAAGGTTTGTCTATAGTTAGAAATACGGGAATTGATCAAGCAAAAGGTGAATACTTATTTTTTTTAGATTCTGATGATACTATTTCCCCCAATTGTATTACAGAATTATTTGAGTTAATTTCTAAAACTAATTGCACTATTGCTGTAGGGGAAATTTTGGCAAAGAATACTTTTAAAAATATTGAATATAAAATTTTCCCTTTTATTCATTCCCTTACTTATCTTGAGGGTAATGAAAACATATTTGAATATTTCTGTAAAGGTTTCTGGCCTGTTAGTGCATGCAATAAACTTTTTAAAGTGGATTTTTTCAGAAAAAATAAGATCTATTTCATCAGAGATTTATATTCACAGGATGAACTATGGTCTTTTCACACTGCATTAAAACTTGAAAATATTGCCTTTTTACATAAAATTACTTATTTTTATTATTTACATGGAGAATCTATAATTTTTAATAAAACTAAAAGAAATTTTGAAAATCATCAGACCATCATGGAATATTTTACGAAAGCTTATAAGGAATCAGGTCCATTAAGAAGAAAATTTATGCTTAAACACATCATTTCTTTTAAGGAAACTACCCTTTCTATGCAATGGAAATTTATGAAAAACGATACTACCTACTGGAAACAAAATTATCAACGATTAAAAAAAGCTCCTTCACTATCATTTGTTAATTATTTTTCTTCATTTTTTTCAAAAGATCAAAAGAAGAAAAATTTTTTCCAAAATTTACCCCTTACAATTGGATATAGATTATTTAAATGGAGATATGAAAGAGAATAAGTGTTTAATAATTAGTGCTTTAAAAACAACAAAGATTTAATGATATATTTCATCTGATAATTTAAATTTAATTTAGCACAATAAGGATAAGTTAGTATGTATTGATAAAGCACTTTCCATGATAACTGTTTTTGAGCAAGAAAATATCCCAAAACACTTCTCTTATAAGTTTTTTCTAAAAATTTAGAATTAAACGGACATCCTTTTTCTTCATTATATTTAATTATTTTTTTTGCCCAAATAATAAATGCCTTTAAATCATTAAAATTTCTTAAAACTTGATGCACTAATAAAGCGTCTATCCATTTTTGATTATACAATTCGGAGTTTTCTTCTACTAATTTATTTAACACCTTATAATGAAAATATTTAGAAATTTCCTCTTGATTTTTATTTTTTATTATCTTATTTTTATTTTTTTTAAATGAAGCTTGATTTCCGGTAATTCTATAATTGTATAATACTTCAGGAATAGTCATCAATTTTCCTCCTTTTTCTAATATTCTAATAAAAAATTCATAGTCTTCGGAGAAACGCAAATTTTCATTATACCATAAATTATTTTCTTTTAAAAAAGTTACTCTAAACATAGATGCAGGATGGGCTATGGGACATCCTAGCAATACCTGATCTTTTATTTCTGAATGAAATAATGAAAATTTTATTACTTTTTCTTCTAACTCAAAGGTTTTTAAAAAAGTAGAACATACTGTTACATCCGGATTTGATTCCATCCATTGGACTTGTTTTGCAATTTTATCCTTCTCATAATAATCATCTCCATCCAATAATGCAATATATTTCCCTTTTGCTTGTGTAATACCAATATTTCGAGTATTGGCAGGACCTGTATTTTTTAACTTTTGAATTAAATTTATTTTTCGATTCTCTAAATATTTATGTTTTATTATGTCAACAGTCCTATCCGTAGATAAATCATCAACAATTAAAATTTCTAAGTTTGAATACGTTTGATTTAATAAACTATCTATTCCAGTCTCAATATATTTTTCGACATTATAAGTTGGCACTATTATCGAAACTAAAGGCTGATCCATATTAAATAAATTTATATATTCCCTGTTTAATTTAAAAAATAAATATAATTATGCTTTTTCGTACAAAATTATCAAAAAACAAGTTTATGTTATTTAGATTAGATAAATATTTAAATAAAATTTAAAATTGTTTTAGTCCCAATTTATTTAATAAACAAATTATAAAATTCATATCTATTTTATAGTAATCACATTAAGTGTTTAAAAGTTTATAATTGTAAAATAAAAACAATTTTTTTATATATTTATTTTTTATTAAATTAATTGTTTAGTTTATTTAACATCTTATCTTTACAGGATAAAATCATAAATTTCAAATAATTACATAATATAGGCATTAATATAAATATATATTTGAAAATAATTTTATGTATAAATAAAATTTTATTAATCTTCCTTAATATTCGTATATATAGTATATATTAAATAAATTTATTTTTAAATTAAAACTAATTCACATGAAAATATATTGATATAAACGCAACACAATTGATCGAAAATATTTATATTTACCCTTATGGAGAAAAGATCAATAGATAAATTTCTTTGACAATGCAGATTTAATTATTTGTGTGCAAAGAATAAATTTTGTTTTTAATGTTGATATTGCATCAGAGCTACAAATTCGTATTTATCCTGATTTTAACAATGGACTACTTTTGTTTACTTAAAAGATATCTCCGAAGGAACTATTGACATTTAAAACCTTAATGGGGAAATTCTTTTTTCTACGAAATTTAACTGAACAAATAATTTTTGATGTTAATATACAAAAAAATCTTTCGGTATTTATATTGTTACTATCTTTTCAAAACAAACAGTTATTTCTAAGAACGTAATCAAAATTTGATTTTCTAATAAACAATATTATTGCAAAAAATTCATTCCCGTTTTTTCCGAAATTTTTCTGTTTTTTAAAATTGGTTTTGTTTGAATTTTTGTTAATATTTTAAATTTATTTCCTACCAATTTAATTGATTTATAATCTAAAAAAAGAATCGCCCTTACTAAATCAGAAAATAATATTCTGTACTCTATAGTTTTTCTCTTTCCTGATAGTAGGGGATTCGAAATGTCTAATATAATTTTTCTTTTATATTTAGTTAACAATGCATCATAATATGTATGGGGAGGTCTTTCTTCTCTATCATGGAAAACTTTTACCGAAGGTACAATTCCTATTTTCATAGATTTATATCGTGCTCTATGTACATAATTATCATCTTCGGCATAATGATAAAATGTCGGATTAAAGCCACCAATAGTCTCAATTGTTTTTTTAGGTAGTAACCAACAAGCAGCTGGAACAAAATCAAAATTCAAAATAACTTCATCGCTTATTTTTTGACTGCTTAAAATGGAATAAAGTTTACGACATTTAAAAGGATTAATGCAGTTATAAAATCCCTGATCTATTAGATTTCCTTCTCCATTCATATGCAAAGGACTTATAATTCCGTAGTCCGGATTTTTATGGCTATTTTTAACTAATATTTCCACTGTGTTATATTCTACCCATGCATCCTGATTAAGTAAAAAGAAATAATCTGCTCCTCTATCATAAGCTTTTTTTATTCCTATATTATTCGCTTTCCCAAAACCTTCATTTGATTTATTTTCTATAAGCTCTATTGTTGGATAGTTCTTTTTAATAAAATCCACACTTTCATCAGTTGATACATTATCAATGGCTATAATATTTATCTTTAAAGTTGATTTTAATAATGAATCAAAACATTTTTGTATCCAATGTTTCTGCATTCCATTATAAATAACTATTATAGCAAATATATTTCTCATATTATTTAGTAAGCAATTTTTCGTATATTTTCATACGAAGATTTCCTAGTACTTCCTGTGTATAATTGGTTTTAACAAATTTTTGGGCATTTTGAGCCAGCTGATAGGCTGCTTCTTGATTTAAAAACAAATAATTTATTTTATTTATAAATTCATTTTTATCTTTAGCTATCATTACTTCTTTATTGTCCTCTACCTGAATCCCCTCAATTCCCACTTCTGTTGTTACTACGGGAGTTAATTGTGCCATTGAATATAAGATTTTAGTTCTTATACCACTGCCTACACGTATAGGTACTACAAGTATGCTATTACGAGAGTGTTTATTTAAATCTTCTACAAAACCTAAAAATTTAATATGTTTATAATTTTCAAATTGCTTTTGATTTTCTTCTGTCCATTTTCCAATTACTTCTAAATTCAACTGCGTTTTTTGATAAATTTTTTCAAATATTTCTTCTATAAACCATTTTAACCCATCATAATTTGGTGTGTGTACATCTGAACCAACAAATATTAACTTTTCAATTGTAAATTCTTCTTTTTCAATAGAAGTAAAAGCTTCGTCTAAAACTGGAAATGGAGAAGTATAGATATTTTCTTTTTGTAATAAATTTTGTAATTTTTGTTTATCAATATCGCTAAAGGTAAATATAGCCGAATATTCTTTCAACATTGTTTTTTCAATATTCTTTGTTAAATTATATATATATTGAAAATATTCTTCTGATTGATGATCATTTTTAATTTTTCCTGAATTTTCTAATCTTGCAAAAAATATTTCGTGATTAACAAAAATAGTAAGTATTTTTTTGCCTTTATTTATTGCAAAAATTAGATTCAAAAATCCTATATGTTCAATTTGAATAATATCGGGTTTTTCATTCTCAAATATTTCATTAATCTTTTCTACATATTCTTTATTTAGTGGTTCTGTAAAATTTACACAATTTAATATATCCTCATTAGCTATATTAAAATTTTTATTTATTGAAGTATTACTTTTATTTGATAATACATCTACAAATTTATATATAAGGTATTTTGTTTTATGATATATTTTAAGAAATCGTGGTTTATTAATCTTTTGGGGAATACAATTGATAGTGTAAATATCAACATCTGGCCATAATTTGCTTAGTTCCTCAACCGCTTTAAGATGTGATTCTCTTCTTAAAATAAATAAAAAAATTAATTTAATTTTTTTTCTTAGATAATCTGCAAATGCATACTGGGAAACAATTCCTCCTTCGGAAAGTGGATAAGGTATAATAGGTGTAAGTATTAGAATTTTTTTCATACATCAATTGAAATGGTTTATATTTCTTTTATATAATTTTTCCAAAATAATAAATTCTTATGCCAGGCGTGACAGCCAAAGGGTAAATCGGGATTTATTATTTTCATACCTATGCTCGGACATGGATCTAATGAAAAATGAGCTGCCTTCTTAAAAAATGGAATTTTAATTTTATTCACTATTCCTTTGTTCACTTCATAGCTCCAAAAAACATCCTCATTATAAAGGGATGTAGAATCATTTCCTATATATTTATTGATAACTTTTGAGGAATATTTTTCTAAGATTTTATAAAATTTATTTATTTTTCGTAAAGAAAATCCCCCATTTCCGACTTGATAATATAGTGATTTTTCCGAAATATCTTTTTTTAAAATTTTATCTAAATATTGTTCAGTAAAAAATTTTAGTTTTTCAAATTTAGATAAATTATATAGGGTATAGGTAAACCAAGGTGCTCCAATATAATCGTATTTCTGATGACACCAGTATTCCAAGTCATCTTTAAATATATAACAATCTAATTGGTATATTAACATATATTCGTATTTTAAAAATTCTTTATAAAAATTAGAACTTAACATTAATCTATTATACGATTGTATGCTTTCAAAATAGCTTGCAGGAAACCTTTTATGGGATAAATTTAATAAAGTGTTACTTTGTGTTATTTTATGATATTCTTTTAATGATAGATTTTCCGGACATATAAAGCTTATAGGATATTTTTTTCCTAATACTTTTAAAACTCGCCTTAAGGATATTTCCTCAAAACTTGTAAATTTTTCTCGATATATTGGAATAATTATAATTACCAAATTATCCATTTTTATTTCTTAATAAAGCACTTATTTTATAATAAGATGCCCATATATTAATTATTTTATTATATAATTTTATTTTCTTTTTATGTGATAGGTAGCTTAAACCCCATATCTTATACATTAATATCAGCCTCTTGTTTATATTACTACTTTTCAGATAATAATATAAATTTTTATTATCATTTATGAATGATTCTTGTATTAAATTGTAAAATAAACTTTTTGCTAATGGAGAATCATCTTTATGTTTATTATATATTTTAATATCATCTACTACCCACTTATCTTTTAATAAGGTTTGTGTAAGACTTGTTTTATGTAATCTATATTTTGCTGAAATATATTCTGAATACTGAATTTTATAGTTTTTAGCTATTCTTAGCCACATATCGTAATCTTCATAATTTAAACTTTCATCAAAATATCCTATTTCTGATAAAATTTTAGATTTTATCATTATGGTCATGGCCGGTATAAAATTACCTTTTAATAATTTTTCATAAGTAATACCATCCGTAAGATAAGAAAAATCTGAGTTATATTTTTGTATAAATTTTCCTGATATTGGTTGCGAGTTTTCATCTATAAGATAAGCATCAGAAAAAATCATTCCTGTTTTATCATCTGTATTTTCTAATAACTGTACTTGTGTATCAGTTTTTTGGGGTAACATTATGTCATCAGTGGCTATAGAGGAAATGTATTTTCCTTTTGCTATTCTATATCCATCATTAATCGTGGCACATACGCCTTTATTTTTAGTATGTTTTATAAATTTATAGGGTTTATTAAAAGTAAGTAACCATTTTTCAATTTTTTCAATACTATCATCAGTAGAACAATCATCTACAATTATTAGCTCTATATTTTCATAAGTTTGTTGAGCTATACTATCTAATGTTTCTATAACATATTTACTATTATTATAATTAATAGCTACAATACTCACCAATGGAAATTTTTTTTTCAAATCTGCCTTAAAATTGATTTAAATGAATAATTACTTTAGTAAGTTCTTCTTGTGTTATTTGTGAACTTATTGGTAAACTTAATACTTCTCTACTTAATGTTTCTGTAATCGGAAGTTGTAATTGACTGTATATTGAATAGGCTTCTTGTTTATGAGGAGGGATAGGATAATGAATTAAGGTTTGTATATTATTGTTTTGTAAATATCCTTGTAAATTATCTCTATATTTCGATCTTATAACAAACAAATGCCAAACATGCTCTTTATTTTTCAAGCAATCTTCAATTTTTGGTAATTCAATTTTTGAATTTTTTATATTTTGTAAATAGTAATTGGCAACTTCTCTTCTTTTTTGATTATCCTGATCTATATATTTTAATTTAATATTTAACACAGCTGCCTGGATTTCATCTAATCTACTGTTTACTCCTCGATATTTATTTATATATTTTTTTTGTGACCCATAATTTGCTAAAGCTTTTATTGCTTGCGCTAATTCAGCATCATTAGTGCTTACTGCTCCGGCATCTCCTAAAGCCCCTAAATTCTTTCCAGGATAAAAACTAAACCCCGCGGCATCTCCTAAATTACCTGTCTTATTTTCTTTCCATTCTGCTCCTATAGCTTGAGCATTATCCTCAATAATTTTTAGTTTATATTTTTTAGCTAATGATTTTAATTCCTCAGAAAAAACTACTTGCCCATATAGATGAACAATCATAATTGCTTTAGTTTTTGATGTAATCTTTTCTTGAATTTTTGAAATATCGATATTAAAAGTATATGGATCCGGTTCTACAAAAACAGGAATTAAACCATTTTCTGAAATTGATAATACCGAAGCTATATAGGTATTTGCAGGAACTATTACTTCATCTCCATGCTCCATAACTCCTAGCTCTAAATACCCTTTTAGAATCAAGCGTAATGCCTCTAAGCCATTACTTACCCCAATTACATATTTTGATTTTATATAATTTGAAAGATTATTTTCAAACGTTTTTACTCTATCTCCAAGGAGGTACCAACCTGATCGAAAAACATTAATTAATTCTTCTTCTATTTCTTGTTGATATTGGAGATTTATTTTTTGTAAATCTAAAAACTTTATCATAGTTTTTGAATCTTTCCTTCTTTAGTGATTATCCCTTTTTGAATTGCAGGATTTCCATACCATACTGTAAAGGGCGGTATATTTTTTGTTATTACACTTCCTGCTCCGATTAGGCTATATTCGCCTATAGTATGGCCTGCTATTATCGTTGAATTAGCTCCTATAGAGGCTCCTTTTTTTATAATTGTTTTTTCAAAAGCACTTGGATAGCATTTAGAACGTGGAATTAAATCATTTGTAAAAGTAACATTAGGACCAATAAATACATTATCTTCTATAATTACCCCATCCCAAATCTGAACTCCTGACTTTATAGTAACATTATTTCCTATTGTAACTTCATTTTCAATAAATACATTAAAATTAATATTACAATTTTTTCCAATTACAGCATTTTTTAAAATTACACAAAATTGCCAAATTAATGTATTATCCCCTATATTTTGAGTTTGTACATCAGAGGTAGGATGAATTCTAATCATTTGCTTAATTTTTTAAATTCGTCATAGTCTCTTATGTAATCATTTTCTAAATAAAATTCAGAGGCTAAGCACAATAATACAGCATTATGAGAAAATTTAATATCTCTCCAAATTTTACTAGGAATAAATAATCCTTTTTCAGGAGAATCTAAAATAAACGTTTCTTTATTTCCATATATGTCTTCTGTTTTAAATTCAATTGTTCCCGAAACAGCAAATATCATTTGTTTAAGCTCTTTGTGGGCATGACCACCTCTTTGTATATCCTGAGGAGTAAAATAAGTCCAATAAACTCTTTTTATTTCAAAAGGTATATTCAGATTTTCTTCCGCAACAGTTATATACCCTAAAGCTGAAGACCCTATCTTTGATAGTATAACTATATGTGGTTTCCCAATATTATCCATAAAATTTATTCGAAAAATTAAGTTCCGGTCGTATTACTCCTGGAAGTAAGTTACTATTAGATCCTAAAGATTCGTTTAATATTTCAAATTGAATTACTTCATTCTGAATATATAGAGGATACTTTTGCTCTTCACCAAAAATCAAATTAAATTTATAAATCCCAGCATTTAATAAATTAGGCTCAATTTGTCCTATTACTTTATATATCCCCCTTTTTGAATCTTTATTTATTGTTATTAGTTCTCCTGTATGAAAGATGGTTATTTCATCAGAATTTCTCAATTCAAAAGTAACATCTAAATTTATACCAATTTTATTGTTATAAAAAATTAATTCAAACTCTACCCCAGAGGAAATTGTTAAATAATTTCCTTTAATAGGCTTAGTCAAAAATTTTATTATTCTTATATTTCCATTCCCTGGAGCAGTTTCAATATCGCCTTCATGTATAAGATAAGAAGAAATATTAGTTAATTTTTGATAATATTCTACAGAATCTAACGCTCTACCTATGTAAGAAATTCCTCCATGTTGCATAACTACCCCTTCATTACAAAGAGTTTTAATAGCTGCCATATTATGACTCACGAATAGTACGGTTCTTCCATCATTAACACTTACATCCTTCATTTTACCTAAACATTTTTTTTGAAATTCTGCGTCTCCAACTGCTAGAACTTCATCTACTATAAGAATATCGGGTTCTAAATGTGCCGCTACGGCAAACGCAAGGCGAACATACATACCGGAAGAATATCTTTTTACAGGGGTATCAATGTATCTTTCAACACCGGAAAAATTTACTATTTCATCAAATTTAGAACGTATTTCTTTTTTTGTCATCCCCAAAATGGCTCCATTTAAAAATATGTTTTCTCTTCCTGTCAATTCGGGATGAAACCCTGTTCCAACTTCTAATAAGGAAGCTATTCTTCCATTAATTTTTATACAACCTGAAGTGGGCGAAGTCGTTTTAGATAATATTTTTAATAAGGTTGATTTTCCTGCTCCATTCCTTCCTATAATACCTAATACTTCACCTTGTTTTACTTCAAAATTTATATCTTTTAATGCCCATACATAATCTGAAGAACCTTTTGTTGTTCTATCATTGGTTTCACCAATCTTAGTAAAAGGATCACCTTTTCCCATGGTTTTCCACCACCATCTTTTTATATCCTGTTGTAAGGTTCCTGTGCCTACTTGGCCTAATCTATATAGCTTTGATATATTTTCTATTTTTATTGCTATGTTATTCATATTTTAATTCATGATTTTTAAAAGAACTATAATTAAGACTACTATGTTTCTCTGAGAGATACTTACACGGTGTCCATAAAGCTTCTTTCCACTTTATTAAATATTAAAATACCAAAAAATATGCTTAAAAAAGCAAATACTGTACTATATAATAATCCGCCCCAACTTAAGACTCCTTCTCCCAAAAATCCATATTTGAAAGCTTCAATAATAGGAGAAATTGGATTTATCATAGCTATCCAATGAAATTTTTCCGGTAATTTATTATAAATCATAGTTATAGGATAGATAATTGGGGTAGCATACATAAGTAATGATATTCCAAATGATAACAAATAAGATAAATCCCTATATTTTGTAGTTAGTGAGCTAATGAGCATACCGAGACCTAATCCAATTCCAGCCATAAGTATAAGTAAAAAAGGAAGTAAAATAATATATATAGTACTATTTATTTGTACCCCTATAACTAAATAATATAATAAAAAAATTATAAATAAGATAAATTGAATTCCAAATTTCAGCAAGTTGCCAATAACTATTGATAATGGCATAATTAAACGGGGAAAATAAACTTTTCCAAAAATACTTGCATTATCTCTAAATACTGAAGAGGTACCAATTAAACAATCTTGAAAATAGTTCCAAAGAGTTAATCCTGATAAATAAAATAAAATTCCTGGTATTCCATTTGTCTTTATACCGGCAATACTACCAAAAACAACTGTAAACATCAAAGATGTTAGTATTGGATTAAAAAAAAACCAAAGAGGTCCTAGGATGGTCTGCTTATAATTGGCAACAAAATTTCGTCTAACCATAAGAAATAATAAATCCCTATAATTCCAAACTTCTTTTAGCTTAAAATCGAATAGGGAATGTTTTGCACTAATTTGTTCAGTCCATTTTTGCTTTTCTTCCATTTAATTTTAGATACTAACGTTTATAATAGGTAATATTTTTAAGGTATTCTCCATAACCACTTTTTCCATATTTATTAGCAATTTCGTATAATTTTTCAATTGTAATAAACCCTCTTTTATATGCAGTTTCCTCTATACACCCAATTTTTATACCTTGTCTTTTTTCTATAACACGTATATACTCTGTCGCATCGTGCAAAGAATCAAAAGTTCCTGTATCTAACCATGCGGTACCTCGGTCCATAACTCCTACTTCTAATTCTCCTTTTTCTAGATATACTTTATTTACATCTGTTATTTCGTATTCTCCCCTAGCTGACGGCTTTAATTGTTTAGCTATTTCTACTACCTGATTATCATAAAAATACAAGCCGGGTACTGCATAATTGGATTTAGGAATTAATGGTTTTTCTTCGATTGAAATAGCTTTCATATCTCCATTAAATTCTACTACTCCATATCTTTCAGGATCATTTACATGATAAGCAAAAACTATGGCTCCTTTTGGATTAGTTTTAGATCTTAATAATTTACCTAATCCTGATCCATAAAAAATATTATCTCCTAAGATTAATGCTACCGAATCATCACCTATAAATTTTTCACCTATTATAAATGCTTGAGCTAAACCATTAGGAGTGTGTTGAATTTCATAAGTTAAATTACATCCAAAGTCAGAACCATCTCCCAGTAATTTTTTAAATGCTTCTTGATCATGAGGGGTAGTAATTATTAAAATATCTTTAATCTCTGCATCCATTAAGACTGATAATGGATAATAGATCATTGGTTTATCATATACAGGCATTAGTTGCTTACTTACAGCTATAGTAAGTGGGTATAATCGGGTCCCTGACCCCCCGGCTAATATTATTCCTTTCATATAATTATTTTATTATAAATGTATTAAACATAAAATTATAATCGGACATATCGGCATTGTTTTTATTTTCTATTATTTGTACCGTAATTGTTTTATTTTCATATTGTATGACACCCACTTGTCCATATATTTTATTCTTAGTATCATCAGCCTCATAAAAGGTTGATATACAATCAAATTTACCTAAACGTATAAACTTATTTTCATTTGTAACTTTAAAATTTACTTTCTGATAAAACGTTCGAAGTTGGTTGATTTGATTGTTCAATATTGAATCCACAGATAACTTTTGCTTAAAAATACTTATAGCCATTGTGCTTTCTACGCTGTAATTAGCGTATTTGTCTAATTCTATATATCTGTTACCCTCTTTTAAGTAATCATCTTTTACCTTCCAATAAAAAGGTAAATCAATTGATAAACCTTCTTTTTGGTAAGCTTGCGTAGCTTTGGTGTTATTTTCTTTATTTTTTGTACAGGAAATAATTATAATTAATAATGAGAATATAAATATTTTTATTTTATTTATAGTCATACCTAAATTAAATCATATTGCTCATCATAATATTTTCTGTAAGAGCCGCTCGTTACATGGTTCAACCAATCTTGATTATCCATATACCAATCAATAGTTCTTGTTAACCCTTCTTCAAAATTTACTGAAGGCTTCCACCCTAACTCCTTATTTATTTTACTCGCATCAATAGCATAACGTAAATCATGTCCAGGACGGTCTTTGACAAATGTAATTAATTTTGCACTTTCTCCCTCACTTCTACCCAATTTTTTATCCATCAACTTGCAGACTAAATGAACCAAATCAATATTTTTCCATTCATTAAATCCTCCTATATTATAATTATCTTTGTTCCTTCCTTTGTGGAATACCAAATCAATTGCAATAGCATGGTCAACTACATAAAGCCAATCTCTGGTATAATTCCCATCGCCATATACTGGCAAATTCTTATTGTTTAATATATTATGAATCAATAAGGGAATAAATTTCTCAGGAAAATGGTTAGGACCATAATTATTTGAACAATTAGTAATAACAACCGGCAAGTTATAGGTATCTGCGTAGGCTCTTACAAAATGATCTGAAGATGCTTTTGAGGCAGAATACGGAGAATGAGGATTATATTTAGTTTCTTCTGTAAAAAAACCGGTTTCATTTAAAGTTCCATACACTTCATCAGTAGAAACATGATGAAATCTTTTACCTTCATAATTTTTATTCCATATTTTTTTTGCTGCATCTAAAAGAATAACAGTTCCAATAACATTTGATTTTACAAATTCCAACGGTGTGGTTATAGACCTGTCAACATGGGACTCGGCTGCTAAATGAATAACTCCATCCGGATCAAATTCTGAAAATATTTCTGTTATTTGCTTTTCATCAGTGATATCGGCTTTTATAAACTGATAATTAGGTTTGTCTTCTATATCTTTTAAATTTTCTAAATTCCCCGCATATGTCAATGCATCAAGATTTAGAATCATATATTCCGGATATTGATTTACAAATCTTCTTACTACATGCGAGCCGATAAACCCAGCACCACCTGTAATTACTAATTTTTTCATTTATTTTTAAAAATTATCTATCCTTTAATTAATTTTCTTCCTATACTTTTATAATAAAAACCTTGAGCTTGTAATTCATCTAAATTATAAAGATTTCGTCCGTCGAAAATTGCCTTATTAATCATTTTTTTCTCTAAAATATCGAAATGCGGATTTCTAAATTCTCCCCATTCTGTTACTATAATTAAAGCATCTGATCCTTCTACACATTCATACATGTTTTCCGCATATTCTATTTTATCGCCTAAAATTTTTTTCACATTTTTCGATGCAATTGAGTCATACGCTCTTACTTTAGCTCCCTTATCCAACAACATCTCGATTATTTCAAGAGAAGACGCTTCACGTATATCATCAGTATTCTCTTTAAAAGCCAGCCCCCATATTGCTATTTGTTTATTTTTTAAGGTGCCTAAATATTTTTCTACTTCTGGAACTAAAATAGTTTTTTGTCTTTGATTAACTTCTTCTACAGATTCAAGAATTTCAAATGTATACCCAACTTCCTTACCACTTTTTAATAGAGCTTTTACATCTTTGGGAAAACAACTTCCTCCATAGCCCACACCTGGGAATAAAAACCTATTGCCAATTCTTTCATCTGATCCCATACCTAATCTTACTTTATCCACGTCTGCTCCCACTTTCTCGCAATAATTAGCAACTTCATTCATAAACGTAATTTTAGTTGCCAAGAAAGAATTGGAAGCATATTTAGTCAGCTCGGAAGATTTTTCATCCATTTTTATCAATTTAGCTCCGGCATTTGTCAATGGTAAATAAATTTTATCCATTATTTCAAAGGCTTTTTGTGAACTAGCTCCTACTATTACTCTTTCCGGATTCATAAAATCTTCAACTGCATATCCTTCACGTAAAAATTCAGGATTTGAAACAACATCGAATGGTTTTTGTGTTTTTGATTTTATTAGATTTTTAACTTTCTCGGATGTACCTACCGGAACCGTACTTTTATTTACAATTAGTGTATAATCTGTCATAAGATTCCCTATCTTACCGGCCACGTCTAAAACATAAGACAAATCGGCGGAACCATCTTCACCAGGAGGAGTAGGCAATGCCAGAAAAATAACGCTTGAAACTTTCATGGCTTCACTCAAATCAGTTGTGAAGAATAAACGCCCCCCTTTTATATTTCTTAGAAATACTTCCTCTAATTGCGGCTCATAAATGGGTACTCGACCATTTTTCATCATGGATACCTTCTCTTCATTTATATCAACACAATGTACACTATGCCCTAAATCAGCAAGACAGGTTCCAGATACCAGCCCAACATATCCCGTTCCTACAATTGTAATATTCATATATTTAAATATTTTACAAAAATATAATTTAAAATTTATTTATTTTCTTATCTATTATTATTTATTGTAAAAATAGTTTCTTTCAATATATTTAAAATAACCGATAGGTTAATCCCCAGAAAAGAGAAATATTTGCTGCCCCCTTATCTTTTCCATACCCAGGAACAACTAAGTTACTAACATCCTGTTGCTTACTAGAATATACAATAAATTTTGGGCGAACCATGAAATCAATATAAAACGGTGAGTTACCAATTTGTACTTTTGCTCCAGCTACTGCTTCTAACCAGCCGGAATTTACATTTGCTTCTGATAAAGAACCTTCTCCTATTAGTTGTATTTGTCCTTCGGAGTTCATACCTTTAATAGGATATTTTTTTATATTTTGCTTATATGGAGAGAAGCCAAATCTTGCTCCTAAATAAAATCCTTCTCCTGATTTTTCATAGTTATTAGTCAGTATGTAATTTACTCCTATTTCACCAAAAACTCCCTTTGCATCAATATTCCAATTATTTTTATTATAGGTATTTTTTTCATAACCTATTTCAAAAACTGCCAACCATCTATTTTTAATTTTATAAGTGATAAAGCTACTATAATTTTTTTTATCTGCAAAACATCCTACAATAGGGTTTAATAAATCTATTCCTATGAACATTTGATGTTTGGGAATATTCACGGATAAAGAATCTTTGCTTTTTGTTTGGGAATTAGCAAATATTCCCAAAAATATACTAATAAGCAATATGTAAATTCGTCGAGGATTCATTATATATTTGGTTGGTTTGACCTGATATGGATTTTATATTTTTGAGTACTGTTGGATCATAGGTTATGCCATTGTATACAACTTTAAATCCACATGCTTTGGAGACAAATTGCTGTTCAGTAGTATATTTTATAGTAATAATATTTTTACATGAATCCGGAGTATGGGGGGTATCATATAAATAAAAAACTGTTTCATCCGATAAAGAATTTAATGGTAATTGTATGCTGTCTTTCCCTTCGAAAATTCCCTCTGACTGAATACTTCCATCCGACTTTTTCCTATCTACAATTAATCGCTTTTTCTTATACTTAATTCCTAGACTATCTAATTCAATCGTCAATCTTGGAGTGGTTACTTTATCACATACATCATCATCCAAACAAGAAAATACAAGTATGCACATAAAGAATAGAACAAAT
Source organism: uncultured Apibacter sp. (assembly GCF_946479295.1). Taxonomy (NCBI): domain Bacteria; kingdom Pseudomonadati; phylum Bacteroidota; class Flavobacteriia; order Flavobacteriales; family Weeksellaceae; genus Apibacter; species uncultured Apibacter sp. The sequence goes on from NZ_CAMLFD010000002.1 coordinate 93,384, forward strand.
AATAGATTTAATTTTTTCTGGAACATTTTTTATTTTAGTTTAAGAAGCGCTACGCTTTCTACATGATAAGTCTGTGGAAACATATCTACAGCCTGAACTTTAATCACTTCATATTTTTCTTTTATGATCTCCAAATCTCTAGCTTGTGTAGCTGAATTACAACTTACATAAACTACTTTCTTCGGAGCTATACGTAAAATAGTGTTTACCACATTTTTATGCATGCCTTCCCTTGGCGGATCAGTAATAATTACATCCGGATAACCGTTTTCATAGATAAATTCTTCTGTAAATATATCTTTCATATCACCACAATAAAAACGACAATTTGAAATATTATTGTATTCTGCGTTTTCCTTTGCAGCTCTTATTGCTTCGGGTACAGATTCAACTCCCACCACCAATTTTGCTTTACATGAAATAAATTGAGCTATAGTACCGGTCCCTGTATAGAGATCATAAACTATTTCCTCTCCATTTAATTCGGCAAAATTTCGAGTTATTTCATATAATTTAACTGCTTGCTTATAGTTAGTTTGAAAGAATGACTTTGGCCCTATTTTAAATTTTAAATTACCTATTTCTTCCATCAAGAACCCGGTACCATGGAATGTTTTTATATCCAAATCATATAAGCTATCATTACCTTTAGGATTGACTGCATAAAGAATTGTCTTAACTTCAGGAAATTCATCTCTTACATAGTTCAACATCTTTTCAATGTTTTCACTATCCTCCTTAAAAAACTGAAGTAAAATCATTATTTCATTTTTAGAATTTGAGCGAATCATTAAAGTTCTTAGAAATCCGTTTTTCTCTTTAAAGTCGTAAAATTCCATATTTTGCTTTATTGCAAACCTTTTGATGGAATTTCTAATTTTATTAGAAGGTTCTTTTTGTAAAAAACATTCTTGAATATCTAATACTTTATTCCATTGCTGAGGTATATGGAAACCTAAGGCGTCTTTATCAATTACATTTATTTCTGACTGTATTTCTTCAGAGGTTAGCCAACGTGCATTAGAAAACGAAAATTCCATTTTATTCCGATAATTATATTTATCTGATGAAGGAATAATGCTCAATTCCTGAAAATTATCAATTTTCCCGATTCTCTTTATATTATTATAGACTTCTTTTTCTTTATACTCTAATTGTTTTTCATAAGAAAGATTTTGCCATTTACATCCTCCACATATTCCGAAATGTATACACTCTGGGTTTTCCCTATCGGAAGAATATTTAATAAAGTCTAAAACTTTTGCTTCATAATAATTTTTTTTAGACTTTATTACCTGAACATCAACTACATCTCCAGGAACTGCATTACCTACTAATACGGTTTTTCCTTCTTCAGTTTTTCCTATAGCAACTCCCTTAGCACCGGCAGAAATCAGTACCAAATTGGATATTTGTATATTTTTTTTTCTTCTCAAACTACTGAATATAAAATAAGATTACAAAAATACACAAAAAATGTATTTATAAAAAAGAGTCTGTATAGACTGAAAATGAACTGCATAATCCATACCTTTATCTTAATGAAAACTATTTTTATATAAAAAAAATCTGTATTTTTGATTTTAGAAAAATAAAAAATAATAATTAGTCCAAAATGAATCTATTATCAGAACGTGTTAATCGTCTTAGCTATTCTCAAACCTTTGTAATGTCTAATAAAGCTAGGGAATTAAAAGCTCAAGGAATCAATGTTATTAGTTTAACTTTGGGGGAGCCTGATTTCGAAATTCCTGAATTTGTAAGGGAAGCTGCCATTAAGGCGATTAAAAATGGAGTAAAATCCTATACTCCTGTTCCCGGATATTTAGAATTAAGAAAAGCTATTGCCAATAAATTTAAAAGAGACAATAATTTAGAGTATAAGCCAGATCAAATTGTTGTGTCCAACGGCGGTAAACAATCCATAATTAATGTGCTGCTTTCTATTATTAATGATGGAGACGAGGTGATCGTCCCTGCTCCCTATTGGGTTAGCTATTATGAAATGGTAAAACTTGCAGGGGGTAAAAATATTGTTGTAAATACTACTATTGACACAGATTTTAAAATTACCCCTGAGCAACTTGAAAAAGCGATTACACCTAAAACCAAGGCATTTTTATTTAGTTCTCCTTGCAATCCATCAGGAACAGTTTATACTAAGGACGAATTGCATGCCCTAGCTAAAGTATTTGCAAAGCATCCTAATATAATTATTATTTCCGATGAAATTTATGAATATATTAATTATGAAGGAAAGCATGAAAGCATAGCACAGTTTCCTGAAGTTTTTGAACAAACAGTTACCATTAACGGAGTATCAAAATCTTATGCAATGACGGGTTGGAGAATTGGATATTTAGGAGGTCCTAAATGGCTTTCGGATGCTTGTGATAAAATTCAAGGTCAGATGACTTCAGGAGCTAACTGTATCGCGCAAATGGCATCTATAACCGCAATAGAAGCTGATCCTTCAGCTATTAATTATATGATAGACGGCTTTAAAAAAAGACGTGAACTTGTCTATAATTTAGTACATGAAATTCCCGGATTTAAAGTAAATAAACCCGCCGGCGCTTTTTATTTCTTTCCTGATGTTTCTTTTTATTTTGGAAAAACCATTCAAGGTCATGCAATCAATAATTCTGACGACTTTGCTTTAATGTTATTAGAAAAAGCACATGTTGCTACAGTGGGGGGAGTATGTTTTGGCGACAGCAATTGTATAAGATTATCATATGCTGCTTCAGAAGAAGATCTTATAGAGGCCTTGAAAAGAATTAAAAATACTTTATCTTAAAATAGTTTATATAATAATTATAAAAATAAAAGCTGCGAAAATTCACAGCTTTTATTTTTAGTAAATATTCAAACCTAATTTATTTAGGCTTAAGTTAATCTATCTATTTAGATAGATCAAAGGTTTCTGCTGTTGGCGCATTATTCATAACTGATTTTACACCATTTTTAGCATTTGTTTCATTGTCATAAAGCTCACTGGTTCCTACTATTTGTCCATTACCGGCTTTCAAGTTAAAAAACCACTTTTTGTTAGCTGACTGTTTCAATTCAAAACGATCTTCGTTTTTAGAATTTCTTTTTACAGAACTAACGCCTTTTTGACAGTTTGTCTTTTGGGTATATCCTTCACTTACAAGGATAATTTGCCCATTTTTTGCTTTCAGTCTAAATCGAAAAGCACCTGATTTGTCTTTAAAAATTTCAAACATAGTTGTACAAATTTTAGTTTTACTTTAGCTAGTTTTTTAGTGTTATTTATCCAACTAATTACATTATACTTATTATTTTTAACAAATAATAAGGTAATAATGTTCTATTATTTGTAAAAAATTTCATACAAAGATATAAGTTCTAATTAATAAAGAACAAGAATACAATATATTTATATTATAATACACATAAAGTTTGCAAATATTATTTTTAATCAGAGATTGTTAAACATTATTTTTTGTCTTTCTACTTCATAACAAACAATTGCTACAGCATTGCTTACATTTAAAGAATCTATCTGTCCTTGCATCGGAATTAATACATTTTGTGTTATTTTACTTTTCCAAAATTCTGATATTCCTGAATGTTCTGTACCAAAAATAACTGCTGCTGATTGTGTAAAATCAACATTTTGTATAGAAATAGAAGATTCATTCATATAAGTAGCATAAATCGGTATTTCTTTTTTTATCACAAAATCATATATATTTTGGTTAGATGTCGATATAATAGGAATATTAAAAAAACTTCCCACCGACGATCGAAGCACATTTGGATTATATAGATCCGCTTTTTCCTCACATACCACTACCATGTCTACTCCAAATGCGTCTGCAGATCTACATATAGCACCGAGATTTCCCGGTTTTTCTAATGCTTCTATAATCAAAATAAAAGGATTATTCGGCAATTTAATTTGGTTAATTTCATAATTTTTATATTCGTAAACTCCAAGTATTCCTCCTGACATCTTTCTGTATGCTATCTTTTCATATACAGTTTGAGAAACTTCATAGGAAATTATGGAAGAAGGCAACGATATTGAATTCTGAAAGATATCCGGTTGTATATAAAACTCAAGAGGAATAAAACCATTTTTTAAAGCAAAAAAATTTTCATTTTTGCCTTCAACAATAAACCTTTTTTGACTTTTCCTTTCTTTACTTTTTTCTAACAACTTTACTAAATTCTTTATCTTTGGGTTTCTATTACTTTCGATTAACATTTTTAAATGAAATTTGGCAAAAGTAAAAAAACTTATTCATTATTTAGATAATTTTATTAATTATATTTAATATATTAGAATGAAAATTAAAAAACAATCCTTTTTTTATAGCCTTTTATTTGGTATTTTGTTAATAATTGCATTAATTCTCAGTTATAACATATCAACAAAAAGTTTAAACATTGATCAATTTAATACAGAACGATTAAGTTCGGAAGCTATTGTATTAAATTATATAAAAAAACATCATTCTTTACCCAATTATTATATCACTAGAACAGAGGCACGTAAAGCTGGATGGAAACCCGAAAAAGGCAATTTGTGCAAAATTCTTCCTGGAAAAATAATTGGAGGGGATAATTTCAAAAACAGAGAAAATAAAATTCCCACTAAAAAAGGCAGACAATGGTGGGAAGCTGACTTAAATTACAAATGCGGAATGAGAGGAACTGATCGTATCGTTTTTTCCAATGATGGACTAATTTTTGTTACCTATGATCATTATAAAACTTTTCAAGAAAGATGAAAACTATTTCTTTTGATTTTAATTCAATTTCCGATTTGAATAATTTTTATCAAGCATTTCAAAAAAAATTTGGGCTAGATGCTTACATGGCAAATAATTTAGATGGACTTTGGGATACACTTACGGGCATCATAGGATTACCTGTAAGAATAAATTTTAAAAATTTAAACTTAGAAAAACTTGAAAAATTTAAACATTTAATAACTCTTTTTCAAGAAGCTGAAAAAGAAACTGATAATGAACTTATGTTTTCATATTTTTTATCCAACTAACTTGTAATTTTAAATTATCTTTGTGATTACAAACATAAATTTACTTTATTAAAATATAGCATGCTGTGCCTGACAAAAAATTAGTTATAATTCCTACTTACAATGAAATTGAAAATATCAATGATATTATCTCAAATGTATTTAGTTTAGAAGAGAAATTTGATGTTTTAATTGTGGACGATTCTTCTCCTGACGGCACAGGCTCTGTGGTAGAGGAATTAATTAATAATTCTTATGCAGACAGACTTTTTTTAGAGGTAAGAGCTAATAAAGACGGATTAGGAAGAGCCTATATTCATGGCTTTAAATGGGCTCTAAAAAACGGATATGATTATATTTTTGAAATGGATGCAGACTTTTCGCATAATCCGAAAGATTTGATACAACTTTATTGGGCTTGTAAAAATGGTGCCGACCTATCTATAGGGTCTCGTTATTGTCAAGGCGTTAATGTAGTAAATTGGCCAATGAATCGTGTCTTACTCTCTTTTTTTGCTTCTAAATATGTGCGCTTAATAACCGGTCTACCCATTAATGATTCTACAGCAGGTTTCGTTTGTTTTACTAGTAAGGTACTAAAAGAATTGCCTTTAGATAAAGTTAAATTAGTGGGGTATGGTTTTCAAATAGAAATGAAATTTCGAGCTTATTGTAAAAAATTCAAAATTGTAGAAATTCCTATTATATTTACTGATAGAACTAAGGGACACTCAAAAATGAGTGGAGCCATCATCAGTGAAGCTGTATTTGGAGTTATTAAAATGAAATTTATGTCTTTATTAGGGAGATTATGAAACTTTACTTTTATATATTCTTTTTCTTGTTTTTGTCATTGTTTTCTTGCCAACATGCACTTAAGAAACCAGATAAACTATTATCTAAAACAGATATGATAGCTATCTTAAGCGATATATATCTTTACAATCAAACTCCATCCAATATACCTTTAAGTAAAGAAATTGCTTTCGAAACGTATGTTTCAATATTTAAAGCGCACCATACAACCAAAGAAATTTTTCAAGATAGTTATGTTTATTATTATGCTGATGCGAATGCTTTACAGCATATTTATGATGGAGTAATCAATCATTTAAAAAACAAATTATCTAAAGAACAGCAAAACCAATTAAAAATGGAAGAACTCTCTGAAACTAATTAATATGAAAATCAAATTTTTACTACTATTTTTATTCATTATCTCTTATGTTAATTCACAAGATAAAAAGACAATATACAATCCTACTGACGATGCTCAAAAAAAAATAGATTCTTGCATTGTAGAGGCTAAAAAAGAAAAGAAATTTATTTTACTTCAAATAGGAGGAAACTGGTGCATTTGGTGTATTCGCTTCCATAAACTAACTCAAGATAATTATGATATAAGGAACAGTCTAATGAATAATTTTATTGTTTATCACTTAAATTATTCCAAAGAAAATAAAAATGAAGCAATTTTAGCTAAACTAGGATTCCCTCAGCGTTTTGGTTTTCCCGTTTTTGTGATTTTAAACGAAAATGGTGAAAGAATCCACACTCAACAATCCGATTTTTTAGAAGATAATAATTCAGGCTATGACCTGAAAAAGGTTGAAAAATTTTTATTAAATTGGTCACCTAAAGCCCTTGATCCAAATACATATAATTAATTAACAATATTTATCCCGCTAAATTAACATTGTTGTAAAATTTTTCATATCATATAAATATAATGTAAACAATATTTGTTGACAATTTTAAGTTTCATAAAAAGGTGTAATTTTTATGAAAAAATTTTAATTTATAAAAAATTCTACATGATTTCAAAGAAAAAATTATTTCCGTTTATATTTTCATTTACATTAGTAATAAATTTATATACACAAAAAATTACATTAGAAGAAATATGGAGCGGTAAATTTTATCCTAAAAGTATTTCAGGAATAAATTCTTTGAAAAATGGAAAACAATACACTATTTTAACAAAAAACGGAATTGAAAAATATTCTTATGAAAGCTTTAATAAGATAAGCAACATAATTTCAGGGAATTACACCGATTATCAATTTAGCCCTAATGAAAATCTTTTGCTATTAGAATCAGAATCTTCATCAATTTATCGACATTCTAAAACCGGTATATATACTTTATATGATATAAAAAAACAAACTTTATATGAGGTTTTTAATAAAAAACCTATACAAGAACCTGTATTTTCTCCCGATGGTACAAAAGTATCTTTTGTTTACGAAAATAATATTTATTATCAGGAGTTTCCTTCTTTAAAAATAACGCAAGTGACCCACGATGGAAAAATAAATAAAATTATCAATGGAATTTCAGATTGGGTATATGAAGAAGAATTCGGAAATGTTCGAAATTTTGAATGGTCTCCTGATGGAAAATTCATTGCTTTTATTCAATTTGATGAATCCAATGTAAAAAATATTAATATTTCACTTTACGAAAATAATCTTTATCCTAAAACATTCTCTTATAAATACCCTAAGGCTGGTGAAAATAATTCGAAAGTAAGTTTATACCTTTATAATTTAGATAAGAAAGATGCTCATAATATTCCGTTAAATGAAATAGATAACTATTATATTATTAAAATTGCATTTTCTTCAACCGGCGATTTAATAGCTATAACTTCCAACCGATTACAAAATAAAATAAATTATTTAAATATAAACCCTATAAAACTTAGTACTAAAATATTAGTTACAGAATCTTCTAAAACATGGATTGATACTCACAATCTTTTTATTAATTTTTTAGAAGACGGAAGCTTTATTTTAAATTCCGAAAAAAACGAATATAATCATTTATATCTGTATAATAAGAATGGGCAACCAATCAAACAACTTACAAAAGGAGATTGGGAAGTTACTAAAGTATATGGAATCGATGAAAAAAATGGTATAGTGTATTTTCAATCTAATGAAAAAGGTCCTAATAACAGAGTAATAGCTACTGTTAACATAAAAAACGGTAAACATAAAATTTTAACATCCGAATTAGGAACGCATGAAGCAGCTTTTAGTAGCGATTTTTCTTTTTTCATTGATAAATTCAGTACTACAGAAATCCCTCCTTTATATACCTTAAGAAATAATTTAGGAAACATACTAAAAACATTAGAAGATAATTCTACTTTAATTTCTTATAGCAAGCAAAAAGAAATAGATAAAATAGAATTTATCGATATCCCTACCGAAAATGGAATATCTTTAAAATCTTATATCATAAAACCTAAAAATTTCAATCCTGAAAAAAAATATCCCGTATTAATGTACGTATATGGTGGACCAGGATCTCAAACTGTAAATAATTCTTGGGATTCCTTTAATTATTGGTGGCATCAAATGCTTGCACAAGAGGGATACATTATTGTATCTGTCGATGGTAGAGGAACTGGAGGTAGAGGAGAAATTTTTAAAAAATTAATCTATAAACAACTTGGAAAGTTAGAACTTGAAGATCAAATTGCAGCTGTAAAATGGTTACAGCTACAATCATTTGTCGATCCCCACAGAATTGGCATATGGGGATGGAGCTTTGGTGGTTATTTGACTTCATTATGTATGACTAAATCTAATGGTTTGTTTAAAATGGGAATTGCCGTTGCTCCGGTTACCAATTGGAAATTTTACGATACAATTTATACGGAAAGTTTTTTACAAACTCCGCAAGAAAATTCTAAAGGATATGATGAAAATTCTCCTATAAATTTTGCACATAATTTAGAAGGCAATTTTTTGATAATACATGGAACGGCTGATGATAATGTGCATTTTCAAAATTCCGCAGAAATGATTAATGCTTTAATTGAAGAGGGAAAAGAATTCGATATGGCCATTTATCCTGATAAAAATCATGGTATATATGGTGGAAATACTAGATTTCATCTATATCAGAAAATGACTAATTACATAAAATCAAATCTTTAATTTAATTATAGTAATCGTTTAATAAACTGGATAAGTAAGGAAATTTTCAATTGAAATGGTAAGTTTAAAATAAATTACTATATATTATTTATCTTTAGATAATCTTAAATTAAAATATTTCATTTTGCCTAAATCTGAAAATAATACACCTCTAACCAGTTTGGCTTAATTTTTGCTATTAAAAACCTATTTTTATTCTTTGAATATTAACTGGTGTTTTTTTATATTATTAAACCATAATATAAAATTGAATATTAAAAAACTTTATTTTAATTAGGATTTTGCTAATGTTAGTTTAAGTCTTTCGTAAAACAAACATCATTAATTCATCAAATAAATACTCAATAGAAGAATGTCTTATCTTTGTTAAAAATTATCTAGATGACAATATATAAAGCAAGAGAATCTACAGATGTCATAGAAAGATTATACATAACTATGAGGCATCTTTTTAATAGAGGCGGTTTTAAACCAACAGGAACATCTGGTCTTGAATTAAGAAATTATCTTTTAAAGTTAAATCCCGAAATATATGGCTCGATAGCTGATCCTGATAAAGTTGAGCTAAATGGACTGAATTATGTTTTAGATAGGCTTCCTCAAGGTATCGAGGAATGTTCTTTCATAAATTTGACTTCCAATGAGGGATTGGACAAATCTTCTTTTGCCCCGATATATCCTAAAAAAAGAAGAAGAACTTGTTATAGAGTAGATGATCATCAAATGAACATTGAAGTTTTATTAGGTAGATCTGAAATTTATGACATTCTTACTCATCTCACCTTTCTATATAACGAAGCAGATAAAATTAGAAAACGAACACATGACTTTAATGGAAAAGTAGGAAGAATTTGGATATCGGTAGAAAACGCTGCATTAAGTTCAGAGCCGTTAAAAAGAAAAGAACGAGAAGTTATTTTGGCTCATATTGCCACTATGCTGGGAAGAAGTTTTGATGAAGTAATTACTGCCTATAAAAATTTTCAGGAAGCCAATGAGCCGGATAGATTCATAAAAATTATTTACAATTTAGGAAAAGTAAGTAAAGAAGATATTTTAGGGATAAGAAGAAGGGAAATTTTTTTTAGCTCTATCTTAAAAGAAAGAGTAGGTCATCATCTCTTTGGGGAAAAATGGGCGGAAAATGTTAAAAAAACTTTAGTCAAAAATAAATTACTCAATAAAAAACTGCACATTATCAGCTCTAATATGCATAGTGTTAAAAATATGCTGTATGCATTTGAATCTTTAAATAAAACCTATCACAAAGATGAAGGCTTAAAAATATATGAAGAGTTGAGTAAAAATTTAGATTTGGTAGAATCTGTAAAAAGTTATGCTCTCAAAAACGGTATGATATATTTAAAAGATACCAGCGGTTCGAATATTGATGTTCAAATTTTTGATTTATCAAAGATAAATTTTGATAACACTCCATTTAAAGATATAAAGAATATAAATAAAGAAGATATTTTAATTGTTTTCGATTATGCTTTTGGTGAACAAGCTTTTGAAATCATGGATGAATTATTAAGGCCTTTGAATACAGTAAAAGAAAAAGCAAATCTAAATGTAGACTCAATTTCTATCTTAGGAAAAGCCGGAATATTAGTCGGCAATAAGGGAGATATCATGATACCCGATGCTCATATATTTGAAGGTACAGCAGATAATTATCCATTTCAAAATGAACTGTCATTAAAAGATTTTGAAGGATATAATATCAACGCATATAAAGGTGCTATGATTACTGTATTAGGTACATCTTTACAAAACAAAAATGTTTTAACCTATTTTATGCAAACTTCTTGGAAAGCAATCGGTTTAGAGATGGAAGGAGCACATTATCAAAAAGCAATTCAAGTGGCTTCTAAAATACGTAATCACATAGGTGAAAATGTAAAGCTAAGATACGCCTATTATGCATCGGATAATCCTTTAGAAACCGGAAGTACATTAGCCTCCGGAGGTCTAGGTTTGACCGGTGTAAAACCCACATACTTAATTACTCAGAAAATTCTTGAACAAATTTTAAAATTAAAGAATTAATACCTAATTATGAGTTATGGAAAGACAAGATTCAACCTCTAGACAAGAAATTAACATATTAGATTTATTAAATTATTTTAAAAATGGAATAATTAAAATTTTTACTTGTATTGGTAATTTTTTTACAAACATTTTTAATGCTCTAATAAATTTTTTTATATTATTAAAAAGATTTTTTGTTTTAATTGTAGCTTTTGTAATTATTTCAGGTGCTATAGGTTATTATAATGATGAGATTTCTCCGGCTTTATACAATTATGAAATGATCATAGAGCCTAATTTTAAAAGTACAAAAACAATATACCAACAAATTAATTCGTATGAAAAGCTTTCAGGAAGTAAAGAAAATGAATTTTATAAAGATTTAAAATCCATATCTATATTTCCTATAAAATCATTCACTAACGAAATTGAAATTTACTATAAAATTTTAGATGATAATGAAGATAACAATAGAGATACCATCTTATCCAGTCAATTCAAAATAAGTAATTTTATAAAAAAACTTGTTGATACTGACTACCCTACACATACTATATCTATTAAGTCTAAAAGGAAACTATCTTCTGAAGAAATTAAAAGTGAAATTTTACAGCCCATTGAAAATGATCCTTATTGTTCAAGAATGAAGGAATCTTATCTGAGGTCATTAGATATTAGAAGTAAAATATATACTTATGAACTAAAAATAATTGATTCTTTGCTATTATCAAGAACTAAAAGTCCAATATCTGCCACTTCCACTTCTCTTTTTTTAAATGGAAACACAAAAAATAATGTTGAAATGGATTTACTAACTGCAGCAATGAATCGAACAAGATATTTATCTGAAATAGAAATTGAAAAAGTTAAAAAATCTCAGGTTATATCAGTACTTTCACAACCACAACTTGTGGATGAAAATAAATTTTTATTTGTCAAAAAAAATACCTACGCTTATGCTTTTTATGGATTTTTATTATCTTTATCTATAATTTTCCTGATAGGATTTGTAAAATATCTAAATGATTTTAAAAAAAAACATTCTTAAAACAGCAATTATAGGGTTTGGTCATATAGGAAAAATACATTTTGAGAACATCTCTCAAAATGAAAGTTTAAAATTAGTAGCATTAGTAGATACCAATGATATCGTAGTAGAAGATAACAGTGTTTCCATCTTCTCAACTATATCAGAATGTCATACTAATTTCCCGGATATAGATCTGTATATAATTGCCTCTCCCAATGGACTTCATTATGATCAGGCAAAAGAAATTTTAGATTTATCTAAAAATGTTTTGGTGGAAAAACCAATAACCTTATACAAAGATCAAACGGAAAAATTAATCAATTTGGCAAAAAAAAATAATGTTCGATTATTTACCTCATTACAACTACGTTTTTCTGACCTAATCAATCATGTGAAAAATTTAATTGAAAAAAATTTTTTAGGTGAAATTTTCCTTATAAGAGTTGAATGTTTTTGGAACAGAAATAATGCTTATTATGAAAATTCATTGTGGCGTGGTACAAAAAGTTTAGATGGTGGAGTATTATTTACACAATTTTCACATTTTATAGATGTCTTACATTATTTATTAGGAAAGTTGGAATTAATAACCAACTTGGCAACAAACTTTACTCATAAGAAAGTTATTGAATTTAACGATAGTGGAATTATCGAATTCAAATCAGATAAAACCTTAGGAAACATGTTTTACACTATATCCACCTTTGAAAAAAATTTTGATTCTTCCATTACCCTTATCGCTGAAAAAGGAACTATTAAAATAGGAGGACAATATATGGATCAATTAGTATTTCATAACGTTGCTGATTTTCCTGCCGAAAATATAGCATTAAATAAAGAATCGCTACATACTCTAATGTATACAGAAATTGTTCAATCATTAAAAAATTCGAAACCTTCTCGTATAGATGCTGAGAATGCAATCAATACCATAGATTTTATAGAAAAAGCTATTAAGCTAGAGAAAAATGTATAAGTTTATATAGCTTTTGCCTATGAATTATTATATTTTCAATAAATAAAATATTAATTGAAAATTTTTCAAAATAATATCTTATGAAAAATAATATTTGATTTAGTTTTAAATATAGTAATTTTGTTATATGAAATTGATTTCTCAATTAGGAATTATATTACTATTATATTTTATCGGTGAATTAATAGTATTTATTCTACAAATAAAGATTCCGGGAAGCATAATAGGAATGCTTCTATTACTTGTATCTTTACAATTAAATATTCTAAAAGTAGAAGATATAAAAGAAGTTGCTACCTTCTTTTTAAATAATATGTTGATTTTATTCATCCCATTAGGCGTTGGACTAGCTTCTGAATGGGATCTCATTTCAAAAGAATGGTTGGCAATTATTATCTCTATAATATTAAGTACCTTTATTGTGCTGTTAATAGTGAGTTTACTTATAAGAAATAAGAAAGAATGAAGGAATTTTTAGACACTCCTCTTTTCCATTTAACTTTAACTTTACTAATATTTTGGCTATGTAATTTATTATATAATAAATTTAAATATAAAATTCTTCATCCGGGAATTACTTCTATAGCCTTATTAATAGTTTATTTAAAAATTACCCAAACCCCATATGAGGATTACAATAAGAACACTTCCTTAATTTCATTTTGGTTAGGGCCTTCTGTAGTCACCTTAGGATTGCCTCTATATTTATATATAAAACATTTAAAAGGAAGCTATGTAAGAGTGTTCCTTGCTATGATTGCAGGAAGTCTTTCCGGGATTATTTCCGTTGTAATTATAGCCAAAATTTTGGGAGCTTCAGATATTATCGCCTATTCTTTATCTCCCAAATCTGTTACTACTCCCATAGCTATGGAAGTATCGAAAGGGTTGGGAGGAATTCCCTCTCTTACTATTGCCACCGTTTTTATAACCGGATTTATTGGAGCTTTATTCGGCTGGAGCTTCCTGACGAAATTAGGAATTAAAGATCATAAGGCCATAGGAATAGCCATGGGTACAGCTGCACATGCTATCGGTACAGCAGAAATTGTGAAAAATGGAGAAAAATTTGGTGCGTATGGCGCACTTGGAATGGCTCTAAACGGAGTTTTGACTGCAATATTTGCTCCTTTATTAACACCGTATCTTGTTCATCTCTTGAATTGGATCGGATAAATATTCGTTGTGGTTAACTTTTTGTTACGTAAAATAACTAGCTCATTTCACATTTTTGTGTAGCGTGTTATTATTTATCTCTGCGAATATTTAATTAAAATTTAAATAGTATGACTAAAAAAAAGAAAATATTTTCTTCTAAACATAAAGAAAAACTACGAAATTTAAAAAGAAATATACTTAATATTTTTATTAAAAACCCAAATAAACAATATAATTATAAACAAATTGCCACCATACTTGATTATAAAAATCCCAGACAAAGAGAATTTGTAATACAAGTGCTTCACAGCCTGGTATCTGAAAAACAACTGTTGGAGATCAAAATTGGAAAATATCAAATTAATTCTCAAAAAGAATATGTGATAGGTAAAATTGATTTCAGTCAAAATGGCAATGCTTATCTAATTATTGAAGGACTTGAAAAGGATATTTTTATTCCTAAAGGAAAAACAGGAAAAGCATTACAAAATGATACAGTAAAAGCTATTGTACACCAATTTAAGAATAGGAAACCAGAAGGAGAAGTTATAGAAATTATTGAGCGTTTCAAAACTAAATTTGTTGCAAAATTTGAATATTCTTCAAATAAAAATTTTGGTTTTGCTGTAGTAAACAAATCTTCAATACATACAGATTTTTTCATTCCGAAAGAAAAATTTAACGGAGCTAAAAATGGCCAAATAGTAGTAGTTGAACTTCTAGAATGGCAAGATAAAGAAGATAGTCCAACCGGTAAGATCATTGAAGTATTGGGAGATCCTGGAGAAAATGAGACTGAAATTCATGCCATTTTAAGTGATTATGGACTACCTTATGAATTTCCCTATTACGTAGAAAATGAGGCACAGAAACTCGATACTCGAATTTCTGAGGAAGAAATTTCCAAAAGAAGAGATATGCGTACAATAACCACCTTTACCATTGATCCGGTGGATGCAAAAGATTTCGACGATGCTCTTTCCATTGAAAAATTAGATAATGGAAATTGGGAAATAGGTATCCATATTGCAGACGTTTCGCACTATGTGAAACCTGGAACCTTGCTAGATAAAGAAGCGTATGAAAGAAGTACATCTGTATATTTAGTGGATCGAGTAGTTCCTATGCTTCCAGAAGTTTTAAGTAATAATGTGTGTTCCTTACGCCCTAATGAAGATAAGTATACTTTCTCGGCCCTATTTGAGTTGGATGAAAAAGCAATGGTAAAAAAGCAATGGTTCGGACGAACTGTAATCCATTCTGACAGAAGATTTACCTATGAAGAAGCACAAGAAATTATTGAAGGAAAGAAGGGGGATTTTGAAGAAGAAATCCATATCCTTAATAATCTAGCTAAACTTCTAAGGGAAGATAGAATGAAAAAAGGGGCTATATCATTTGATAAAATTGAAGTAAAATTTAATTTGGATGAAAATAAAAATCCCGTTGGAGTTTATTTTAAAATAGGAAAAGACAGCAATCATCTTATTGAGGAATTTATGCTTTTGGCTAATAAAAAAGTATCCGAATTCGTGAGCACCAATAAGACAGGAAATCCAACCGATAGAACTTTTATTTACAGGATTCATGAAGATCCAGATCCGATAAAGCTATTATCTCTTAAGCAGTTTGTAAATACCCTTGGTTACGACATAAATATTACTAATAAGAAAAAAACGTATCAATCTATTAACAAACTACTTACCGAAGTAAAAGGAAAAGGTGAAGAAAACATGATTGAAACATTGGCTATCCGAACCATGTCAAAAGCTAAATATTCAACTGAGAATGTTGGCCATTATGGGCTAGCTTTTGATTATTATAGTCATTTTACCTCTCCTATACGACGGTATCCCGATGTTATAGCTCATCGCCTTTTACAGGATTATCTAGACAAAAAACCTTCTGCCAATAAAGAGATCATCGAAGAGCAGGCTAAGCATTGCAGCAATATGGAAAAATTAGCTGCTGATGCAGAACGAGATAGTATTAAATACATGCAGGTAAAATTTATGGAAAAACATATTGGAGAATCTTTTGAAGGAGTTATTTCCGGAGTTACCGAATATGGAATTTATGTGGAAATTAAGGAATTTGGTACAGAAGGAATGATAAAAATAAGAGATATTCGGGAAGATGATTATCGATATGATGAAAAATCATATTCAATTATTGGCCAAAGAACAGGTAACCAATATCAACTGGGAGATACCGTTTACATAAAAGTAATCAAAGCCAATCTGGAGAAAAAGCAATTAGATTTTGAATTAATTGATAATTGAAAAGATTTATGCCCCATAATTTAAATGTAAAAATTGATATATAGCCATTTATCGATATAGGGTTTATCTATTATTTATAACAATTTTAATTGTAACGGAAAACTTGACTCTAATTCCAGTAACTTTTTCTTTCTCCAAAGCCCTCCGCTATAGCCTGTTAAAGACCCATCGGAACCTATTACTCTATGGCAAGGTATCAAGAGCGATATTTTATTCATTCCGTTAGCTTTAGCCACAGCTCGAATTGATGAGGGTTTGCCCATCTTCTGAGCTTGAATCGCATAGGTGGAAGTTTTACCGTAAGGTATTTGAAGAAGTATTTTCCATACATCTTTTTGAAAATCTGAACCAACCCAATCCAGAGGAATTGCAAATTCTTTTAAATTTCCTTTGAAATAAGAATCCAATTGTTGTTTTAAGGGTTTAAAAAATTTACTTTCTCTTTGTATTATGGGTGAGTTGAAAGCCTGAGTAATCATTCTAAGTTTTGTTTCCAATATTTTACAATCTGAAAATTCCAATAAACAAATACCATTTTCTGAAGCACAAGCGATCATTGTGCCTAGAGGAGTTTTTATTCGAGTAAGTGTAATCAACTGTTTATCTTTGCTCATTTTAGGTGAATTTACTGTTATTTTTTTAATGAATCCATAAATCCACTTAATAACTCATATCCGGAATCAAATTCAGCATAGACTACAAATTCACCTTCTTTATGATTTTGAAGCGCCTGATTAATCCTATAAATTTTCTGATACATATGAAAAATTATTCCATGATTTTTTTTCGAAAACCATTTCTTATTTTATTAAGAATCAATTCCTTTCTTTCTTAAATTATAACCTTTTAATTTAATATTCATATGATCTTACAGAAATTCCAATAAAAATACGTACATACTGAGATGTCTCTCCATTTTTTTCCACAAGACGGCAAATTTTACATTTGCGGTCATCTGTTAGCAATAGTTTATTTGGTTGATGAAAAAAATTCTACATTTTCAAATCTAAGCTCTCGAACAGAACAAGTAGGGCGACAAAATGTCCCTGTAATTTATATTTCCACGATAAAAGTTCCTTCAAACGCACTATCTTTATCAATAATTAATTATAAAACGATATATCCTGTTCATCATAGGAAGCATTTTTCTGGGTATTTTTAAATCAATAGGATTTGAATCATCAGTTTTTACAAATAATAATTTTCATTTAAAAAAAGATTAAGCTTTTTTCTTAACTATAAGAACCTATACATCATCTTTTATAGAAATTATTCTGATTTTACAAATTGAAAAGATTCCATATCATATAATTTTTATACAAAAATATCCTATTTGTTATTTATGCTACAACCGAAAAATTAACAACTATTTTTTATAACTAAAATTTGATCAACTTTTTAGAGATGTCTTTAACTCTTGAATTGCCTTTTCCACTGAGTCATTAGTTTTCAACAGAGAGATAAATTTACTCCCTATAATAGCCCCGTTGGCATTAGATTGCGCAGCCTCTAATGTCTCTTTATTGGATATTCCAAACCCGATTAAACGAGGATTACGCAACTTCATGGAATTTATCTTTTTAAAATATTCCAACTTTTTATCGTCAAAGTTTTTTTGTGCTCCTGTTGTAGATGCAGACGAAACCATATAGATAAATCCGTCTGTATTTTCATCAATCAAACGTATTCTTTCCTCAGAGGTTTCGGGTGTAACCAGCATTACAACTTTTAGATCGTAAGCATCACAAATCGGCTTGTATTCAGAAATATAGTCATTAAAAGGTAAATCGGGAATAATCGCCCCGTCTACTCCTACTTCTTTACATTTTTTACAAAATTTTTCAAATCCGTATTGCATAATCGGGTTAAGGTATCCCATCATTATTAATGGTAATTCAGCTTCTTTCCTAACTTCTTTAATTTGCTCGAAAAGTAATTTTAGGTTCATTCCGTTTTTCAAGGACTGAGTACCACTTTCTTGAATGGTAGGTCCATCTGCCATAGGATCTGAAAAAGGTATGCCTACTTCGATTAAGTCAATTCCGTTTTTTTCGAGTTCTTTTATTATTTTACCTGTATCATTAAGATTCGGATAACCGGCAGTAAAATAAATGGAAAGAATGTTTTTTTGCTTTTTATTAAATAATTGTTTTATTCTATTCATAACTTTATTTGCTGTATAAATTGCTTAACTAATTCTATATCTTTTCTACCGGGCTCTATTTCAAAATTGCTATTTATATCGAGACCGTATAATTTAGGGTGTTGTATTTCTTTAATTTTTTCTACATCTTCTATTGAAATTCCTCCACTTAGAAAAAAACGCTTTTCTCCTTTATAGGAATTTAATATTGACCAATCAAACTTTTTTCCTGTACCACCATATTGCTGACTTTTAGTATCAAAAAGAAAGAAATCACAGAACTCTTCGTATTCTTTTGTTAGATTTAAATCATTAACCCCTAGTATACTAAAAGCTTTAATTACGTTGATTTTCGGAAAATTTTTTACAATATTTTTGCAATACATCTGGGTTTCATTTCCATGAAGTTGAATTGCATTAAGATCATATTTTTCGACAATATTGAAAAGGTTCTCTTGATTCTCATTTACAAAGACTCCTACTTTCATCATATGAGTAGTACTTGAATGTATTAGTTTAGGAGATAATTCTCCAACATATCGTAAAGATTTAGGGTAAAATATAAATCCCATATAATCCACAGGCAATAACGACAAATTTTCTATATTATCAGGATGTTTCATCCCGCAAACTTTAACTTTCATTTATTTAAAGTTATATTATTTGAGTTCGCTTATAAATTCTTTTAATGCTTTACCGGGATCT
Organism: uncultured Apibacter sp.; assembly: GCF_946479295.1. Lineage (NCBI taxonomy): Bacteria > Pseudomonadati > Bacteroidota > Flavobacteriia > Flavobacteriales > Weeksellaceae > Apibacter > uncultured Apibacter sp. The sequence goes on from NZ_CAMLFD010000002.1 coordinate 112,673, forward strand.
TCAGTTTTCATAAAATTTTCCCCCATTAAAAAACCTTTATATCCGATTTGCATTAGTTCTTTTACTGTTTGTGTAGAAGAAATACCACTTTCAGAAATTTTTAAAAATTCTAAAGGTATTTTCTCACTCAACTCGAAAGAAACTTGTACATCCGTAACAAATGTTTTTAAATTACGGTTATTTATTCCTACCACGTCTACCCATTCATTAATATAATCCAGTTCATTCTCATTATGTAATTCCAAAAGTACTTCTAATCCCAATTTTTTTGCTTTCATTGCCAGCTCTTTGGTTTTTTCTACAGTTAAAGCAGCAGCAATCAATAAAATTGCGCTAGCTCCATAAGCCTTTGCTTGGTATAATTGATATTCATCAATCATAAAATCTTTACGAAGTAGTGGCGTTTGAGTTAATTTTTCTGCAAATGCCAAATCTTGTAAAGTTCCGCCGAAAAAATCTAGATCTGTAAGCACTGAAATAGCACTGGCACCATTTTCAGAATAAAATGGGATAATTTCATTAACTTTTGCTTCCTTAAAAATCCAGTCTTTGGAAGGAGATCTGCGTTTAAATTCTGCAATAATACCGGTAGAAGAATTTTGTATGGATTTTTTTAATGAATTTCTATTTTTTATATGCTGAATTTTATTTTCAAGGCCTTCTATAGTTACTATCTGCTTTGAATTCTCTAATTCTTTCTTTTTACAAGCAATAATTTTATCTAATATGGTAGGCATAATAGTGTTTTTATATAGTGAATTAATCTCGTGAATTGTGGTAATCAAGTCCATCTATGAGCTTAGTATCTATAAATTCATACTCCGAATTATTAAAATCTCTACTCGATTGAACAAGTCTGAATTTTACATGTTGATCATCAAGAATTTCATAAAAATAGGTATCTATAAATTTTGTATTATAATGTAGCTCATAATACTTTCCGTCTTCCGTCCACCATTCACCTTTATCGACAACGGCACTTCCTTCTTCCCCATCAGGTACAGCTACAAATAAGAGAAGGAATGTTCCATCGTTATATCGTTGCTGTACCCAATATTTGGCTACTCCTTCTTGATTTCCTTTTTCCGATCCTTGCCAAGAACCTACTAATCTATTATCTCTTTCTTTAGTTTGTGTATAAGAAAATATGCTGAACCATATGAAACTCAAAAGAATTAATTTTTTCACTTTTTCGCGTTTTTTAATTTATGTTGCTATTTATTAATATCAAGAAATTTCTGAAAAGTTTGCTTTGTTTTTCCGCTTTCCAATGATTCTCGAGCTTGATTAATACATTCTTCAATTGATAATCTTGGGTTTATATTGTTTATAGCAAATGCCGAATTTGCTATTACTGCATTCTTTTGGGCTCGAGTAGCCTGATTACTGATTACATTATCAAAAATTTTTGAGGCTTCTTCCGGTGTATTTCCACCATCTAATTCAATTTGTATACACTTTTCCAACCCGATGTCTTCCGGAGAATATATATGTTCACCGTATTGAGTTACCACTTTAAAATTATCGGTTAAAGATATTTCGTCATACCCGTCTAAACTATGTACAACAGTATAATTACAATCCGTATTTTGATATAAGTAATAATATAAGCGAGACATTTTGAGGTTAAAAACTCCTAATACATTTCTTTTAGGCTTGATAGGATTGACTACAGGACCTAACATATTAAAAAAGGTTCGTACCCCTAATGCTTTTCTAACCGGTGTAACCACTTTCATAGCATTGTTAAATAAAGGAGCATGTAAGTAGGCTATATTCGTTTCATCTAAAGAACGTTCAAGCTTATCGATATTTGAAGTAAACTGAACTCCATGTTGCTCCATTACGTTGGATGCTCCGCTTACGGAGGTAGCTCCATAATTTCCATGTTTTGCCACTTTATATCCTGCACCGGCTACAACGAAACAAGAAAGCGTCGATATATTAAATGTATTTTTATTGTCTCCTCCGGTACCAACAATATCTATAGGATCATACTTGGCTAATGGTGAAACATCTGCACATAGATCCATAAGAGCATCTCTAAAGCCAAAAAACTCATCTATGCTAATATTCCTCATAAGAAATACACTGATGAAAGCTGCAATTTGTGATTCATTATATTCGTCAGCAGCCATTTTGGTCAATACCTCCTTTGCTTCTTCTCTGTTAAGATATTGATGTTCGAACAGTCTATTTAATAGTTGTTTCATATCAACTTAATTTTCTAAAAAATTTTTTATAATGGTTTTTCCGTTAGGAGTTAGTATAGATTCCGGATGGAACTGAACTCCATGAACATCGTACTGTTTATGCTTCAATGCCATAATTTGTTTATCTTCGTCTATAGCTGTTATAACAAGATCGTCCGGAAAATTGTTACTGTTTACAATCCAAGAATGATATCTTCCTACCTCTATTTCGGGACCAAGATCTTTAAATATATAATCGTCCTCTATTATTTTTATTTGGGTAGCTACCCCATGATATACATCTTGCAAATTGGATAATTCTGCATCAAAAGCCTCTCCAATAGCTTGTTCTCCTAAACATACCCCTAATATTGATTTAGTGGGAGCATAGTGTTCAATTAAAGAAAGTAATAGTCCTGATTCAGAAGGAATTCCCGGGCCCGGAGATAAAATTATTTTATCATATTTTGAGATATCGGATAACTGAATCTGATTATTTCTAAAAACGTCTACATCTTCATAGTTTAATTCCTTTATCAGGTGAACTAAATTATAGGTAAAAGAATCATAATTATCAAAAACAAGTATCTTCACTTTTTTACTATTTAAATTACAAATTCTTTAGCTGTGATTACAGTTGCATAATAATAGCTTAAAGCTGCTAAAAACGAATTTTGCACTTCTTTAGCTTGTATTTTCTCTCCATTAATTTCAAGATCGCATGTAGCACAGGCATCTCCTATTAAGATACAAGTATAGCCAAAGTCTTTTGCTGCTCTTGTCGTTGCATCTACACACATATGGGTCATCATTCCGCAAATGATTAATTCATCGACTTTGAGTTTTTTTAATGTGTCTTGAAGATCCGTATTGATAAAACTATTAGGAACATTTTTTGTTATGATTGCTTCGCCTTCCAGGGGTTGAACATTCGGATGTATTTTAACTCCTTGAGTATTGGGAAGGAAAAAGGTTGCATTCGGTCTTGAAGAAACATGTTGAATATGAATTACCGGTAGCTTTTCATTTCTAAATTTTTCTAATATTTTTTTAGCTCGTTCACTTGCTTCTAAAGAATTTTTTAAAGTATTTTTCCCTCCTTCAAAGTAATCATTTTGGATATCAATGATAAGTAATGCTTTCATATTTTTTAATTTTTTAACTCTTCCGCTAAATTGATAGCCTTTTTTAATGCTTTTAATTTGTTGTTCGCTTCTTTTAGCTCCTCTTCAGGATTTGATTTGGATACTACCCCGGCGCCAGCTTGATAATACAAAATATTGTTTTTGCTCAAAAATGATCGTATGGTGATTGCCTGATTTAAATCTCCTTCTAAACCAATATATCCGATACATCCTCCATAAATTCCTCTCATATGTTTTTCAATATCACGCAAAAGCTGCATAGCTCTTACCTTTGGTGCTCCTGATAAGGTCCCTGCGGGAAACGTATCGGCAAATACGGATATACTGTTCTTATCTTTATCAACTATTCCGCTTACCCTTGATACTAAATGAATAACGTGTGAAAAATATTGGACACGTTTATAAAAATCTAATTTTACCTCATGGCAATTTCTACTCAAATCATTGCGTGCCAAGTCTACTAACATTACATGTTCAGCATTTTCTTTTTCATCTTGTAGAAGCCTTTCCGATAATTCTCTATCTTTTTCATCGTTGCCTGTTCTTTTATAAGTCCCCGCTATAGGATCTATATATGCATATCCTTTATTGATTTTACAATGGGTTTCAGGTGAAGAACCGAAAATACGATAAGAGCCAAAATCAAAATAAAAAAGATAAGGCGAAGGGTTAATGGAGCGCAAAGCTCTATATACTTTAAAATCGTCTCCTGTAAATGCTTGTGAATAGCAACGGGAAGGTACTATTTGAAACACATCGCCTCTTTTGCAATGTGCAATCCCTTTTTTTACATATTCTTTATATTCTTCATCTGTGATAAAACTTATCTCGTTCCCTTTTGTTTTAAAATTGTAAGAAGCAAAATTATTATTTTGTAATAAGGCTTCAAGAGTATGAATTGTGGAATTTTCTCCTTCAGGTATATTTTCGACTATAACCAATTCGTTCTTTAAATGGTTGATTACTAAGATAAATCGGTAAAATATATAATACAGTTCCGGTATATTTGCATTTTCATATTTATTATTTTCAGGATCAACAGCCTCAAAATATCGAATACTATCGTAGGAAGTGTATCCAAAAAATCCATTAATTTTCGTTGGATTTTCTCCTTTCAAATGAAAACTTTTTATAAAATCATCAAATTCTGTTTCCAAAGGATTTATTAATTTTTTCTCCATTGCATGCCCATTGACCTTAGTTGTGATAAAATGATCTTTAACTTTAAATTTAGCCAGTGGATCCATCGCTATAAAAGACGAACTATCTTCTCCAGCATGAAAATCAGAACTCTCCAATAACGCTGATTCAGGAAAGGCATCTCGAATTTTTAAATAAATTCCTACGGGAGTTTGTAGATCTGCTAATAATTTTTTTGTTTTAACCTGTATTTCCATGCTCTATCCATTTCGTTTTTTCTGTTCTTTTATGTAGGTATACATATCTTTATCTCCTCTTCCTGAAAGACATATGACAACCACATCATCCTCTTTAAAATTCTTTTTACTCAATACTCCCAACGCGTGTGCTGATTCAATAGCAGGAATAATACCTTCTAATCTTGTTAATTCAAAAGCTGCTTCAATAGCTTCTTCGTCAGTTATCGCCAACACTTCTGATCGTCCGGTCTTAGCTAGATATGCATGTAGAGGACCTATTCCCGGATAATCCAATCCTGCCGATATGGAATATGGTTCTTCTATTTGCCCATCTTCTGATTGCATTAGCAATGTTTTGCTTCCATGAATTATACCTAATTTTCCCAAATGTATAGTAGCAGCAGATTCTCCGGAGTTTAGTCCTTTTCCTGCTGCTTCTGCCAATACAATTGATACGGATGGTTCATTTAAAAAATGATAGATTGTTCCGGCAGCATTACTTCCTCCACCTACACAAGCTATTAAATAATCGGGATTTTTCCTGTTTTCTTTTTCTAATAGTTGTTTTCGAATTTCTTCACTGATTACAGACTGTAATCGAGCTACCATATCAGGATACGGATGAGGACCTACAGTTGAACCGATGATATAATAAGTATTGGAGGGATTAGAGCACCAATCTCGAATTGCCTCGTTAGTAGCATCTTTTAATGTCATATTTCCGCTAGTAACTGGAATAACTTGTGCGCCGAGCATTTGCATTTTCTCTACATTCAATTTTTGTCTTTCAACATCTACTTTTCCCATGTAAATAAAGCATTGCATATTCATTAAGGCACATACGGTGGCAGTGGCAACTCCATGTTGACCTGCTCCGGTTTCGGCAATTATACGAGTTTTACCCATTCTTCGCGCCAAAAGTATTTGCCCGATTGTATTATTAATTTTATGAGCCCCCGTATGGTTTAAATCTTCTCTTTTGAGGTAAATTTTACATCCATATTTTTGAGACAACCTTTTTGTTAGATATAAAGGAGAGGGTCTACCCACATAATCTCTTAGTAAATCATGATATTCTTTTTGAAATTTAGGATCTTCTAAAACTTTTAGGTAGCTGTTTTTTAACAACTCTACATTTTGATAAAGAATTTCCGGAATATAGGCTCCTCCAAATTCCCCATAATAACCTTCTTGATCAACATTATACGTATGCATCTTTTTTTTCATTTTAGTAATTAAATATTTAAAAAACAAAAAAACCTACCGCGAACACGGTAGGTTTTTCTTTATTTTTAATAGTTTATTTAAAATAATATACCTTAATGCCCACGGCTATCGAAGCTGAGAGCACCACCAAGATCTATTATTAAAAAATATTGTTTTCACTTTTCCTGATTAATTCAACAAAAATAATAATTATCTTTTTATTATCCAAAAACTAAATTATGTTTTTATATTTTTTTTTAATTTTCATAAATTAAGAGTATTTGATGCTCTTTGCTTATCATTCCCCAAAGTTTCATTATTTTAACTTATATCATTGTAGGAAATTATTATATTCTTAATAACAATGTTATGATTCAGTATGAAATAAAAAAGCCCACTCTTTAAAATAAAGAATGAGCCTTGTTGAGAGTTTTTAAGGTTTTTATCTTAATTGAAGTTTTGATTCATTTGCTATATTACATTCTCATCAAAATTTTATTTTTCAAAACGCAAAGAAATTCTTCTATCTTTAGCTCTTTCTTTATCAGAAGCATTTGCATCTACTTTTGCAAATTTAGACCCATATCCTTCTGCTCCATCTACTCTATCTCCATAACCATTTTTAACAAAAATATCTCTTACTGTATTTGCTCTTTGTTGTGATAATTTTAAATTATCTTGATCATTTCCTTTTTTATCTGTATAAGCACCAATTTTTATTTTAACATTAGGAAATTCTTTAAGTATAATTCCAATATTTTTTGCTTGAGTTTCAGATTCCGGAGTTAATTGCGTTCCACTTCCGAATTCAAAATTGATTCCATCAAAGTCAAACCACTTATTTTTTAAATCTTCATTAGATGCATTTTTATATTCATCGGATTTTAAAAAATTTACCATTTTATCTTCTGTTCCTCCCGGAAATGCATTAATAACTGCTCCACTAGGTAATGTGATGGGTAATAATTCTTTTATCTTTTGATCTGTTGTGTTGCCTAGATTATCCGTACTAGTTTCTGCTAATGTATCCTGGTCAGTCTTTTTAGGTTCTACTTTCTGTATGGAATCATTCACTGGGGTTGCGGTTCCTTTTCCTTTAGAGCATCCATTTTTAGAGAATAACCATATTATTAATATACCTGCAAGTAAAAATATTATAAGCCATTTTAACCAACCGCCTCCGGAATGTTTTTCCATCTTATCTTTATATTCGTGATAAGTATCTTCTACTTTATCTTTAACTTTTTCAGCAGTCTCTTTCGTCTGAGTGGCGACTTTATTAAAAAATGAATCTCCTAGATTGGAAATGGAAGACACTCCCAATATTCCGGCTAAGCCTGACGGTATAGATGATAAAAAACCTTTTTTTTCTGAATTTATCTGTCCTAATAATCCTTTAAAATTTCCTCCTGAAATTAATTTCTGCCCTAAAAATCCAGCAACCAATGGAGATAGTACGCCCATAAGCTTACTGGTGCTTTCATTCTTTAAGCCGGATGAAGAAGAAATCAAGGAAGAAAAGTTTCCTAATTTATCTCCAAAAAGAGTATGCAAAAAGCCTGAACTTATGTTTTGCGTTTCAGAATCCATTTTTCCCGAAAATAATCCTTTTACATTAGTTAGGGAAGGGATATTTCCTGCTTGTTTTAATATATTTTCTAATTTGTTATCATCTCCTTTTTCTAGAACTGCTCCGAATAAGCTGGAAACTGCTGTTCTTATGGCTGAAGTTACTTTTCCTATATCTTCACCTAATTCTGAAGATATGCCAGAAACAGCATCGGGGGTAATTATTTTCTTTAATGAATCTATTAGATTTTCCATAACAAAATTTTTTCGGTGTTAATTATACTATTATTTAATTTTGAGATATTTTATCTTTCATTTATGACAATAATTATTCCAAATAATTTTTATTATTTATAAAAAAAATTATTTAAGGATAATATTTCTCTTTTATAATAGTAAGCTAAATTTTAAAAAGTATAAATATTTTGTAAAACATTTTAGTAAAAAAAATGTAATTTCATCTCATGAAAACGAAATACGATATAGCCTATTTGCGCATGGCTCTGGAATGGGGCAAGTTATCATATTGTGAAAGAAAAAAAGTAGGTGCATTAATTGTAAAGGACCGTATGATTATTTCGGATGGATATAATGGAACTCCAACGGGATTTGAAAATGTATGTGAAGATGACAATGGGTTTACTAAATGGTATGTTCTTCATGCAGAAGCTAATGCTATCCTTAAGGTTGCCGCTTCTACCCAATCGTGTATAGGTGCAACATTGTATGTTACTTTATCCCCTTGTCGAGAATGTAGTAAACTTATTCATCAAGCCGGTATTACACGTGTAGTTTATATTAATGAATATTCGGATACAAGTGGAATTGACTTTTTAAAAGAGGCTGGAATTGAGATTGAGCAAATTAAGGAGGCAGTTGTTTAAGTTTTTAAAAATATCCTTATTAAATTTTCCTCTTTTGTAATTTTAATTGCTTTAAAATATCATCCAATAGAAATCCTCTTTCTTGTAACAATATTAAATAATAATAAAATACATCTGCTGCTTCATCTTTAAATAATTTATCGTTTTCTCTGGCTGCTTCTATTACAAGCTCAACTGCTTCTTCTCCAAATTTTTGGGCAATTTTTGACTTTCCTTTTTTTAAAACTGTTGTAATATGAGTGTTCTGCTTTTCTCCTTTAATGCTTTTCCCTATCTTTTTCTCTAAAGAACTTAAATAGGAATATGAATTTTTATTTTCTTCAGCAAAATCCGTGGTTATTATATATTTTTCCGAATCTTTATTGGCTTTTACTTTTATTAATATGACCGATTTATCTTTATTCCAAAAGCATTCTTCCCAAATATATAAATCATCGTAGGATACATCATTTAAATAAATCTTTCTTTCTAATTGTGATTTCTTAATTAAAGTATCAGTACTTATTCCTGATGCTAAAACTTTACCTGTTTTATTATCCTGAATAATAGTAATAATTCCTTTTTCTTTACTAAAATTAGTATCTTTCATTCTTTTTAAGAATTAATAACACGAAGTTACTATTTTACTTCTAATCTTATATGATTATATTTAATAAAAGACTAACAATAATTCCTACCTTTGCACAAATATTTTAAAAAACTCTTATACAAAAAAGGATTTATATGAACGATTCTTTAAAAACCGTACAAAAGGTACTTGCACAAGGTGAAGAAATTAGTGAAAAACAATTTTCTCTCTTAGAAATGTTAACGCACGGAGGACCTATCGGCATATTTGTAATGATTTGTCTATTTTTATTATTTATGTTTTCCCTTTACATTTTTTTTGAACGTTTTTTAACTATAAAAAGATTTTCAAATAAAAATTCTTCTATATTAAACGATATTAAAGATCTTATTCATCAAGGAAATATTAACGCTGCTTTGGATCTTTGTAAGAGAACCCGTACCCCTGAAGGAAGAATTCTTTATAAAGGACTGATGAGAATCGGTAAACCCACCCGTGATATCAGTGATGCTATTGAAAACACTGCTCAATTAGAAATTTTTGAACTAGAAAAAAACGTGGGTGTATTAGGAACTATTTCAGGTGCTGCTCCTATGTTAGGTTTTCTAGGTACGGTAATCGGGATGATCATTGCTTTTTTTGCTACCAGTGCTCAAGATCAGGCAAGTGCTCAAATGTTAGCAGGAGGTATTTATTCAGCAATGGCAAATACTGCAGCTGGATTAATTGTCGGTTTATTAGCCTATTTATTTTATAACATCTTGGTTATTCGTATTGATCGAAGCGTATATTCTTTACAACTTACTGTTATTGATTTTCTGGACATTTTAAATAAACCCGTTACTCATTAATTTATGAAATTACGAAGTAGAAATAGAGTTTCTCCGGAATTCAGTATGGCCTCCATCACTGATGTAATATTTTTATTACTTACTTTTTTTATGCTTACCGCATCGGCAAACCAATCTGCTTTAAATATAAAATTGCCTAATGCAAAAGGGCAGGAAATGCCTACTGAAAGAGTTTATATTGGGGTATCTATGGATGGAAAATACTTTTTAAATAAAAAAGAGATAGCTAAAAACGAAATTGAGACTACTTTAAAAACCTTATTTAGTACTAATTCCTCTCCAACATTCGTCATTGCGGCGGATGAAGAGGCTTTACATAAAGATGTTGTTTTTTTGATGGATATAGCAAACAGAAATAAGTATAAGGTTTTAATTGCCACAAACCCGCACATTTCAGACGATAAATAGGTTATGAGTGAAAGTTATAGAATTAAATATTATGATAATAAAAAGCAAAAGTTAATTAGTGGTACTCTTACCATTTTAATTTCGGGAGCTTTATTATTATTTATTTTAACTTATAAAACCGTATTTATAACAGTTACTCCACCGGTTTATATAGATATTAACTTCGATATAGATGATTTGGGTGCTAATTTTGGGACCGATGAAGTAGGGCTTGGAGAAGAAGAACCGGCTGACCAGGAAGTTTTACGTGGAGAAGGGAATAATGCAAGAGCTGAAAATTCAGAAAATAATATATCTACGAATGATTTAATGCAAGAAGAAAATAAAACTATTCTTGCCCATCAAAACGATTCCAAGGAAAATATACCTGAACCTGTAAAAAAAACTGAAACTAAAAAAAATAGTAAAACCAAAAACTCTTCTAAAAATACCAATAATTTACCTATCAAAAAGTCCAAAACTAATACTGTTGCCGGAGTGGGAACAGAAAATTCTACAATAGGTGGTAATCCCAAAGGAAATGCTGCTCTTGGAAATCTAATTAAAGGAAAAGGAACCAGTACTTCTTCAACCGGCGAAGGAACGGGAGGAAGGCCTGGACAGAATCAAGGAGTTGAAACCGGAGGAAATGGAAATGGCGGCGAAGGTATTGGCAATGGGAGAAAATTAATTAGTTTTATCCCCGGAACTATGGGAAGAGGGGGTAAGGTTCCCGAGCATAATTGTGCTGGTTCAGGAACTATTATCTTCTCTTATACTCTTGATAAAAACGGAAATGTTATTTCCGTAAGTCGAAAGTCGGGAATAAATAATACTTGTTTGCTTAATACAGGAATAAAGTGGATTAAACAATATGTTAAAGGTAACTCCGGTACTAGATCTGTAACCGGTACGTATAAAATTAATTTTTAAAATTAGCAGAAATAATTCTTAAAAAAATAAAAAAACTTCCTATTTGATAGAAAGTTTTTTCCTGAACAAATAAATTATCCTACGCTTCCTTCTAATGAAATTTCTAGTAATTTCTTTGCTTCTACTGCAAATTCCATGGGAAGTTTATCTAACACTTCTCTACTAAAGCCGTTTACAATTAATGCAATCGCTGTTTCTGTATCGATTCCTCGTTGATTGCAATAAAAAATCTGATCTTCACCTATTTTAGAAGTGGTTGCTTCATGCTCCATCTGCGCGGTTTTATTTTTAATTTCTATATATGGAAATGTATGGGCTCCACAATTATTTCCCATGAGTAGAGAATCACATTGGGAGAAATTTCTTGCATTATCTGCTTGAGGTAAAATTTTTACTAATCCTCTATAGCTATTTTGTGATTTTCCTGCAGATATTCCTTTAGAAATTATTGTGGATCGTGTATTTTTTCCAATATGAATCATTTTTGTTCCGGTATCCGCCTGCTGAAAGTTATTGGTTACTGCTATAGAATAAAATTCACCAATAGAGTTATCTCCTTTTAAGATACAGGAAGGATATTTCCATGTTACTGCAGAGCCTGTTTCTACTTGTGTCCAAGATGCTTTAGCATTCCTTTCACAAAGGGCCCTTTTAGTCACAAAATTATAGACCCCTCCTTTTCCTTCTTTATCTCCAGGAAACCAATTTTGAACTGTTGAATATTTTATTTCTGCTCCTTCTAATGCGATGAGCTCGACCACGGCTGCATGTAATTGATTTTCGTCTCTTTGTGGTGCCGTACATCCTTCCAAATAGGAAACATAACTTCCTTCATCTGCGATTAAAAGAGTCCTTTCAAATTGACCTGTTCCTGATTGGTTAATTCTAAAATAGGTAGATAATTCCATCGGACATTTTATTCCTTTAGGAATATAGCAAAACGAACCATCAGAAAATACTGCTGAATTTAAGGCCGAATAAAAGTTATCGTCTTTTGGAACTACTGTACCTAAATATTTTCTTACTAAATCCGGATGTTTTTGAATGGCCTCACTAATTGAACAAAAAATAATTCCTTTTTCCGCTAAGGTTTCCGAAAAGGTGGTTTTAACTGAAACACTATCAATCACAGCATCTACTGCTACTCCTGTCAATCTTTTTTGTTCCTCTAAAGGAATGCCTAATTTCTCAAAAGTATTAATTAGTTCTGGATCTACCTCCTCTAAACTCTTTAATTCTTTTTTCTTTTTGGGTGCGGCATAATATTTTATACTATTGAAATCAGTTTCTTTAAATGTAACGTTCGGCCAATTAGGGGCTTCCATTTCTTTCCACAATCTAAAAGAATCTAATCTCCATTCCAACATCCATTCAGGCTCATTTTTTCTTTTAGAGATTTCTCGAACTATCTCTTCATTTAATCCTGTGGGAAAATCTTCATATTCTAAATCTGTGGTCCAACCGTACTCATAGTCTTTTTGCTCAAGGTCTAACCGTAATTCTTCTTCTGTATATTTTGCTTTGCTCATTATTACTTGATTCAAAGGTAACCCATGTTACCTTATTAAATTAAACATAGTTGGTTCTTGGTACAAAAATACTTAGATTATTATACATTACGAAAGCTCATTAATAGATTTTTTAAATAATGAGATTTCAAATTTTATGTAAACTTATTGAATGTTTAACTAAAATAAATATATTAAAAATTTTTACTATTTGTATTATAATTCCTATAAATGCGATATTGCCTTTTTTCTTATTTTTAAAAGATGTATTAATAGATTACTATTGAAATAAATATATAATTGATAATTAGCATTATATCTTTATTGCAATATTTAAATCATTTTTTTTATACATTAGCCGAAAATAAATTTTTATATGAAGAAAATAGTTTTACCCTTTGTGATTTTTAATTTACTTACTTTCATATCTTGTAAAGATGATAAGAAAGCTTCTGAGATACAAGAAATAATAGACCCCGACTCTCAACATGAAGAAAACCAGAAAAATGAAATTTCAAAAGTTCAATCCAACGAAATTTTAAAACATAAAATTCCTACGTTTGATGATCCTAAAATTCAAAAATATTTGGCTGAATACAAGGATTATATAGATGAATATATAGATGCTGCCAAAGCAAAAGATATAAATAAGCTAACTGAACTTACTAAAAAAAATCAAAAATGGATTATTATACGAAAAACCATTCTTGAAGAATTGTCTTCTAATCCTAAAGAATTTCAAAAGTATAAAGATTATATAGAAAAACTGGATAGTATGGTTGCTGAAGTGATGACTAAATAAAAATGAAAATATTAAAAAAACCTTCTTTATAGAGAAAGTTTTTTTAATATTTTTTATATTGCAAAACTTTCTCCACATCCGCAAGTCCTTTGGGCATTGGGATTATTAAATATAAAACCTTTACCGTTCAAGCCCCCTGAATATTCTAATGTAGTTCCAACTAGATAAAGGAATGATTTTTTATCCACCAATATTTTAATTCCTCTATCTTCAAATAATTTATCTTCAGGGTTTTGAATATGATCAAATTTTAACTTGTATGATAACCCAGAACATCCACCACTCACTACCCCTACACGTACGAAATCTTTAGAATTATCAAAACCACTTTCTTTCATTAATTCAATGATTTTTTTTTCAGCTTCTTGAGATACCTTTATCATATATTTACAACAAATAGATTTATATACATACAAAATTACAAATAAATACTATTTTTAATACATACCTATTATAAGTATTACTAATAATTTAATTACTTATAATTTTGTTTTAGCCAAGTTTGTAAAATTTCTAAACATTCTTCTGGTGCCTCTAGAGCTCCCATATGACCGGTTTCTAATTCATAAATTGAAAGTTTTTTAACGCCTTCCATTTTTTTTATTAATTCGGAATTTTTAATTGCATTATCATATTTTCCAATGATAATGAAAATTGGCTTTCCTAAATCCCTTACCACATCTGTTCTATCCTTACGAAGTCTCATCCCTTTTAAAGCCGCAGATATTCCTGTCAATGAAGCGTGTTTAGCCCATTTGATAGCGGTTTTTATTTCCGATTGTAATTTAGGTACATTTTGAGGGGCAAATAAGTTAGGTATTGATAGGCGAAAAAATTCTTTAGGATTTTTAACTACCACTTCTGCTGCTTTTAACCGTTGTTCTTTTTTTATATCATCGTCCGGTAATGTAGTTGAATAGAACAATCCTAATCCGGACACCTTATATTTGTATTGCTCTGCAAAAGCTAATGCTACATACCCTCCCATAGAATGGCCGCTAATAATTACTTCATCTATTTTCAAATGTTCTAAAACTTTATTTACCTTTTTAGCCATATCTTCCATTCTATTTACTTCATTTGTTTTTTTAGAAGACCTTCCATGTCCGGGTAAATCTATGGATATCACTCTATATTTTTTAGATAATTTATTTTGAAAAAATCTCCACATTCTTGAATTTTCCAAAAAACCGTGTAAAAAAACTATTGTTTTGCCTTTACCTTTATCTCTGTAATATAGCATACTGTTATAAGTAATTAATAATACAAAAGTACAACTTTTTACTAAGTAACTCTCGAATCTGTAACAGCTAATAATATTTATACTGATATTTATACCATTTTTAAATTTAATTTATTATTTTTACAGTTATAATTTGTCAGAGAAGCTTTAAATAGCTTACTTTTGATTAATTATTTTAACTAAAATATATATAAATATAAAGAGAATATGAAAATTATTAAATTAGCATTGCTATCTTCTATCGGCTTTTTAGCAATGTCATGTGTAAGTAGAAAAGAATTTGAACAGGCAAAAGCTAATTATGAATCTTGTTTAGAAAGAAACGTTGATAAAGATCGTACAATTACTTCATTAAAAGAGAGAAATAACTCTTTGGAAGAGCAAATGAATTTGATAAGAAAACAAAACGATGTATTACAGCAAAATTTAGCTGATTGTATGGCTACAGGTAAAGCTGGAACTGATAATATTGATAAGCTTATCGGACAAATTAATGCATCTAACGCATACATTAAACGTTTGACAGAAGCACGTGCAAAAAATGATTCTTTAAATCTTGCCTTATCTAATAAACTAAAACGATCTTTAGATAACTTAAACGATAGTGATGTAGATGTTCAGGTACAAAAAGGCGTTGTATTCATCTCCTTATCTGACAAAATGTTATATAAATCCGGAAGCTATGATGTACTTCCTACGGCAGAAAACGTATTAGAAAAAGTAGCTAAAATCATTAATGACTATAAGGATTATGATGTACAAGTTCAAGGATATACTGACAATGACCAATTCAGAAGCTCAACTGCTGGCTGCATAAGAGATAATTGGGATTTAAGCGCTATGAGAGCAACTTCAGTGGTTAAGCTTTTACAATCTAAATTCGGTGTTGATCCTGCAAGGTTACTTGCCGGAGGCCATGGAGAATATCAACCAAAAGTTCCTAATACAAACCCTGAAAATAAAGCTGTTAATAGAAGAACTGAAATTGTAATTCTTCCGAAATTAGATCAATTTATGCAATTAATGGATCAAAAGATAAAATAAAAAATATCTTTTTTATATCATATATACAAGGGTCTCTTTAGTGAGACCCTTTCTTTTATCAAAACTCTGTAATGTCTTTTTTCGCTGAAAATAATTTTTTATTTTTGTATTTTAAACAAAAAACAGAAGTTATGGAAATAGCAGGAAGAATAAAATTAATATCAGATATTCAGACATTTGATAGTGGATTTAGAAAAAGGGAAGTGGTGGTAACTACTGAAGAACAATACCCTCAACATATACTAATTGAACTTTTGGGTGATCGAGTAGATATTATTAATTCTTTTAATGTAGGCGATGATGTAAGAGTATCTATTAATATAAGAGGGCGTGAATGGGTTAACCCACAAGGTGAAACTAAATATTTTAACAGTATTACAGGATGGAGAATTGAAAAACTAATGCCTGTATCCGGTATGGGACAAGAAAATCCTATGGCTCAGCCATCCGCTCATGTATCTTCTGCACCTTCAAACCCTATTAT
Organism: uncultured Apibacter sp.; assembly: GCF_946479295.1. NCBI lineage: Bacteria > Pseudomonadati > Bacteroidota > Flavobacteriia > Flavobacteriales > Weeksellaceae > Apibacter > uncultured Apibacter sp. The sequence goes on from NZ_CAMLFD010000002.1 coordinate 128,868, forward strand.
GCAAGAAGAAGAGGATGACGATTTACCTTTTTAAAAGTAGTATTAAAAGGAGCATTTAAGCACCTAATCAGAATAGTAAACTAAAATTTCAAACAAAAGTACTAATTTAACATTTGGAATTTTAGTTTACATTTAAAATTATAATTTTTGGATAAAATTTCATCCATCCATACGTTAAAAACTACAGTAAGCCTCAAAAAAAATGAGGCTTACTATATATCTAATTTAAAAAAGGATTAAATTATCCTTCCATGATATTTTTACGATATATTCATTTTTTTAATTCATATTTTTTACTTTATCTTAAAAGAAATTTAAGATTACCATTTATTTCAGTATTTTTCTGCTACAAGAGTCTCTCCACTTCTTACAGCGCATATACAATTTCTATTTTCTTTTTTTAATAACTCTCCATAAATTAAATATTTAAAAGATTTTCCATTCAACGATTTTGGATATCCTTGAAAATTGTTGTTGTTAAATCTTTCAGTCGCTGATGTAGGGCATTCATTGTTTAATATTTCGTATTTGGTGAATGGATTGAAAAATTTGACAGATTCACCTAAATTCATATTCATATTTCCTACCGATACGGTAGAATAATATATCCATCCATCATTATCAGCATCTACTATTTCACAGTAACAACTAGCTTCATTTCCTTAAGCAATAAACCAAGATTGCCCGTTTACTCCTTGGATTTTAATCAGAGATATATCCCTTATATCACACTTAAATCTTGAATTCAGTTTATCTATCTCAGTTATAACTATTTTTTACACCCTAGATATTTCATCTAATGTGGGGGAGGTAATGTTAGAAAATAGTAACGTACCTTTAAATTGCAGTTTTTTAGGTTCTAATTTCCTTACAACATACTCACAACCTCTTTGCTTTTCTACGTATTTAAACCCGGCATTAAAATCAGGGTAAAAGGATTCTAATTGTTCATAACTTAACACCTCGTTAGTATTATTTTCTACTATATATTGCCAATATCTATTAATAAATGAGCGGTACATCTTTTACCTGCTTTCTAAAGTGTCAGTATGTAGAGAAAATTCACCCGGTTGGTTAAATATTATATTGTATAAAGTATTATTTATTAAAAAGTGCTTCTATTCTGATCTTTTGAAACTAATTTGTAACAATCAATAATTGCTTTCATTTCATAATAGTTTCCTCCAAAAGTTATGCGATTGTCATAACTAAAAAATCATCTTTGTTGTTTATATAATCAGAGGATTGCTTGAGATACATTACTCCTAAATATTTGGGTTTCTTTTTCTGTTTTGTTTTCATATTAATATCATTTAATATTCTTGTTATTTAATAATTACATTACTTTTGTATATGTAACACAATAAAAATATACTTATATTTAATATTGTTCTATATTAAATTATTAAAATTATTTAATAATACATGTCTATAGGATTGAGAATAAAAGAGTTGAAATTGAGTATAGGGCTTGGTCAGATTGATTTTGCCAATAAAATTGGAATTAAACAGTCCCCTTTGTCTCAAATGGAGAGTGGTAAAATATTTCCATCAATAGATACTATATCAAATATTATACGTGAATTTAATATTTCTTATTCTTGGTTAATTGACGGAGTAGAAGATAATCCTTTAAAGGACATAAAGAAATTTGCCATATCAGAGCATTTACCTAAAATAGTAACAGTAGATAGTTTGCAAAATGACAACATAGTATTAGTGCCAACCAAAGCTGCAACAGTATATCTTTTATCTTGTAATGATCCTGTTTTTATCAGCGAATTACCTAGTTTTCATTTGCCTAATCTACATAATTTTTCGCATATTTAAGTTTGATGGTCATTCTATGTATCCTACACTACAAAGTGGTTCGTATGTAGTTGGTGAATGGCTAGGAAACTGGGAAAGAGATGTAAAAGATAATAAAGTATATATAATAATTACCAATGATGGGAGTAGTAAAAAGAGTTATCAATAGAATAAAGAAGTATAATAATCTACTTTTAAAAAGCGATAATCAACGTGAATATCCTAATTTAAACATAGCCCCCCAAGAGATTATTGAAATTTGAAATGTTAAAATGTATCTTTTTTTATATTACCCGATCCTGCTATAATATATGATAAGGTTAATGATTTAGAAGCTGAAGTGGAGCATATAAAAAAGATGCTTAAAGATAGAACTTGAATAACTTCAAAATTTAAAGTTGCTAATTTGTAATATTATTCGCTTTAATTAAATTCTTTTTTAATAATATGATTTGGTTAACAAAAAAATTAGAATTCCCGGATATTCATAAAGCTGATGAAAGTGGTCTTCTTGCTATCGGTGGAGACCTTTCTCCTGAACGGTTGCTTCTGGCTTATAAATCCGGTATTTTTCCTTGGTATAATCCCAATGAAATCATACAATGGTGGTCTCCGAATCCTAGGTTTGTACTCTATCCGAATAAATTAAAGATTTCTAAATCAACACAGAAAATTTTAAATCAGGAATATTTTCATTTTACGGAAAATCAATGCTTTTCTGAAGTAATTTCTCAATGTGCCTCTATTAAAAGACCCGGACAAAGAGGAACATGGATAACCGATGAGATGTTTAATGCTTATTGTACTTTACATGAATTGGGATTAGCAAAAAGCGTTGAGGTTTGGAAAAACAATGATTTGGTAGGAGGATTTTATGGGATCGATTTACATATAGTTTTCTGCGGCGAAAGTATGTTTTCAAAAGTAAGTAATTCTTCTAAATGTGGTTTTACCTATTTCGTACAAAAACATTCCCATCAGTACAAACTGATTGATTGTCAAATTCATTCTTCTTATCTAGAACAACTAGGCGCAGAAGAAATATCTCGTGAAAAATTCAAAACCTTCTTAGAGTGTAGGGAAATTAAAAATTTGCATTTCAATTTATAATTGCCTATTTTAGCGCACTAAAAAACACATTACGGCTCATGTCAAAACATACAGGAAAGCACAATTACGCAACTAAAGAAATTTTAGATTCTTTAAATACTTCCGCCATTGATGGAGAGAAATTTTTACAAAAGTATGCCAAACCTATTGGTATCTTTTTTGGAATAGTAATTATCGCTGTTTTAGGCTATGTAATTTATGATAATTATGTTATAACTCCAAAAAATATTGAAGCTTCTAATCTTATGGTTGATGCTGAAAATTTATATAATGAAGGAAAGACAGATCAAGCATTAGGAGGAAAATCAAGCGGTATTTCAGGATTTATAGATATCGCTGAAGAATACGGTTCTACTAAAACGGGAAAATTTGCTCATTTATATGCAGGAATTGCTGAATATAAAAAAGGAAATTATCAAAATGCACTGGAACATTTTAATAAATTCGATACTTCAGACAAAGATTTAAAAGCTGTAAAATACGGAGCAATCGCAGACACTTATGTAGAGCTAAATAACACAGATGAAGCATTAAATTTTATGACTAAGGCTGCTAATGAAAGTTCCACCGCTGCTACCGCTTATCAATTTAATAAAAAAGCCGGTATATTAGCTATGTCTTTAAATCAGAATGAAAAAGCCTTAGAGTTTTTCAAAAATATTAAAGATAAATATCCTGATATCGATACTTCCGGAGAAGTAGATGCATATATTGAAAGACTTACATACGCAACAGGAAAACAATAATGGCAACAACAAACTTATCTATCTACAATAAGGAAAATTTACCCAATGCCGAAGCCTATCGTTTCGGTATTGTTATTTCAGAATGGAATTCTGAAGTTACTTATAATTTACACCAAGGCGCTATTGATACTTTACTGGATTTAGGAGCAAAAGAATCTCAAATAGATTCAGTATTTGTTCCCGGTTCTGTGGAATTAGTATATGCAGCAACACAACTTTGTAAAAAGGAGATCTATGATGCTATAATAATTATAGGATGTGTTATTAGAGGCGAAACGGCTCACTTTGACTATGTTTGCAAAACGGTTACTGATGGAGTTACTTATTTAAACACTCATATGGATACTCCGGTGGTATTTTGTGTTCTTACGGACGACCATGTACAACAATCTTTAGACCGTAGTGGAGGAAAATTAGGAAATAAAGGCGTTGAGGCCGGAGTTGTGGCGGTGAGAATGGCTGAACTTAATAAGAATAAGTAAAAAAACTTATTCTTATTCCCTATAGGCTTTTATTTCTCTTATTATTTCTTCTGCGCCTAATCTTTTTGCTTTCAAGGCGAGCTTTTTTCCTTTTGTAGAAGATTCGACAATAGGAAATGATTCTTCCAGCAAAACCTTTTTAGTTCCTTCTAAAGATACTATTCCCGCTTTAAAATGTACGAGATTATTTTTAATTTTAGCAAAAGCTCCTATAGGTGCAGTACATCCTCCTTCAATCATATTTAAAAAATCTCTTTCTATATTTACACAAATCTGTGTATCGATATGATTGATCATTTTTAATAATTCTGTTAATTCTTTGTTTTTTTCTAAAGAAGTAATACCTACTACGCCTTGTGCAGGAGCTGGTATAATAAAATCCAGCATTTCGTAATCTAAAGGTAATCCTAATCTTTTTATTCCGGCTAATGAGAAAATAGTTCCATCAAAACCTTCGGAATCCAATTTTGATAAGCGTGTTTGAACATTTCCTCTTATATTACCAAAGGTAACTTCAGGATATTTAGATTTCCAAAAAGCTCTTCTTCTCAAACTTCCGGTACCTAAATATAAATTAGTGTAAGATCCAGCTTTTTGATTTTTCTTCGGATTTCTTACTAAAACATCTGCTTCATAATCTCTTTCTAAAACTGCCGATAAAAGTATGCCTTCCGGTAACAAAGTTGGAACATCCTTAAGGCTATGTACAGCAATATCAATTTGATTATTTAAAAGCGCAACATCCAAATCTCTTGTAAATACTCCTATGATATCCATTTGATATAAAGGTTGAGTGAGATTTTTATCTCCAAGAGAGGTAATGGGAATAATTTCAGCTTTAAAGCCCAAATCTTTTATTTTTTTTTGTACTTCTACTGCCTGCCACATGGCTAAAGGGCTGTTTCGTGTTCCAATACGAATAGGGTTCATAAAAATATTTTACATTTTAGATACTTGCAGTTGAAACATCTCCTTAAATAAACTTATGGTGTCATCTGCTTTTTCGGGATTAGTAATAAGATAATTAGCTAGTTTGTTTGTGATTTTTTGCACTAAACGATCAGATAATTCTATTTGTTCTTCAGATATTATTACTTGATCTTTTTTTAATGTTTTAATTTGATGGTCTTTTATTCTCTCCAAATCTGATTTGAATGCAAGGATTATTGGGACATATTTTCTATTTTCCGACCAGATTATAAATTCTTGCATCATTTCGTTAATTATACTTTCTGCTTTCGGAATTTCTTTATTTCTCTTCTCAAAAGTTTCGTTTACTATTTTGGATAAATCATCAATATTTAAAAGTGTCACCTGATCGTGCTCTTTAAGTGATACACAAACATTGGATGGTATGGATAAATCTATAAATGTAATTGGTCTTTTAACATCCAAATTTTTTTCAGTAATTATGGGTTCTGAAGCTCCTGTAGTTACAATTACTATATCTGACTTATTAACTTGTTTAGTTAAATTATTAAAATTATCAACTTTAAGATCAAAAGTATACGCTATTTCTTCTGCTTTTGAAATAGTTCTATTAAGTAAAGTAATATCCGGGTCATTTACGTGTTTTACTAGATTCTCACAGGTATTTTTTCCTATTTTTCCTGTACCTATTATAGTGATCTTTTTGTCTGAAAGTTGAGTAAAATTTTTTAAAATATAATGTACCGCAGCATATGACATGGATGTTGCTCCATTGCTTAATGTTGTTGTATATTTAATTTTTTTTGAGGTTTGAATTCCGGTATTAATTAATCTTTCTAGAAAAGCATTAGTGCTTTTATATTTTTTAAATCTTTTAAACCATGTTTTTATTTGCGATATAATTTCGAAATCACCTATTATTTGACTTTCTAAACCAGAGGAAACTCTTAAAAAATGATTGATTGCGTTTTTTCCTTTATGTACGGTTATATATTTCTTAAACTCGGTTGTAACTACGTTTATCTGTTTACAAAATGCATCCACCACTTTTTCTAAGCATTCTGTTTGTGTATATATTTCTGTTCTGTTACAAGTAGATAACACAAAAATAGTAGTATTTGAAAGGGCATTAATAGTTTTAGTAAATCCTTCTACCATTTCAGGGAAAAAGCTATATCTTCCTCTAGTTTTAATATCTGCCTTTTCATAGCTCAAACTTATTGCAAAAAATTTTTCAATATTTTTAGGCTGAAACTTTTTCATGTTTTTTGTTCCAGCAAATTTATGAGTACATCTATATAGAAAATACCTATATTTATAAAAAAATACCCGTAAAAGTTAATTTTTACAATTTTAGAAATAGTCTAAATAGTTTTTTAATATGATAAATATCATTATTTTGAAGATTAAATTTGATATATAAAGAAATTATTAATGGATTTAAAAAATACCTTTAAAAGTAGAATAAGAGAAAATAAAATAGGATCTGATATTTATATGGCTCAGATCGATAATTATACTAACTTTACCGATACGATTTCTAAACCTGTTGGGAAAAGGTTTGTACAATTTTATCTTTGCACTAAAGGAAGAGCGACTTTTCATTTTAAAAGTGAATCTTTAAGATTAATAAACGAGGGAAATTCTTTACTTCTATTTCATCCTGAAATTGATATTCCTATTAATATCAGCCTATCAAAAAAATCAAAATTGATAATTTTTGTAATTGCTATTCAGAAACTAGAAGAAATATTTGCTACACATAAAAATAAACTTTCGTTATTTTATCAGGATGGACATACTAAATTGTACCATGAAAAGCCTTTAAGTATAGAGGAAAAACTTATTATATCTCAATTGGAGGATTTTAATTTAGATCAAGATTTCGAAAATCATTATTTAACTTTAAAGTTGCATGAATTCTTACTCTATTATTTTTCTTCAAAAAGCTCAGATTCTCCTCATATTTTATCAATAAAAGATGAAAAATTCATCCGTGAGATTTATAAAATAAAAGAAATTTTGTTGGAAAATATCGCATCTCCTCCTACTTTACGAACATTATCGGAAATTTCAAATTTAAGTGAATACAAAATCAAAGAAGGATTTAAAAAAATATATGGAAAATCCATATCTCATTTCATCTTAGATACAAAACTTGAAATCGGTAAAGAAAAATTAAATTTGAGAGTCAAACAAGTGCAAGAGATCGCTTATGATTTAGGATACGAGAATCCTAGTCATTTTATAGAAGCTTTTAAAAAGAAATACGGTATTACACCGAAACAATGGATGATGAAATAATGTTTATTCTTTAAAACAAGATTGATAATAAATCCCTATAGCTAAATTATTAAATACTAATGTCATTTTTTTCTAACTTTTGCAAATAGTACTTATAAATATTTTTGATTTAGATTGTATGAATTTATTATGATTAACGTATTAAATAATTTATATAATTGATTACATTTAACTACAATTATTTGATTGAATGAAACAAAAGGAAAAAGTAGAGTATATTATCACGGAATTAAACCGTCTCTATCCTAATCCTATAGCTCCTTTAGTCTATCAGGATGTGTTTACTTTATTAATTTCGGTCCTACTTTCGGCTCAAACTACAGATAAGAAAGTTAATGAGGTAACTCCTTCACTTTATAAAATTGCTCCTGATGCATTTAAAATGGCGGAACTACCGGAATGGGAAATTAAGGAATATATTAAAGAAATAGGTTTATCTAATACCAAATCCAGAAATATACATAAGTTATCTACAATTTTGGTGGAAAAATATAATGGACAAGTACCCGAAAGTTTTGAGGAATTAGAAGCTTTGCCTGGAGTTGGTCATAAAACTGCTTCCGTTGTTATGAGCCAAGGTTTCGGCCATCCAACATTTCCTGTTGACACTCACATTCACAGACTTATGAAGCTATGGAAATTATCAAACGGTAAAAATGTTGAACAAACAGAGAAAGATGCTAAACGTTTGTTTCCTAAAGATTCATGGAATCGATTACACATCCAAATTATCTTATATGGGCGTGAGTATTCACCGACCAGAGGGTGGAGCTTGGAAAAAGATTTTATAACCAAATATTTATTAGAAAATTAAAAATTTATTTTATATACCACTTAGTAATAATTAAAATATGAAAAACATTGTTCTTATAGCGGGAGCATTTTACGGATTAATTTCTATTATTTTAGGCGCATTAGGTGCCCATGCTTTTAAAAAGATTCTTTCTGTTGATAAATTGTTGAGTTTTGAAACGGGTGTAAAATATCAAATGTATCATGCATTAGCACTTTTACTTCTTGGATTTTCATTATCCTTTACCTCGAATTTGGAAAAGTGTGCAGCTTGTGGAATGATTATAGGTACGTTTCTATTTTCTTTTAGTATTTATTTACTAGCTTTTTCCGAATATTGGAATGTCAACTTACGAATTTTAGGGCCTATAACACCTATGGGAGGTATCTGTATGATTATAGGTTGGGCTTGTTTATTATTTTATTTTATTAAAAGTAATTAAATGTTCTTTCAAAAAAGATTTTACTTTCGCAATCACAAATTCATTAGAAAGCATCAAGTAAAATTTTGAAGAATCATTTTTTAATTCATTTTGGTAAAAATCTTCATAGAGTCTCGGTGAAAAGTCGTGAAGGTGAACGCTTTGGTGTAAATTAGTGTTTTCATAACAAGCAACATCTTTTCTACTAATATAAGGGGGATAGATAGTAAATGTTGGCTTTTGTAAAGCTTTTGTTGCCATAACAAACCTGCTATTATTCCCTATGAATAGAGTACTATTATGCATAAAAGCAGCAAATTCACGTATTGATTTTCCTACCGGTTGTACAAATACTTTTGTATTAGAATTTAATAAAGAGAGAAGCTCATTTACTTGTTTATATTGAGAAGGTAAATAAGTAAACAATAAATCTGCTCTATAATTTGCCCAAATGAAATCAATTAGTTTAGCCATATTACCTATTGTCCAGGTATTATGTATATTAGATCCCAAAACGCCTAACATAATAACCGGTCGTTTAAAAAAGATCCCGGCATTCATCATTTTTTCTTTAGCGTCTTGAATTTCATCCTCAGCAAGAAATATTTTGGCTAATGGGTCAACCGGAACAGGGTTATCTTTCAAAAATTCTTTTAAGATAATTAAACGATCTTCCAATAAGGTACATGTTTGTGTTATCGGCTCATCTACCTTAGATACCGTTTTATCATAGATCTTTGTGAGAAAGGAGTTATAATAGCTATATTTTATCTTTGCTTTTGAAAAAAGAGTTAGTAAAATGCTATTGAAATTTTGTGACATATCAATAAGTATATCATATTTTTCACTTCTTACTAACCTTATGTATTTATATATGAAAAGCAACGAACGTATAGGTTCAGCATCTATAGTTGCTATAATACGATCAATGTTAGGATTTCTTTGAATAACACCCATGCATTTTTTATAACAAAGAAAATCTATCTTAATATCCGGATAGATTTTCTTTAGATTATTAGGAATTACACTGGAGAGTAATACATCTCCAACATTATTATATTGTATTAATAGCGCTTTCACTATATTTAGTATATCTATACAGATACATTGTGCTCTCTAAGAGCATCATTTAATGATGTCTTTTTATCTGTACTTTCTTTTCTTGTCCCTATAATTAATGCACAATTTACATTATATTCTCCAGCAGGAAATTTTTTGGTAATGGATCCTGGAATAACTACTGAACGTGGCGGTACATATCCTCTGTATTCTTTAGGTTCGCTGCCAGAAACATCAATAATTTTGGTTGAAGAAGTCAAGGTTACATTTGCTCCTAATACGGCTTCATCGTCAACATGTACTCCTTCTACTACAATACATCGTGATCCTATAAAACAATTATTTCCAATAATAACGGGGGCTGCTTGTAAGGGTTCTAATACTCCTCCAATTCCGACTCCTCCGCTTAAATGTACATTTTTACCAACTTGTGCACAGCTACCTACTGTTGCCCATGTATCAACCATTGTACCTTCATCTACGTAAGCACCAATATTAACATAGGAAGGCATTAAAATTGCTCCGCTAGAAATGTATGCTCCTTTTCTTGCTACTGCATGAGGCACTACACGAACACCTTTTTCTGCATATCCTGTTTTTAATGGAATTTTATCATGATATTCAAAAATACCTATTTCATAAGTTTCCATTTTCTGAATAGGAAAATATAAAACTACGGCTTTTTTAACCCACTCATTTACTTGCCATTTTCCATCTTCTAAAGGCTGTGCTACTCTTAGTTTACCTGAATCTAACAGTTCGATTACCTCTCGAATTGCTTTTTGATATTCTTTATCCGATAATAATGCACGGTCATCCCAAACTTTTTCAATGGTTTGTTGTAGATCTTTCATATGATTTGTTTATACAACAAATTTAACAATTTTATAGTTGTTTTTACGTATATTTCATTTATATAAACATTTTTTATACTTATGGGAGATATTACAAATTTCTCATTGTAACTTTTGATTTTTTAATCAAAACGCATTCCTATATATTTCAAATATTTATAGGACAAAATTTTGTTTCCTATAGTGATTATTGTATTGTACTGAAAAACTGAGCTTCGAATAATTTACTGTAGTATCCTTTTTTTTGAAGCAATGTATTATGATTTCCTATTTCTACTATTTGACCATGATCTAGCACAATAATCTTATCTGCATTCTGTATGGTAGCCAGACGATGGGCAATAATAATAGAAGTTCGATTTTGTGTAATCTTATCAGTCGCTTTTTGAATTAGTTCTTCCGAATTCGTATCAATGGATGAAGTAGCTTCATCTAACACCAAAATTGATGGATTGTATAAATATGCACGTAAAAAGGAAATAAGCTGTCGTTGTCCCAAAGAAATAGAAGCTCCTCGTTCACTTACTTCATACCCATATCCATTAGGAAGGCTCATTATAAAATCATCAATTTGTATTTCTTTAGCTGCATTTCTTACTTCCTCAAGCGTTATTTCTTTATTACCAAATGTAATATTTTCCAGAATAGTGTCATTAAATAAAAAAACATCTTGTAGCACTACCGCAATGTGAGATCGTAAATTATGTAATTCGTACGATTTAATATCAGTTCCGTCAATATAAATATATCCTCCAGATATATCATAAAACCGGCTTAACAAATTTATAATCGTTGATTTACCTGCTCCAGTAGCACCTACTATAGCTACTTTTTCTCCACTCGAAACTGTAAAAGAAAGATCTTTTAAAACGTTTTCCCCTTTTATATATGAAAATGATACGTGATCAAAAATAATATTTCCTTGAATACTATCTTTTACTACCGTTCCCTTATTTGATATTTCATGATCGGAATCTAATACAGTAAATACTCTTTCAGCTCCTACAATTCCTCGTTGAATGGTATTAAAACGATCTGCAATTTGTCTCATCGGTCTCACAAGCATATTTACATAAGAAGTGGTAAATGCTATGACTACACCGGGTGAGATGTTATGAGATGTTAAAGCATTATGTCCTGCATACCATATCATGACTCCAATGGCAATGCCAGTTATAATATCTACGGCAGGAAAGAATAATGAAAAATAAAAAACCGTTTTGAGATAGGCTTTTTCTAATTTTTGATTAATATGAAAAAATTTGTTATATTCTTTTTTTTGTTGATTAAAAACTTGGACGATCGTCATTCCTGAAAGTCTTTCCTGCACAAAGCTATTTTGATTGGCTGTTTGATTCCTTTCCTCGGAAAAGGCTTTTTTTATAGCTTTTTGAAATATCCTTGTAATGACAATCATAACCGGAAAGATAAATAATGCGATGGTTGCCAACTCCCAATTTATCCAATACATGGTAACTATAACAAAAATAATACGAAGGATATCTCCTAAAACCATCAGTATTCCATCGGTATATATAGTGGAAATAGTTTCAATATCTGAAACAGATCGAGTAACTAGCACTCCTAAAGGAGTTTTATCGAAAAATGAAGATTTAAAATAAATAAGCTTTTTGTACAATTTTATTCGTAAACTTCGAATTACATTTTGAGCTACAAAGTTAGAAGCATAGACTAAAAAGAATTGTAAGACAACTTCCATCAGCATTAACAACAATATAAGCAATAGTGAATGATATAAACCTGAAAAATTTCGGTTTTTAATAATATCAACATCTATTGCATGACTTATTAACACAGGGCGATAAGAGGAAACATATGCCAAAGCCAGTGCTATAAAAATTGTAGAATAAAACCATCCGGGATATTTACTTCCCAACTCCATTAGACGAGAAAGTGCCTGACTTGCTTTTATGTTTTTATTTTTTTTATGTTTCATAATTTATCTCCTTTGGATATATAACTTTCTCTAAAGTGAGACCTTTAGCAGGAGCTGAAGTGGAAGCAAATTTTCTGTTTTTCTTTTCGATGATGTTTCTAAACTCATTCTCTTCTATTTTTCCTCTTCCTATATCCATTAAGGTTCCTACTATCGCTCTAACCATATTTCTTAAAAATCTGTTGGCAGAAATAGTAAAAACTAATTCATCTTCGTATTGTTTCCATTCTGCTTGGTAAATATAGCAATCATTCGTTTTATTATCCGAATGAAGCTTGGAAAAACTGGTAAAGTCTTTATATTCGAGTAATATTTTCGCCGCTCTATTCATTTTATCTACATCAAATTGATAAAAAAGAAATTGGGCATGGTATCGTTGTTTAAAGGGATTTTTTTTAGTAGAAATTCTATATTTATAAACCCTTTCCCTTGCGTCAAAACGAGCATGGGCAGAATCTTTAACACGAAATAGGGCGTGTATGGAAATATCCGAAGGTAAAAAAGAATTTAATTTTCTTACCAACTGATCCGGTAATTCTTCCTCCCAATTGAAATGAGCATACATTTCCGATGCATGCACACCAGTATCGGTTCTTCCTGCTCCAACCGTTTTAATTTCTTTTCTAAGCAATTTGCTTAAGGCTGATTCTAATTTTTCTTGTACTGATATATGTCCGGGTTGTCTTTGATACCCATAATAATGAGTACCATCGTATGAAAATTGTATGAAATAACGCAATTTTATTATAAATTTACTACAAAAATAGTGAGAAAAATATTATTGCTTTCCGATACTCATTCGTATATCGATGATCGAATGTTAGAATACGCTTCTCAAGCAGATGAGGTTTGGCATGCAGGAGATATTGGAGATATCAAAGTATCGGATGCTTTGAAAAAGGTTGCTCCTTTATTTAAAGCTGTTTATGGAAATATTGACGGAGTGGAAATACGGAAAGAATTTCCTCTTACTCAGCGTTTTTTTTGTGAAAAAGTAGATGTATGGATGACACACATTGGTGGTTATCCGGGAAAATATGCTCCTACACTACGAGAAGAAATAAAAAAGAATCCCCCTAAGCTCTTTATTTGCGGACACTCGCATATTTTAAAAGTAATGAATGATCAAAAACTTCACTTGATTCATATGAATCCCGGGGCTGCAGGTATATACGGTTTTCATAAAGTCAGAACTATGCTTCGATTTGAAATAAATTATGAAAATATACAAAACCTGGAGGTTATCGAATTTTCAAGATAAAATTATTTATGATCTTTTGGATAATGAATGTTTAAGACGTTTTTAAATCATATTTACAGCAATCAATAATGAAAAATTATTATTAAAATATTTCATTTTAAGTTAGAATATCAAACTTTTTAAAACATATAATATAAATTTTTTTAATTATAAATTCTATTATACTTATGTAAAATATTTTTTATAATAAATTTATTTTTAAACAAATTAATACTAAATTTTTAAGAATAATTTAATATTAATATTATTTTTCTAAATAGTTATAAATTATCAACATTATATATCTTTAATTAAATTTGCAAAATTTGTTTTACTTTTAGACAAATTTTTAGATTGTGATTGAAAATATTTTATATCATTAATCGTAACATTTTTAATATCAAAATATACTAATGGTAAAAAATTATTCTGCCAAATTCAATTTATGATAAGATCTATTGTTTATTTATCTTTATTAGCTCTTCCCATATTGGGCTATGCTCAATCGAAAGTTGTAATAACTTTTAAAGTTATGGATAAAGAAAAAAATTCCTGCTTAGATGCCGACGCACCTAAAAACTTTATATTTCAATATGAATATAGCTCAGGATATAAAGACATAAAAGGATTAACATCTTTGAAGTGTTATAACAGTTATACAATAACTAAAATATTAGGAAACTTTCGAATTCAAATTTTAGCTCCTGAATACGAATCTCAATATCTGAATTTTAATATTACGCAACAAAGTAAAGATACTCTATATTTAGGAGAAGTTTATCTTAAACATATTAATTCTGATATAATTAGTAATGATAAAAATACTTCCAAATCTTCCGGAAAAGAAAAAGAAATTGACGGTATAGTAGTTACCGGAACTCGCAAGAGATTTATAAAATTAGATGCTAATAAGACTACCTATACGATAAAAGATAATGATTTGCTTTCCGGAGGAAGCGCCCAAGAAACGTTAACAAAACTTCCTGGAGTTATTAAAGGATATGGAGGCAATCTTACTGTAAATGGTAAATCAATGTCTATTTATATTGATGATGTACCTACAGGCTTATCGGGAAGTGATTTGGAAAATTTATTACAAAGTTTACCATCAACTGCTATAGAAAAAATTGAAATTATTTCTAATCCCGGTGCCTCTTATGATGCAAAAACAGGAGGAGGAATTATAAACATTATAACCAATGGTCGAGCGTTACGAGGAATAAACGGATCTGTTTCCTTGAATTATCAATTCAACAAAAACAATCGGGTATCTCCTTCTATAAGTTTAAATAGCCGTTTAAAAAACGTTTCCTTACAATTGAATAGTGGATTTAATTATAGAGAAAACGATAAAACTACGTACTATAAAAGAGAATTTACTTCTTTCTCCCCTTCTATCATTTTTAATCAAAAAAATATTGAAAATAGATTTAACCGTTTTTATTATTTTAGACCTTCTTCTAATATTCGACTTAATAAAAATAGTAATTTATTGATTAATTATAATTTGAGCTATACTTCCAATAATAATTATTATACAGGTGAATCTCTAAGTAATAATAACATAGAACCTATTAACCTTTTAAATAACTCAAAATATTCAGAAGATAATACTAATCATGAATTAACTACAAAGTATAAGATTAAGTTGGATACATTAGGAAATTTATTTGATATAACAGCTTCTTATAAGCACTATGATAAAAGCTCAAATAATAATAGTACCCAAAATAATGAAGGTGTTGATAAATACTCTGTAAACGATATAGATTATAAATCTGATTATTTTCAAATTAGTCCTAATTTCGAATTTTCTTTTAATAAATTAGATGTAAAACTGAATATGGGAGGTAAATATTCCCAAACGAAGTATAATAGTAATGGAAAGTATAATCTTTTAAATACCTCTTCCTCAATATTTGATAATCCTAATTACAATTCATTTAAAGATTTTACCTACGATGAAAATCAGTATGCTTTATATGGAGAACTGAGTAAAAAATTTGATAAATTGGATCTCAATGCGGGGCTTCGCTATGAAAATCTGGAATTCAAAAATAAAGTGAAGGGAACAGATCAAAACTTGAAATATACTTTTGAAAAATTTTTTCCATCATTCAGTTTGCTATACAAATTTAATTCTACATTGGATTTTAATGCTACTTATAGAAAAAGTATGTTACCTCCTTCATATTCTAACATGGATCCTAATTTAACCAATTATTATGATGAATTTAATACTTCCGAAGGAAATTTACATCTTAAACCAGATTATTACGATAATTATGAAGTTTCTTTAAGTGCATGGCGTTATCTTAAGATCTCATTCAACTATACATATTCTAAAAATATAAATATGTTGTATTATGAAACAGAAGATAACTCACTGACCGTAAATCAGACCACTCGTACTTTTACCGGTATGAAAAATTATAATGTATGGGTAGGTATTCCAATACCTTTTCAATTAGTTACCAGAGGTAAAAAATTCTTTGAGCAGCCTATGAATATGGATAAAATGAATTTTATTTATCTATATGGAATGTACAACTATTATAAAGTAAGCGATTATCCTTATTTAGATAAAGTAAAACCTATGTGGTTCTATGTAATATATGCTCAATTAATTCTTCCTAAAGATATTAAATTAACAACCTTTTTCTTATCTAGTACAGATAAAGGATATTTTGAGATATATAAGTCTTATAAACCATTTCGATATTCTAACATAGAATTGTCCAGATATTTTGCTGATAAAACTTTTAAAGCATCTTTAGGTGTTCAAAATATATTAGGTCCTACAAAATTTAATTCAGATATTAATAACTTTAATTTAAAAACTAATTATTACAGTAGAGAAAGTGATCAATTGTTTTATATTAAATTATCTTACAGTTTTGATAAGAACCGTAAAATAAAAAAGGTAAATACTATTATTGAAGATGAAAATATGAATGATAATAAATTGTTTCCTTCCGCTCCATTAAAATAAATACTCTATTTACATATAATAATAAAGGCTGAAAATATATTTTCAGCCTTTATTATTTTTATATAAAAATGTTATTCTACTTTTTTTATCATTTCTACATGTTCAATATGATCCTCTAAATAAATATTTCCGTCAGTTTTAAATCCAAATTTTTCATAAAAAGGAACTGCATAACATTGAGCTCCGATTCTTATAGTTTGTTCTCCATAAACTGCAAATAATGATTCAATGGATTTTTCCATTAAAATTTTCCCAAGTCCTGTGGAACGCAATTCTTTACAAATAATTACCCTTCCTATTGAAGCTTCATTATATTTAATTTTTTCAGGAAAAATCCTCGAATAGGCAACCAACTTTTTTCCTTTATAAATAAGAAAATGATGTGCTTTATGATCTTTATCATCCAAATCTTGAAAAACACAATTTTGTTCCACTATAAAAACCTCAGTTCTCAATTGTAATAAGTCATACAATTCATATACAGAAAGCTGATCAAATTTTTTAAATATAATGTTATATGAATTCAAACTACTCTTGGGCATCTTTCATAAATTTTTCTACTTTTTCAACCATTTTTTTAGAGCCGCATACAAAAGGAGTTCTTTCATGCAACTCTACCGGATTTAAATCTAATATACGCGTAAATCCATCGCTCGCACTTCCACCGGCTTGCTCAACAAGGAATGCCATAGGATTGCATTCGTATAATAAACGTAATTTTCCTTTCGGTGCTTGTGAATAGGATGGATATAGATATATACCTCCTTTCAATAAATTTCTATGAAAATCTGAAACTAACGAACCGATATATCGGGAAGTATAGGGTCTATTATCTTTTTCTTCTTGACAATATTTTATATAATTTTTTATACCTTGAGGAAATTTAAGATAATTTCCTTCATTAACAGAATATATTTTACCATCCTCAGGAATTTTTATATTAGGGTGAGAAAGATAAAATACCCCTAATGCAGGATCTAAAGTAAATCCATTGACTCCATTACCGGTAGTATATACTAGCATGGTTGAAGAACCATAAACTATGTATCCTGCTGCCACTTGTCTATTCCCAGATTGTAAAAAATCTTCCAAAGTAACGGGTCCGTCTTCTGATATCCTTCTGTAAATTGAAAAAATAGTACCCACATTTACGTTTACATCTATATTTGAAGATCCGTCTAAAGGATCAATCAAAACTACATATTTACTATTATTTAAGTTATTTTCTAAATTTATACTTATAAAATCTTCATTTTCTTCGGAGGCAATTCCGCAAACTACTTCACGATTTTTTAAAGCTCCAATAAATACATCATTAGCAAATACGTCTAATTTTTGCTGTTCCTCTCCTTGTATATTCTGATTTCCAATAGCCCCTATAATATCAACGAGCCCAGCTTTATTAACTTGTTGATTAACAACTTTACTAGCTAACCTTATGGCTCCTAAAAGACGTGATAACTCTCCTGAAGAATATTTAAAATCTGCTTGTTTATCAATTATAAATTCGCCTAAAGTCTGTGAGCTCATCGATTTCATGTTTTATAAATTTAGTTTTTGAATGTTCCAAATATATTGATTTTTGTATGTACTTTATAAGTAATATATAGATTTGTCATATATTTGTTGACGATCTTTTAATATTTAAAATACTATTTTACTGTTTACCAATACTATATAATTTTTTAGTCGATAAATAGGTAAATCTCCAAGTTGCAAAAAAGGTATTCTTGCTATAAAAATTTTGGAAAAATATGCTTTTTAAATATTGAAAATATAGATGACTATCATTTATGAAAGTTTATAAATTTGGAGGTGCTTCTATACAAAATGTAGAAAATGTACGAAATGTTATAAAAGCTTTTATCCAAACCAGATATAGTTCAACTATTTTAGTTGTTTTTGCAATGGAAAAAACTATCAACTCTTTAGAAAATGTAGTGACTGAATACTTTCAAAATGATAATTATTTACAAATTGTAGATAGGATTGAAGAAGAGTATCTTGATATTATAGAAAATCTTTTTTTAATTCTGCAGATGTTATTAATGATATTAAAAATATTTTTATAAATATATGTTCTTTGTTATATGAATAATACATCCTATAATTTTAATTTTATGTACGATCAGATCGTAAGCTTTGGAGAAATTACTTCTTCCAAAATTCCCAGTACATATTTAAATTCTTATGGTATCATAAATACCTGGATAGATATAAGCAATTTTATAAAAACAGATTCTAATTATAGAGAAGGTAATGTTGATTGGGAATATAAGAAAAAACAATTTGAAAATTTTGATATATCTAAAACCTACGTTACTCTAGAATTTATAACATCAAACTCAAATAATTTAACGGTAACCCTTGGTAGAGAAGGAACTGATTATTCTACTGCTATTATTACTTATTACCTAAAATCTGAAGAAGTAACAGTTTGTAAAGATGTTACCGGAATAATGACCGGAGATCCTGCTTATTTTAATCAGCCAAAACTTATAGAATTTCTTTCTTATGAATATGTTATGAAAATGAAGTTGTATGGTGCATCTGTAATTCATCCTAAAACTATTTTTATTCTACAAAAAAATGAAATTCCTTTAACTATACGTTCCTTTTTATATTCTGTAAAACAAGGAACTACTATTAAAAATTGGATAAAAGTAGATTTGTATGTTTCTTGTATCATACAAAAATTAAATGTACATTTGCTAACCATTTCTTCCCTTGCTTTTTCATACAAGCTGGAAGATAATCTTTATGTAATTTTTAAACAACTTTCTGAACTGTATGTTAGAATAAGCATCATCAAAATTTCTGCTTTTTCAGTTTCACTAGTTTTTGAAGATAAATTTAATTCAATTAATATTTTACTGAATACTCTTACAAAATCTTTTAATGTGACGTTAAAAGATAACGTATGTTTACGTACAGCCGAAATAAGAAATAATTTTAGAAAAGGAAAAACAATTTTATTATAAAAATTGGTAAAAAACTTACCAAGCAATTGTAAAAGAATAACAATATGAGCTTAATTACCTTAGAGGATATACAAAATGCCTTAAACTTAAAAAAATATGGTTTTTTAGGTAAAAGCATAGCATGGACCATTATGAAAGTTTTAAAACTTGGTCATATTAATAAATTTTGTACAGAAAATAAAGATCTTCCTACCTATGAATTTCTAATAGAAGTTTTAAAACACCTTAAAATAAACTACGAAATTCATGAAGAAGATCTAAAAAGAATTCCTGAAAAAGGGCCTTTTATAATTGTTTCTAATCATCCTTTAGGAGGTTTGGATGGGATTATACTAATGAAAATAGTTTCAGAAATTCGCCCGGATTTTAAAATAATGACTAATTTTTTACTAAAAAAAATTGAACCATTAAAGAATATAAGTATACCTGTTAATCCTTTTGAAACTAGAAAAGATACCTTTGATAGTAAAATAGGTTTCATTGAAACTTTACGCGTTTTAAAAGATAATCATTGTATTATCGTTTTCCCTGCGGGAGAAGTTTCTCATTATTATCCAAAGACTAAAAAATACGAAGACAGAGAATGGGTGGAAAGTGCTTTAAAACTCATTAAAAAAGCCAGAGTTCCGGTAATTCCGGTCTATTTTCATGCTAAAAATAGTAAGTTATTTTACAGAATATCTAATATTCACCCCGATTTACAAACTGCAATGTTACCAAGGGAATTGGTTAAAAGAAGAAAAAGTCCTATTAAAATACGCATAGGAAAACCTATCTCTGTAAAACAGCAAGATGAATTTCCGGATATTAAATCCTATGGTAATTTCTTAAGAAATAAGGTGTATATGCTTAAGTCATTTTATACTACTGCTAAGGATCCTTTTAAAAACATAAAGTTTCTTTCAGTATCAGCCATGACTAAATCGGCTAATTCCAATGAAGTAAAACCTATTATTAAAGAAACTCCTAAAGAATTAATTATAAAAGAATTGGAACTTTTAAAAGAGATAGATTGTGAACTTTTTTCAACTTCCCAATATGAAATATATTTTGCTAAACCCGAAAAAATACCTAATATTTTAAAAGAAATCGGCCGATTGAGAGAAATTTCTTTTAGAGAAGTGGGAGAGGGGACCAATGAACCTTTTGATCTGGACGAGTTCGACCAGATTTATCATCATATGTTTTTATGGGATAATGAAAATAAGGTTATTGCTGGAGCATATCGTATGGGAATGGGTAAAGAAATTTATGAAAAATATGGAATTAAAGGATTTTATACTGCTTCTCTTTTTGAATATGATTCGGAAGTACATCCTTTTTTCAAGAAAATCATTGAGATGGGTAGAGCATTTATTTCTACTGAATACCAAAAGAAACCTATGCCACTATTATTATTATGGAGAGGTATTGTACACGTTTGTTTAAGGAATTCTCATTATAAATATTTAGTAGGAGGAGTTAGTATTAGTAATCAATTCTCAAACTTTTCAAAATCTATAATGGTTGAATTTATGCGTTCTCATTATTTTGATTCTTATGTGGCTCAGTATGTTCATTCTAAAAATGAATTTAAAGTTCATTTAAAATCTAATGAAAAGGACTTATTCTTTGATGCTGCTGATAACGATCTAAATAAGTTTGATAAGCTAATTGATGAATTAGAGCCTGATCTAAGACTTCCCGTACTGATAAAAAAATATTTAAAACAAAATGCGCGCGTTATTGCTTTTAATGTGGATCCTAAATTTAATGATGCTATCGACGGTCTCATGTACATTAGAATAAGTGATATACCGGATAGCACTATTAATCCTGTTTTAGAAGAATTATACGCTATGGATAAAAAAAATCATAAAGAATATTAATAAATTTTTTAATTTTCAATAATAAAATAAAAAAATTATATTTAATACTTTATATAAAAAGTATATAATTATACTATAATTAAAAATTTAACACTTGTTTTAAATGATCTATTGTCATTATAGTTCAACTTATTTAAAAATTTAATCTAATATTTTTAAGGTAAATAAATAATATTTACCTTTTTTTATTTTATGAGTAAAATTTTCCTATATCTAAATATATTTCTCCTATTACATATATATTTTTAATTTTATGAGTGTAAGCTTTTACTATATACTTTTATTGCTTATAAAGTAATAATATATTATCACCATTGTATTGAAATTTAATATATTATAAATTTCAAGAGTACTTATGTTTTTAATCATTAAAACTATTATAGTTAATAAAATTAACTGAAACAATAATATTTATACATTGTAAAATAAATAAATCTCATAAACTTGATAATAACTTGTATAGTATTAAATTACAATAATTTAAAATCTATAAACAACTTTTAAATTAAATATTTTTTGTATTAATAACTTATTATTAATTGTCTTAGTAAATGTATTCACTATCAATATTTTACAAGATAATAATTTTATAAAATACTCATTTTAAAGTAGATAAAAACTTGTTAATAACTTGATTTATTTTTCAATAAATCAAATTTTTATAAAATACAGTAAATCAAATGCTTTATAAATTTATTTTTATATAAAATATATTTTAACTATCAAATTATCAAACTATTACAATAATATTAACATTTGAATATAAGTAATTGTTAACATTTTTAAACAAAAAAATTTGTTTTAACATTCTTAATCTTCCATTAAAAACTTTTGACTTTTTTCCAAATTTTCTATTAAATTTTTACTTGTGAATTCTACCTACTTTTTTATTACTTTAATAACAACTACTTTTTAAACAGTAGAGTTATTAATAACTTTCCTAAATTTGTTAATAACTCATATATATAATTGATAATTATTTATTTATTATTAATCAAATATGTTGATAATAGGGTTAAATTGTATTAATAAAAAATAATTTTAAAGTTATCAACATATTAACAGGACTATTATTACTATTACTTCATATTTTATTTAATTTAAAAAAAGATATATATAAATAATAATTAAATGTGGAAAATTTCAGGTAGCAAAATTTCTGTTTTAGTTTTTATGACGGTATATTTGTAAGAAAATAAGTAAAATTATGAAGACAGTTAATGATTTCAATTTTAATGGAAAAAAAGCATTAATTAGAGTTGATTTTAATGTTCCTCAAGATGAAAATCTTAAAGTTACTGATAATACGCGAATTGTTTCTGCTAAACCAACTATAGATAAAATATTGAAAGACGGTGGTTCTGCTATCTTAATGACTCATCTTGGCAGACCAAAAGGACAAGTTACAGATAAATTTTCATTAAAACATATTGTTGATGAAGTATCTAAAGTATTAGGTGTTTCTGTAAAATTTGTAGATGAATGTGTAGGTCCGAAAGCCGAAAAAGCAGCAGCCGATTTAAAGCCTGGAGAAGTTTTATTATTAGAAAATTTACGTTTTCACAATGAAGAAGAAAAAGGAGATGAAGAGTTTGCAAAACAATTAGCAAAACTTGGTGATATTTATGTAAATGATGCTTTCGGTACAGCCCATAGAGCACATGCTTCGACTGCGATAATAGCAAAATTTTTTCCTTCCAATAAGTGTTTTGGACTTTTAATGGCAAAAGAGTTAGATGCCATTCAAAAAGTGTTAAAAACTGGTGAAAAACCTATAACTGCGATATTAGGAGGATCTAAAGTTTCTTCTAAAATAACAATTATTGAAAACATACTTCCTGTGGTTGATAATTTAATTATTGGAGGTGGAATGACTTATACATTTGTTAAAGCTCAAGGTGGTAAAATTGGAAAGTCTATATGTGAAGATGATAAACAAGATTTAGCTTTAGATATTCTAAAAAAAGCTAAGGAACAAGGAGTAAAAGTGTATCTCCCTGAAGATTCAGTAGTTGCGAATGATTTTTCTAATGATGCTGATATTCAGATAGTTGATACAAAATCTATTCCAGATGGGTGGGAAGGTCTGGATGTTGGACCTAAAACTGTTAAAACTTTTTCTGAAGTAATTAAAACTTCCAAAACCATTTTATGGAATGGTCCTTTAGGTGTGTTTGAAATGCCTAATTTTGCTAAAGGTACTAAATCTATCGGAGATGCTATTGGTGAAGCTACCAAAAATGGTGCTTTTTCTTTAGTTGGTGGTGGTGATAGCGTTGCTTTTGTAAAGCAAAATAATTATACAGATAAAGTAAGTTATGTTTCAACTGGTGGAGGTGCTATGCTTGAGTCTCTTGAGGGAAAAGAACTTCCTGGTGTTGCCGCTGTTTTAAAAGATTAATATATTTAAAATAAAAAAGGGATAATTATTTAATTATTAACTATCCCTTTTTTATATTAAAATAATGAAAAATTTTATTAAGATTAATAATCCTGAATATTTTTTATTATTATTTTTTGGATTTATATATTATATTTTTGTATTATATGATAATATGATAATCATATAAGTTTGAATTTTAATTATCAATACTATTTATATGATTATAATTTTGGTTTTATAAAACGTGGTTTAATAGGTTCAATTTGTAGTTTATTATTTTCAAAAGTTAGTGAATCTACTTTTGTAGCAATTGCTACAATTATTTTAATCATATTAGGAATTGGTATCGTTAAAATTATAGATTCTATCAATTTTAAAAATAAATTTTATGGTTATTTTTTGGTATCTTTACTAGTTATTTGTCCTGCTCTTCTTAAAAATTTATGGTATGATTTGGGAAGATTAGATATTTTTGGAATTTTATACTGTTTATTTTTTTTGTATCCACTTAAAAATTTATTTTTAAATATATTTCTTCTTTTATCTCCATTAATTTTATTGGTTCATAAAGGTTTTTTTCTGCTTTGGCTTCCTACTTATTTTGTTTGTTGGTTTATTAGAAAAAATAATGTATTAATTAAAAGCTATAAAATTATATTAATTTCTTTTATAATTTTTTCTATTCTAATTCTTTTTCTTGTTAACCATTTCGGAAAATTAAATATATCTTTTTTAATATTTCAAAGTTATCTTAAATCTAAGTCTAATGATATTAATAATTTTGATTATTCAACTATTACAGGAGGAAAAAATATATTTAAACAGATATTTTCTTCAATAATTTTAAATTTTACGCATATTAAATTTTGGTTTTTAGGGGTAATTAATTTTCTTTCAATTGGATATATAATAGTGATTTTTTGCAGATTATTATGTATTAATTTAAAAAAATATAGAATTATCTATTTACCTTCAGTTTTAACTTTTATAATGTTTTTTTTAGGGTGTGATGCTCTTAGATGGTTTTCTAATATGTGTATTTCTCTTTACATATTCTTACTATGTATTTTAGTAACTAATAAAGATTATATAAATGAAAGGAAAATAATTGATAAAAATTTCAGCAATGATATTTATTTCTTAATATTTTTAGTTTTAGCCATGATGCCATTGAAAAAATTAGGAGTTTTGTGGTGGTAATATTTTATACCTTTCATAATATTTTCTATAAAAAATCTAATTTATTTTGTAATTTTTAGTTCCATAATATTTATAATCTATTTTTTTTAATATATATAATTTTTAGTGTAATTGTATTTTTTGATTTATTTATAGTTGTTAGTCCAAGTATTTTAAACTGAATATCAATTTATGTTAATCTAAAATTGTTTATTTATTTTTTTTAATATTAATTAGGTTAATTGTTAATTCATTCAGAGTTAATAAATATTTATTATAATGTTATTACTTTATCTAATTTTATTTACTTTTTTAGTAAATTAAAAATGATTTATTAGTATATTATTTTTAATAGTTTAAGTAAATTATTTATTTAATATATATATAACTGAAGAATAATTTCCATCTTTTAAACCTTTTAAATTTGATATTGTTCCTATAAAAGGAAATCTTAGTATTCCTAGTGAATTTTGAGCATAATTTTCACTTATTAATGAAATGTAAAAACTATCAAAGGGTAGAGGATAAGTTTTAATTACTTTAAATTTATTTTGAGTAAAAAAGTTTATTGCTCCATTTTTTCCATAATGAAATATATGTCTGGGTACATCCCAGGCTGCCCAATGTTCTTTATAAAATTTTGCATCATAAGATTTATGATTAGGTACTGCTATCAGTAGATATCCATTATTTTTTAATTTTGATTTTAGTTGTAATAAAATTTCTTCTGGATTTGGTATGTGTTCTAACACATGCCAAAGAGTAATTATATCCAAAGAATTATCATCAATAGTTTCAAGAGAAGAAGTTATATGTTTTATACCTATTTTTAATTCAGTTTGTTTAGCTGCTTTTTTATTAGGTTCAAATCCAATTACTGAAAAATTTTTACTTTGCATAAATTGTAAAAATGATCCGTCTCCGCAACCATAATCTAATATTTTTCCGGATGATTTATATTTTTTAATAATTTTTAATTTATATTTTTCATTCAACTTTTGAATAAGAGAATATATTTTAGCTTTTAATGAATTGTCTTTATTATGAGATAAATATTTATCGCTATCATAATATTTAGCTATATCATAAGGTAAATCATATGTTTTTAAAATATCATTATATTCACTTTCTTTTACTTCAAAAGTTTCATTAGTCAAGAAATGATCTTTAATTTTCATTATGTTTTTTATAAATTTTCATTATATAATTATTAATTTATTTATATGTTCCACGTGGAACATATAAATAAATTAGAAGTGTATATCAGTGTATTTATCTTCCCATGTAAATTAATAAAACATTTATATCAGAAGGAGAAACACCACTAATTCTACTTGCCTGTCCTATTGTTTCAGGTTTAAATTTTATTAACTTTTGTTTTGCTTCTGTTGATATACTATTTAATTTATTGTAATCAAAGTTTAAAGGAATTTTAATATTTTCTAGTCTATTTAATTTTTCAACATTTTCAAGTTCTTTGTCTATATAACCTTTGTACTTAATTTTTATTTCAACTTGTTCAAGAACTTCTTCTGAAAAATTATTTGTATTTAAAAAATTATTAATGGATGGAATTTCTTTTAAATCTTGTAAATATATATTAGGTCTAACCAAAATTGAATCAGCCTTAACAGTTTGAGATATAGGAGTAGATTTTTTTTGAATTAAAATAGGATTTGTATCATCTTTAGTTATAGATAAAGATTTGATAAATTCTATACAAGAGGAAGTTTCTCTATTTTTAATTTCTAAATTTTTCATTCTTTCTTCAGATGCTAAACCTATTTTATAACTTAGTGGAGTTAATCTTTCATCAGCATTATCTTGTCTTAAACTCATCCTATATTCAGCTCTAGAAGTAAACATCCTATAAGGTTCTTCAGTGCCTTTTGTTACTAGATCATCTATTAGAACACCAATATAAGCTTCATTTCTCTTAAGAATAAAAGGTTCTTTGTTTTTATTTTTTAATGAAGCATTGATACCTGCTATGAGTCCTTGAGCAGCAGCTTCTTCATAACCGGTTGTACCATTTATTTGTCCTGCAAAATATAAATTATCAATATTTTTTGTTTCTAAAGTATTTTTCAATTGAGTAGGAGGAAAATAATCATATTCAATAGCATAACCTGGTCTAAAAAATTTAGCTTTTTCTAAACCTGGAATTAATTGTATAGCTTTTATTTGTATATCATCAGGTAATGATGTGCTAAAACCATTTATATAATATTCTATAGTTTGCCATCCTTCAGGTTCTGCAAATATTTGATGTCTTTCTCTATCAGCAAATCTGTTAATTTTATCTTCTATAGATGGACAATATCTAGGTCCTGTACTCTTAATCGTACCATTAAATAGAGGAGATCTTTCAAAACCTTCACGTAAAACTTCATGAACCTTTGTATTAGTATAAGTAATATAACAACTTTTTTGTTTATGAAGTGTAGGTGTATTTGTATAAGAAAATTTTTGAGGATTTGCATCTCCTTTTTGTTCTTCCATTTTAGAAAAATCTATACTTCTGCCGTCTACTCGAGGGGGTGTACCTGTTTTCATTCTTCCAGCTTCAAATCCTAATTCAATTAAATTTTCTGTAATGCCAAATGCAGCTTTTTCACCCATTCTGCCCCCACCAAATTGTTTAATTCCAATATGAATTAATCCATTCAAAAACGTTCCATTGGTTAATATTACAGATTTAGCATATATTTTTGCTCCCATATAGGTTTTAACTCCAATTACTTTATTATTTTCAGTTAATAAACCAATAACCATATCTTGAAAAAAATCTAAATTAGATATATTTTCCAACTGTAATCTCCATTCTTCTGAAAATCTCATTCTATCAGATTGTGCTCTGGGGCTCCACATAGCTGGACCTTTAGAAAGATTAAGCATCTTGAATTGAATCATCGATTTATCTGTAACAATTCCGGATAATCCCCCTAATGCATCAATTTCTCTAACAATTTGGCCTTTAGCTATACCTCCCATAGCTGGGTTACAAGACATTTGACCAATGGTTTGTAGATTCATAGTTATTAAAAGGGTTTTTGAACCTAAATTAGCAGCAGCAGCTGCTGCTTCTGAACCAGCATGACCACCGCCAACAACAATTACATCGTATTTTTCTAATATCATATTTATATATGTTTCACGTGAAACAAATTTTTAAAGTATTAATTTTAATTATTTTTAAATAAGTTTATATATGTATTTTCCTTTTCTCTCATAAGTTTTATATCCTCATCCATTTTGTCCTTGTATCCTATTATATGTAAAATTCCATGAACTAACACTCGGTTAAGTTCATCATCAAACTCTTCATTATTAATAATTGCATTTTCTTTAACCCTATCAGTTGAAATAAATATATCACCTGAAATAATATGATTTTCTTTATAATCAAAAGTAATTATATCTGTATAATAATCGTGATTTAAATATTGAATGTTAATATCTAATAATTGTTCATCTGAACAAAAAATATAATTGATATTTCCTAAACGAAAACCTTCATTTTCAATAGTCTCTTTTAACCATTTCTTTCTTTTTAATTTATTTTTTAAAATAAAATCATTTTTAGAAAAGTAATTTATCATATTTGTTAATTTATGAGTAACAAAATTAAAATTAGTAAATAAAATTCGAAATAATAATTAATAAAAATGTATATAATTTTGAAATTTATTTTAATATTTTTAAAATTATTAATTTTTTAAAGGTGTATTATATTTTTTTTAAAAGAATTGGAATATACAAACTAAGAATAGAAAAAAAAAATGTTGATAAATTATTTCATAATATTTATCAACATATATCAAAATGTAGAAAAATGAATTTAAAACCAGTAGCCTAAGGCTACACTAAATACTCCTTTGTTTTGATTAGTAGAGTAGGAATAAAGTAGGTTTATAGGTCCAAAGGGACTATCATATCCGTAACCCATTCCATAGCTGAAATATTTGTATTTAAAAAATCTTATATCTTTAAATTCGTCTTTTATATTAGCTAAATTAGAGTATACTTTAAGATAATGATTTTTAAGTACTTTGTAATTTAATGAAGAATATAAAGAAAAATATTGGTCACCGGTCTTATAAGCAAAAGGTAATCCTAAAAATTTAGTAAAATTTAAAAATTCTTGTTCAAAATATCCTCCCATGGAATATTTGTATTGTAATGGAAGTGCGTTAAATGAAACACCTAAATAATGCTGATTTTCCAAAGCTAATCTACGACCAATAGGAATAGAGTAATTCAATTGACTTTTAATTATTGAAAATTTATTAAAATTAGAAGCATTTGAATAGAATATATATTTAGCAGAGGCGTCTAATTTGAAACCTTTAAATGGAAAATTTGAATTATCTCTAGTATCTGCTTTTATATAAAAATAAGGATTATAGAAAAAGCTTTCATCCTTTTTGAAACTTTTTGAATCATCTTTATAATTGTATGAAAAAGGAGAGATACGCATAAAATTATACTCTATACCTGTACCGATTGCGTATTTTTCTTTTAAAGTTGATTGTAGATATATTTGTTGATTGAAATAACGAATACGATTAAATGAGTATTCGCTTTTTTTCATATCAGAATAATTAAAATTAAACGAATTAAATGTTGTATTAGATCCAATGCTCGGTAAAATTCCATTATCAATAAAATAATTGATATTAGCTCTGAAATTATTTCCAAAAATTACATCTATGGACAAATTTGAATTGTCAAGGAGTAGTTTATTAAGAGTGATGTTTGTTAAAAGAGAGGTTTTATAAACATCATCATAATGAAGTCCGAACCTAATTGAATTGTTATCTTTTTTATCTAAATATAAATTTACATGTTGACTTTCTAAGAAATTATCAGAAGTAAGCTCATAATAAACTCTTTTATAATTTCCTGTAGAATATAAGGCAGAAATACCTTTATCTAATTTAGTAATAGATGTATTTTGAGGTAAAGTTAAACCTAATTTTCTCTTAATATAAATAGAATCTTTGGAAGATTCACCAATAATGGAAAGCTTTGTAATAAATAAATTTTTATCAGAAGGCAATTCATTTATTCTAGGCCTAACATCCTTCGATTTACCTTGAATTTTTGCAATTTTTAATAATTCTGGAAAAGCTTTTTCTCCAGCTAATTTTCCTTTATTAAAAATAGAATCTTTTTTGTCAAAATCTGTTACATTATAATCTTTTAAATCGGGCTTAATTAATAAATCTACGTAACTTCTTTCAAAATCTGTTTTAATATTTATGCGATAACTTATAATTTGATTAATTATATTGAGTATGGAATTGATTTCATTAGCTTTTTGTAATCCGCTACCCAAATCAACCCCGATAATAATGTCCATTCCTTTATTTCGTAAGGCTCTGGAAGGAAAATTATTAACAATTCCTCCGTCAATTAAAATTTTATCATCAATCTTAACCGGTTCAATAAGAGAAGGATAAGCTCCACTGGCCAACACACTTAATGGTAGAAAACCGTTTTCTAATTGCTCTTCATCTCCGGTTTCTAAATTAGTTGCTATACATAGAAAAGGTATGGGAAGCTTAGAATAATCATGTACATCATGAACATTGTAAAGAAGATTGGTTAATAACATTAAAGGACCCTGACCTCTGCTTAATGCAGAGGGAAGAACAACCTTAAAATTAGAAATAGGTAAGGTTAGAATATATTTTTCCCTATAAGATTTATCAAAAAAAGGAATAAAATTTCGATTTCTATCTTGTAAAAAAAGTTCATTAAAGTCAATGCTGTTAATAATATTCTTCATTTCTTTGGGAGAATATCCAGCAGCATATAAAGAACCAACAATTGCACCCATGCTGGTACCACTTATATAGTCAATTTTAATTCCTGCCTTTTCTATAGCTTCAATAACTTCAACATGAGCAAATCCTTTAGCACCACCACCACTTAAAACCAATCCCACTTTTGGTTTTTTAATAGTATCATAAATTGGAATAAAAGTAGAATCACTATTTCGGCCGTAAAATAAATTTCCTATTATTAAAATATAAAATAGTAAGTAATTTTTATAAAATTTCATAATAGCAAATATATTAAAAACCTAAAATTTAAATAAATATTAATGTTATAATAATAGATTTATGTTATTTTTAAGACTAGCATAAAAAAAAGTCCCATTTTAATATAATAAAATAATTATTCTATTTTACAAGTTTAAAATTAGAATACTTTAAAGAATAATTGAGGTCATTTGATTATAATAAAAGAATTAAATAAGTACAATAAAATTAAAAAATGTAAAAATTGGGTAAATTTTGATTTAAAAATATAAATTATATTTGTTATAAAAACATTACTTAAAAAATTTAAGCAGTTAAAAATCAGGATTAATTTTCAATGAAAGAAAATAAAAAAATTAAAGTGCTTTTTAGAATTCGTTCCATGGAAACTGGAGGTGTCCAAAAAGTTTTATTAAATATTTTAAATCATTTGGATAAAAATAAATTTGAAGTAACCTTATTATTAAATCTTTATCAAGGAAAATTAATAAAAGATATCTCAAAAGATATAAATGTTCAATATATTGGAATAGGAAAAGAGTTTATGAGTTCAAACTCATTACTTAAAAAAATTCAATTAGTAATAAGATCCTGTAAGTTAAAGTTTTATAATCAATTTCCACATTTATTATATAAAAAACTAAAATTGTACGAACATCAAGTAGAAATAGGATTTTTTCATTATAATTATAATGATGTGTTGAATAGTCCCAATCGAAAATCAAAAAAAATAGGGTGGATGCATGGTGATATAAAAAATATTACCATACATGGAGATAAACAAAGTTTTGTTGCAAAATTTTTAAAATTTGATACAATGGTCTATGTTTCACGTCAAACCATGGAAAGTGCAAAAAGCTTTAATCAAAAAATAGAAAAAAATGCCAAAGTAATTTATAATCCTATTGATGTTAACAATATTATAGCCAAATCTAAACATCAAGCACAAGTAAACATCAGCTCCAGTAAAAACGATTCAATAAAATCATTTATTTCAGTTGGAAGAATAAAACCTGGAAAAGGTTACCAACTTTTGATAGAAGCTCATAAAAAACTTATAAATAATGGATTATATCATAAAATATATATAGTAGGAGACGGAGAATATAAAAATGAATTAAAAAATAGAATAAAAGAACTTAATATAGAAGAAACATTTATTTTTTTAGGAGAATATAAAAATCCATATCCTTTCATTAAAGAGGCAGATTATTTTATACTTCCTTCTTTTTCAGAAGCCTATCCGTTAGTTATTGCAGAAAGTCTTATACTATCAAAACCAATTATTACGACAGATGTAGGAGGAATAAGAGAAATGATGGTTGATCAGGAAAATGGTATATTTATACCTAGTAACAATGAACAAGCCTTATATGATGGAATGAAAACTTTGTTGCAAGATCAGGAAAAATCAGAATTTTTTGTTGAAAATAATAAAAAATGTAAAGATAATTTTTCTCCAGAAAAAATATATAAAAAAATTGAAAATCTTCTTTTAGAGTAAAATAACAAGAATTTAATGAATACAGATTCTAAAATAACAGTAATTACACCTACTTATAATAGAGCACATACTTTAAATAGATTATATGAATCTCTTAAAAAACAAGTATTTAAAAATTTTGTATGGATTATAATGGATGATGGATCTACGGACAATACGCAAGAATTAGCGAATAAATTTAGTAATGAAAATCTTATAGAAATAAAATATTTTCAAGGTAAAAACAGACATAAATTCATTACTGTTTTTGAAGGTATAAAAAAAGTAAAAACACCTTATTTTGTAATTATTGATTCAGATGATAGTTGGCCACAAGATTCATTCGAAATTTTATACAAAGAAGTTTCAAAAATTAAGAATCAAGATCAGTTTATAGGCGTTATTGGTCATTCTGCAGATACTGAAGGTAATTTAGTAGGAAATTTATTTCCGGGAGATGGTTTTACAGGTTCCATTCTGGAAATGCGCTATAAATATAAAGTAAGAGGAGATAAAAGTGGTATTTTTATAACTAAAAGCTATCTAAAAGAGCTAGATAAATATGATTATTCCATTTATGAAAACAAAGGATATATTCCACAAAGCGTTTTTTTTACTACTTACGATTCCCAGGGATTAAAAACAAAATTTATCAATAAAGTAATTCGTATATATCATAAAGATGATAATGATTCCAAATCTATTTCTAATACCCGTTGGAAAGGTAAGAATATCTTTGGATTAAGAGAAGGTTATAAAGCTATGCTAAACAATTATAACTATCAGCTATTTGCATATCCGAAAACATTAGTAAGAAACTTAATAGGTTTTCAATTTTATTCTTTTTTAAATAATAAAACGTTAACATCCAATATAACAAGCATAAAAAATCCTATAATTAAAATTATAAGTGTATTTGCTTTACCTTTTAGCTACATATACTATTTAAAAAATAAAAATAGCTGATAAAATATATGAAAAAATTATTGTTTATAACTTATTCGCTTGGTAAGCCGGGAGGAGTTCAATCAGTTTTGGCTAATTTAATGAATGAATTATGCAATAAATTTGATATAACTGTCTTATGTCTTGATGGTAACGAAAAATTTATATACGATCTAAATTCCAATATTAAGACCATGATTTTAAATTCTTTTGGAAATACAAAATCATTCCGAGCGATGGTATTTATAAATAAATACTTTTCATGGCTGCCCAAAAAACAAAATTTAAAAAATTATATTTATCAATATGGTGTATACCGATTGTTAAAAAAATGGCTAATAAAAAATCATCAAAACTATGATACGATAATTTCTTGTAGATATACTCTTTCCAGCATGTTGTCCACTATGAAAATAATAAATAAGAAAACATGGGCATGGGAGCATGTTAATTACAGAATGGGAGGATTATTTTGGTATACAATTATGCGTCCCTATTATAAAAATTTGAAAGGAATAATTTATATAAATAAAGAATCGGAAAAACATTATAAAAGAATAAATCCCCATAGTATACTTATACATAATATTATAGGGGAACCTTTTGAAAGTGTGCCTTTCATACCTTTAGAAAAAAAGGAAAATATAGTTTTGTTCGTTGGTAGATTACATCCTGAAAAAAATATAAGACAAATTGTAGAAATGTATTCTAGCTTATCAAATACTAATTTATGGAAATTAGTGATAATAGGAGATGGACCCGAAAAAAAATATTTGGATGAATTTATACATAAAAATTCAGTTAACAATATAGTACTTATCGGTAATAAAAATAAAGAAGAAGTTTGTAAATACATGAAAAAAAGTAAAATATTGGTATTAGCTTCGGAAACAGAAGCATTTGGATTAGTATTGGTAGAATCTATGTTTTGTAGCAATGCTCTATTATCTTATGATTGTGAATTCGGTCCTTCCTCAATAATCAACGAAAAAAACGGTTTTCTTGTTAAACATCATGATGAAAAAGATTTTAGAAAAAAATTCCAAATATTAGTAGATGATGAAGATTTATTAAAAAAGTTAAATAAATCTTCTTTCGAAGAATCTAAAAAGTGGAAAAAAGATAATTTTTTAAACTTATGGGAAAATCTCTTGAAAGAATAAATAAAAAAAAGAAAATACTTATTAGAATCGGTTCCTTAAGACATGGAGGAGCAGAGAAAGTATTAGTAACTTTTTTGAAAAATATACCTGAAAATAAGTACGAAATAGATTTATTATTAAATCTTAAATCAGGTAAATATTTAGAAGAGGTACCAAGTTGGATCAAGATTTATCATCTTCATAAAGGAAATATGATTCCTACAAATAAACCCTGGGAAATACCTGTAAAAGTTTATCGCAGATCTTATGAAGAATTATTAAAATTATTTCCTAAGCTACTCTATAAGTTTATTCTAAAAAAACGAAATTATGATATAGAACTAATAGCCAATCATAGGCTCTTGGAAGAAGTTCTCAAAAGTCCGGTCAAAACATCTAAGAAAATAGTATGGGTACATAACGATTTATTTAGCATTCCTGAATACACTACCCGTAAACTAAAAAAATTTTTTAAGTCGGATAAAATTTGGGTTATATCAGAAAAAATAAAATCAGAGTTTGAAAAATTAGCCACAATAGAAGAAGAAAAAGAAAAATTAATTAGAATTTATAATCCCATAGATTCAGAAGAGATCATAAATAAATCAAAAGAAAAAATTAATTTTACTTTCATTAAATCTAGAGAAGTAAAGACTTTTGTTACAGTAGGAACTGTTTTTCCTCAAAAAGGGTTTGATAGGCTCATTAAAATGCATAAAAAACTTTTGAAAGAAGGATTTAAGCATAAAATTTATATAGTGGGAGACGGATATGACTTTAAAAATATTACTAGCCTTATAAAGGACCTAAAAGTTGACGATACCGTTATTATGACGGGATATCAGGAAAATCCGTATCCTTTTTTTATAAATGCAGATTATTTCATTTTATCCTCACGGTATGAAGGATATCCTACCGTATTATTTGAAGCATTAACCTTGAAAAAACCAATAATAGCTACAGATGTTTCCGGTGTTAACGAAATATTAGAAAATGGAAAATTTGGAAAAATTGTTGAAAATTCCGAAGAAGGCATATATGAAGGAATGAAAGAATTTTTGTCTCATTCAGATATTCCTGAAAGATATGTTAAAGAGATGAACAGCAAAGAATTGCCTTTTACTTTAGGAAATGCAGTAGCTAAATTAACTAATATTTTAGATAGCTTATAAAAAAATGTCACAAACACTTATACAAAAAGATTATTACAGAATTCATGGGAGATGGCCGGGAAGATTTGTAGGAAAATCACTTCTAAATCCTAATTTTCGATATATATATTTTCTAAGAAAAGCTTCAAAATATAAAAAAAATTCAATTTTGGGAATGCTGTATCGCATTATTCTTTATCATTATCAAACCAAATACGGCTTTCAAATATACCCCGAAACACAAATAGGTGAAGGTTTTTACCTAGGACATTGGGGTACGGTTATCATCAATCCCGAAGTAAAGATTGGTAAAAACTGTAACATTGCTCCAGGAGTTACCATAGGTAGAGCAAATAGAGGAAAAAAAGCAGGTGTTCCTATTATAGGAGACGAGGTATGGATTGGTTCTAATGCTGTATTAATTGGGAAAATTACTATAGGAAATAATGTTTTGATAGCCCCAAATGCTTACGTTACTGAAGATGTGCCGGACAATTCAGTTGTTATAGGAAATATTGCACAGATTAAGTCTAATGAAAATGCTACCGAAGGATATATAAATAATAAAGTGTAAATGAAAACAATACTATTTATACTTCCGGATTTAAATATGGGAGGAGCAGAGAGGATTATAACTTTACTGATAAATAATTTAGACAAAAATAAGTTTATTCCTAAGCTCTTATTAATGAGAAAAGAAGGATATTATCTTGAGGTTTTAGATAAAAATATTGAAATTATAGATATAAAAACAACAAGAATAAGAAATGCATTTTTTCCCATTCTCTCTGTATTAAGAAAATTAAAACCCGATATAGTTTTTGGCGGATGGGGAGAAATTTCAGCATATTTAGCACCAATAATTCCCTTTTTTCCAAACATCCATTTTATTGCCAGGGAAACAAATATAGTTTCCCAACACGTAATCCGTCCGGAAATTAAATTTTTTTATCGTTTTTATAATAATTTTCGTACCATCATCGCACAGAGTGATGACATGAAAAATGATCTGGTAAAAAATATTAAAATTCGTGAAAGTAAAATTAAAAAAATCAACAACCCCGTTGATATTGATTTAATAAATGAAAAATCTACTGGAAATATGATTTTTCCATTTTCTGATCAATACAAAAATGTAGTAGCCATAGGAAACCTTTCTTATCGTAAAGGCTTTGATAACCTTTTAAAAGTTTTTTCGCATCTTAAAGATGATCCTATATTCTTACATATAATAGGAGAAGGAAATGATAAAGATAAATTATTCCAATTAAAAGAAAATTTACAATTAAAAAATGTCAATTTTTTAGGTAAAATTACTAATCCTTATCCGTATTTGAAAAATGCCGATTTATTTATCCTTTCCTCTAGATATGAAGGATTTCCAAATGTATTGCTCGAAGCTGGAGCTACCGGAACATTTTCTTTAGCAAATAATTGTAAAGGAGGAATAAATGAAATCATAGAAGAAGATATTAATGGAAAAATTTTAGCTATTGAAGACCATGAAAGCTTTGCAAAACAAATAAAACAATCCCTAGGCCAGAAATACAATAAAGATAATATTAAAAATTCAATCAAAAACAGATTTTCAAAAGACAATATTATAAAGCAATATGAAAAAATTTTTGAGACTGAGAGCAAATAAATTAGATAAAAACATTTTATTGAAAATTGAAGGAAAGTATGAGTATGTAGAAAATAAATTTTCTGTAATTTTGGACTAATTTTGATTTTTTAATCAATTAACTATATGAATGTTATGCATCTAAATATAAAGAATGAAACATCAAAGCTGAAAGTTGTTGTTTTAGGTCAGCCCTATTCGATGGGCAAAACTCCTAAATTAAGTGAAACCTATGATGCGAAATCGTATGAAAATGTAAAAAATAATACCTATCCGATAGAAGCAGCGGTAATCCATGAAATGAAAGAATTTGAAAAAGTTCTTTTAAAATATGATGTTGAAGTTTTATCTCCCGAAATTTTAAAGGATTATAATCAAGTTTTTGCAAGAGATGTAGCTTTTGTCATAGAAGATAGTATTATTGTCTCCAACATGATATCAGATAGAGCAGAAGAGCAACAAGCTTATAAAGAAATATTTCAATCCATATATTTTCAAAATATTTATAACCTCCCCAAAAAAGCAAATGTAGAAGGGGGAGATATAATACTTCATGACGATGTTATTTTTTGTAGCGCTTATGAGGGAAATGATTTTGACCGTATAAAAACAGCAAGAACAAATAAATATGCTCTTGATTATTTAAAAGAATTATATCCGTCAAAAACATTTATAAATTTACCGTTAAAAAAAGATGATAAAAATCCTAGAAAAGGAATTCTACATTTAGACTGTACATTTATGCCCTTAGGAAATAATAAAGCTGTTCTATATAAAGGAGGATTTGTTAATGAAAAAGATTATCACTTCCTACTTGATTTTTTTGGCACAAATAATGTTTTTGAAGTGACAGAAGAAGAATTATATTACATGAATACAAATGTATTTTCCATATCACCCGATGTAGTTATATCTGAGGAGAAATTTGTAAGGCTCAATAATTTTTTAGAAAACGATTGGAATATTAAAGTAGAAACAGTTCCTTATCATGAAGTATCAAAAATGGGAGGCCTTCTAAGATGTTCCACCTTACCTTTAATACGAAAAAATGATTAGTAAGCAAATAACCGATACTGTGCTAATGATAGAACCTGTTGCATTTGGGTTCAATCAGCAAACAGCAGTAAATAATTTTTTTCAACAAAACGATTCACTTTCAGCGGAATCAGTTCATGAAAGAGCCTTGGAAGAATTTAGGAATATGGTTGAAAAACTAAGAAAATTCGGAATTAACGTAATTGTTATAAAAGACACCGATCAACCTCATAAGCCAGATTCTATCTTTCCTAATAACTGGATTTCTTTCCATTCTGATGGTAAAGTTATACTCTATCCTATGTATGCCAAGAATAGAAGGTTTGAAAGGAGAGAAGACATCTTGGATAGTATAGAGCAAGAAGGATTTATTATAAATGAAATAATAGATTACAGTAAAGCGGAAGAAGAAAATATTTTTTTAGAAGGAACCGGAAGTATGGTATTAGACCGTAGTAATCAAATCGCTTACGCTGCCATTTCAGAAAGAACTGATGAAGAACTTTTTATTGAATTTTGTGAAGATTTGGAATTTTCACCCATAGTCTTTCATTCCACTCAAGTAAAAGAGGATAAAAGATATCCGGTTTATCATACCAATGTGATGATGAGCGTAACTGAAGATTTCGCAATAATATGTAAAGATTCCATTCAGAACATTAAAGAAAGAAAATTAGTATTAGATTTTTTACATACTACGAAAAAAGAAGTAATAAGCATTTCAGAAGAACAAATGAATCTTTTTTTAGGCAATTCTTTACAGCTGGAAAATGATAAAAAAGATAAATTTCTTGTCATGTCCAATACGGCTTATCAATCATTAGACGCTGGTCAAATTAATGTAATAAACAAATACACTCAAATATTGGTATTTAACATACCTACTATTGAAAAATATGGAGGGGGAAGTGTACGATGTATGTTAGCTGAAATATTTTTACCTAAAGCATAAAGTTAAAAATCAACTTTTAAGATTAAATATTTTGTAATTTAATGAAATCCCGTTATATTTGCACCTCGAATTAATCGGCGAGGTAGCTCAGGTGGTTAGAGCGTTGGATTCATAACCCAAAGGTCGGCAGTTCAAGTCTGCTCCTCGCTACTAAATTTAACCCATAATGCATTAATTAATAATGTTTTATGGGTTTTTTTGTTAAAATAATTCGGAAAAATTAATATTATGATTATGTATATAAAGAAAAATTTTATTTAAAATAAATTTTATTTTGATATTATATTAATAATATATTTTATTTTTGTAAAGTAGATTTTTTAAAATATCAGAATTTATATGAAATTAAAAATTTTAGAATAAAAAAATATAAGCGTTAGCTTTAGTGATAACCAGAAAATCGCCAGTTTTCAAATATTTCACACACTAGCTAAATATTAACATTTGCGTCAAAATGGCGTGGGATGTTTTTATTGCGTATATGGATTCAGGCGAACCTCTTGTGTTAATAAGTTCAATATCCACGCTTTTATCGTTTAAATTAATTCTGCTTTTTGGAATTGGAGGCATAAATTAAAATTAGAATTTTATTTGGAAACAATCAATAATTCTTTTACTAAACAAAAAAAATACCTAATAATTGGGGGTAGCAGT
Organism: uncultured Apibacter sp.; assembly: GCF_946479295.1. Classification (NCBI taxonomy): domain Bacteria; kingdom Pseudomonadati; phylum Bacteroidota; class Flavobacteriia; order Flavobacteriales; family Weeksellaceae; genus Apibacter; species uncultured Apibacter sp. The sequence goes on from NZ_CAMLFD010000002.1 coordinate 169,012, forward strand.
AGTTTATTGATAGGCAGTCTAATATATGTATTTTTTAGGGCTTTTTCTTTAAGAATTTTTTCATGGAGTGAACTAGTAGGTATACAAGAATTTTTACAGGAATTAAGAGAATATTCCATTTCTTTTATCAGATATATCCCTGATTGGATATTATTTTCTCTGCCAGATGGGCTATATGTTTTTTCTTATGTCTGTTTTACACTTTACACTTGGAAAAATATAATATCTGTGGAAAATGTAATTTGGTTTATAATAATTCCTTTTATAGCAATCGGGTCTGAATTACTACAATTATTTCAATTACTTGATGGAACTTTTGATATAATAGATTTGTTATTTTATTTATTAGGGTTTCTCCTTCCTTTTATATTTTTCAAAAAATCAATTATATATAAATTTAAAATTTAATACTATGAACAAACATTTTAAAAACTTAGTTTCAGCTTTAACCGTTGTATTCTTTGCATTTATTGCTTATGGAAGTCTGGGGAAAGATAAAAAAGATTCTGTATCTTCTTCAACTTCTAAAACTTCTATTACAGAGAATTCTTCTAATTTGGTAAAAATAGGAGAGCCTCTACAGACAGAGTATTTTGAAGTAACAGTGAAAAAAATAAGTATAGAAGATAAGGTAAAAACTGGGAATCAATTTACAGAACTTAAAAAAGAAGAGGGAATCCGTTATTTAATTTTAAACACAACTTTCAAAAATATAAGTGATGAAAGTAGAATGTTAATGGATGGAGAAGTATTGATTAATTATAATGGAAAAGAATATAATTTTGATCACTCAGAAACCATACTATCAGATGGTTGGGGGTTACTTGGACAGATTAATCCATTAACTACGAAAACCACTAATTTAGTATATAAAATTCCAGCAGAAATTAAAGGAGAGGCTTATTACAGACCTGGACGTTCTGGTAAGAAAGATTTGATTGAGTTGGGAGTTATTGAATAGAAAAAATGAAAGAGTAAGAAATACAAATAGAAATATTTGTGTTTCTTATGAGTTTAATTACATAAATATTATGTACAGATTTATTCTTTTATCATTATTTTTTACTGTATAAAATTTTTTGTTTTTCCTAAATTTATTTATATAACATATAATAGAAATAAGGTAGACTATAAATGTTATATTACTAGTAATAAGAGTGAGGCTGACGGGATAGTTAAAATTACTACTTGGACTGGAAGTGCAAAAAACGATAAAAGGTATTTTACAGATTGGAAAAATTCTGCGGATTACATATTTATTGCACTAAGAAAAAATGAAGCAAATAAGATATGTATTTCACTACATGCGAATCTGACATAAAATTTAGAGAATAAAAATAGTTGTAAAAAATATCATTTTTTCAAATCTTTAAAATTTAGTTTCACGACTATTTGTTATCAGGTGAGAAGACTTAAGTGTATCATGTTTTAATGGTAGGGGGATACTCCTACCATCTCTAAAAATTAGAAAATTACTTAATATCAATATTTTATTATATAATAAATTAATAAGATAATCTAAAGAATTTTATTATTCAGAAATATAGTTTTTCCAACTTATACCTACTTTAAGACATTAGTAAAAATATCTTCAATCTATTCTTTTTTAAGGAAAAATAATTATTCTCTTAATTCTACCGCTCCTTTTTATCAATGGGAAGCTAATTAATTTTTTAGTTTTTACACTCATCTCTTCATTTCCTGAACAGAGAATTTTAGCAATAGGTTTTAAATTTTTGAATTTTTCAATCCGTAGGAATTTATAGCTAAAGTGTTTTTTTATATGATTAAATTCGTTTCTGAATATATTTGATGATGTCTCTTTAGATTCTTTAGAGAATTAATTAAAACTTTTTATTTTGCTCCCTCTTTTACTGGAGTTATTATTGATGTTGATAAATTTATTATAATTATATGTAAATTTTATATATATGATACTTTTAGCTATATAATGTATTTAAATATATATTATAACTTATATTATATTAATACTGTTAGTAAATCTTTAAATACAAACTGTTAAACTTTAAACCAGAATATTAATTTTTACATATTAAACTTTGAATTATTAGTATTAATATTTTTGCATAAAAGAATTATTTTTAAATTCATGCTTATACTATTCTAATTTATCTTCTTTAAAACCAATTTCTTTTCTGTATTGATCTTTTATATTTTCTACAATTTTTGAACTTCTTGTTTGATCATATTTTCTCCCATTTTCAAATATTTGACTTTTTTAAATGTTTAAAATTATTGACGCAGATAGGAGTAAAATATCAAATTTAAAATGAATTCCTCTATATGAACATTTCATTAACTTCTTTTTTCTAATATTTTTATGGAAGTTTTAACAGTATTTAGCTTTAATTATAAGTAGTCTGCTTATACTAGATTTGCTGATATATCTCAATTTTGTTATTAGTGATGAAAAAATTAAATGTTAAGCAGCAAATTGTTCTAAAGTAAGTCTTCCGAATTTATTATTTATTTCTTCCCAAATATCAAAATCAAGAATAGTAAAACCTCCGATGTTTTTGTCAATTTTAAAATTGGAAGACATATAATCTTTAGTTATGATTATTCCCGAACCAGTTTCTTTATCAGTTTTACTTTAGTTAAATTTTTAATATGATGAGTAATAATGCTTTTGGAAGCTTGTAGGAATTCGGTAGTTGATTTATTATTTAATTCAAAAGTATTAGAGACGTCTTTAGTCCTCGTCTTATTAATTCCAAAATACAATGATTAAATAGATTACAATATTTATATTCTTAGGTAAAATATTGTCTTACATTTCTGTAAATGAAGATTTGTCTTTTCTTTTCATAATAATTTTAAGTATTTGAAATATTCTCTTAGTTCAATTCCAAAATCAGTCTTCCTTCTTGGGTAGCGATTTTTATATAAAAAAAATGAATGATATGAATTTGCTGTTCATGAAAGATTAATATGAAATCTTTCTTTCCGTTTTCTTTGAGATTATTTCCAATATAGAAACTTTCATTAATAGGAATAAGTCTAGAATACCGTGTTTTAACTCAGTTTTTTTGTTAAAGGTCATTACATATACGCCACTTCATTATCTATTAATACAGAGGATCTGATAGGCTCAAATTTTAAAAAATAAAAAGGAAAGTAGACGGGTTAATATTGTATCCATAATATATACAAGAAACTAAAAACAGAATAAAATATTAACAGATGATATACCAAAATTTTCTTGTAGCATTATAAAGCTGTCCAAAAATCGTGAAATAGAATGTACTTCCAATTCTATATATTCATTTTTTGATAAATCTGTTGAACTGCTCAAAGAATTTATGGAACTCAAAATGCAAGAGGGTATTATTTCATTATTAAATATTGACTAACAATTAACATCAACTCTGTTCGATTTTACTGAACCTTGGGAAGTAGATATTCTTGAGTTTATAAATGATAACTATGTGTAAGAATTTTCGATGAAAGGGTTTGCAAACTATACCGGACGTACTAAACATGATTTAAAAAATAAGTAATTTGTCTCCATAAAAATGATTTATTAAGAAGAGATTAGAAGTTGCCTATGATCTAATAAAGACTATAGGTAATAAAGTTGTAGATGTTAGTGCAGAAGTTAGGAGCAAAAATGTTTCTCATTTCTCTATCGCTTTTAAAAAACGTTATGGCTTTTCTCCTCAACATATTAGATTAAAGTAAGTGTTAGAAAATTTGAATTTTTTAAATAAGAGTGTAAATTTTATACTCATCTATATCTTTAGTAGCCATATATCGTATTCTAAATATAGAATAATCATCTTTATCCATGGACGTTTTTAGCAAGAAAAGATAGGACGAAAATTAAAAAAGGAATATTCAAAATAGATAAATTATCATATGAAAAAAGTATTAGAAAATTATAATAAATTAATGAACACATACTTTATAAAAAGAATTAATGAAGTTAAATATATTAAGATATAGCAATAGATTTTATTTTTATAAAGTTATATCCAATTCCTATTTAGCTTTATCAACCACCCTATGTATCCGTCTAATTTTTTCTACTTTTTAGAGATTAGAATAACCTACTAGAATATAACCATCATTAAAAGTTTGTCTGATTTTTTAGTAGAAAATCATATCCGATTATTCTTAAAGTTTTATTATCAATTTGTGAATCAAAATCTAATATAATTATAAAAAATAAAATATTTTAATAATATGATTATTTGTAATCATATTGTATTTATTGTTGTATTATTAACATAAAAATATTTATTTTGTTTTTTTATTTGTTTTATGTGATTTTTATTGCTATTTTTTTGTTTTTATTATACAATGTATTATGTAAACAATTTATATGTATATTTGAATTGTATTTTTATAAAAAAAGGAGTTCAAAGGAGTTAATTGAAATTTAAAAATATTTAAAATAAATGCAAGTATTATTTCATTTTTGCTTTAAGAGATCTTTTTATAAATATTTTATTTATTGAACTTAAAATTAAGTTGTTTTTTTACTTTAAAATATTTTATATAAAAGCAACTTAAATTTTAAAATAATTTTATAATCAAATATTTTTATCATTAATTAATTTTTTACTATGGAAAGGAATAAATCGTTAGATTCCGCAAAGTTCATTCTAATATTTTTTGTTGTATTAGCACACACATGTGAATATGACTTATTTAAAACAAAAATTAAACTTTTAATTTATATTTTTTCTTCAACCTATACAATACCTTTATTCGTTATCATTTCAGGATATTTCTCTAAAAATTTAACTTGGGAAAAATTTAAACAATTTTTTTTAGGCCTTATATTAGTCAATTATTTATTTCAACTTATTTATTCAGTTCCGTCCATAATGTCCGGACATTTTAGCTTGCTAAAATATATAATTCTTCCCATAGGACCATTATGGTATATAATAGGGTTATTAATATGGAGATTTTTTATAATTATTATAAAAAAATACGACATACCTATGGTACTAACTTTTTTAATTTCTTTATTGATTTCTTTAGGTGTAGGTTTTATAAAATTTGATCCAATCGCACATCCCGATTATGCTTCTGCTTTAAGAATATTTGTATTTATTCCGCATTTTTTTGTAGGATATTATGCGCCAAAAGATATATGGGATAAAATAAAAAATATTGAAAAAATATATCCTATTTTATTTTTTATAATATTTGGTATTATTGTTATACTTTTTGGAAAAGATTATTACGCATTTTCAACGTTTGGTGGTTATCCTTATAGTATATTTCCAAGTATTACAGAAGGATTAATTCAAAGAGTTATATTTTTATTGTTCGCAGTTGTAAGCTCTGTAGCATTTTATAATATTATACCAGATACATTTTATAAGTTTGGATCTGCTAGTTTAGGAATTCTTTTATTACATATTTTAATTGTATATCCGATATATTGGGGGAAAGTTACTCAAAATTTCAATCATATACCGATTATAGTTGATATTTTAGCAGCTATAGTGATTACAATTTCTTGTCTTTTGTTAACTAAGCTTAAAATAATACAGTTAATTATAAATCCTTTAAAATTAATTAATATGATTTTCAAAAAAAATAGTAAAGCTGGTTAGAATAATATAAAGTAATATTGTAATAAGTAAGATAAAAAAATCAATCATTTATAATGATTGATTTTTTTTATAAATTAAATTTTTATAAATTTTGTTCAATATAAAATTAATTAGTCTAGATTTTAATTAAAATCATTTTATATTTATTCTATCAAAAGTTCTTAATATTCGAAATATTTAATAATATCCAAATTTAAAGCCAATCAGTCCATAGAGAAAATTATAATAAAAATCATATAAATACCCTCAGTATTATTCATTTTTATTTTTCGCATGAACCAATTTATTTAAAAATAATAGATTAAGATTAGCTTGCTTTACAGATTTAGTTTTAAATATTAATAATGGGAATACTACACCAAAGGCAAGAGATAACAAAGTAAAACCGGTGCGAGTAGCTTTTTCAAGCATTTCTACGAGATAATTAAACTGAAGAGGTTCACCTTCTTTTAAAGTCATAACTTCAATTAGTGAAATCATAAATTCATATCCCATTTTCCCAGGAATAATATTAATGACAGCAGGGATAGTAAATACAATAGGGGGTGTATGTACTCTGTGAGCAAAATACACACCGGATATACCCACTAAACTAGCTGCTGCGAAACTTGAAAATACAATTTGGTTTTCGAAATAATGTAGTAAAATTGCTCTACAACTAAAACCTAAACCTCCTAATAAAGCAACTGCCCACATAGAACGATAAGGAGTCCTAAAAATTACAGCAAAGCCTATTGATACCCACATAGACCAAAATATTTTTTCCCAAATTGAGACACTTTCACTAACAGTAAAAAAACTAATTAAATCCATAACCAAATAAAAATAATGATAAAAATAAACCCATAGCGATAACGAAAATTAACATTGACCCATGCATCCCTCTTGCTATACCTTGCATCACATACCCTTCCAATATATCTATAAATGAATTAATAAGAGGAACTCCTGGAATTAAAAATAAAACACTTGCGGCAAAAGCACTTTTAAGTTCAAGCCCGGTAATAATTCGGAATATATTTACTACAGATACAGCGGTAAAAGAAGCAACAGTAAAAATTATAAAAATGTTGAATTTTTTTTGTGTTAAAAATTGTCGAGCAAGTATGCCCATAACAGTAGCAAAAAAAGTTATGAAAAATTCAATCCAACTTCCATTGAGTATCCTACACAAACTAGCACCGGCAAGCCCTACAAAAAACCAGATAGCAGGTTTAGGATAATGATTTATTTTTTTTATAGAATTAAATTCTTCGTTAACTGAATTTACATTCATTTTTTCATGAACAACTCTCCAGGATAAAATACTTATTTCGGAAACAATTTCGAAATTTACGCCTATATGAGGAATAGCACGTACAATGGTATGTATTACATTTGTTTTTTGATCTCTTACACTTAAAACAACTCCGGAAAGAGAGAAAAATAGATCTGCATCATAGCCCAATGCGTTGGCTATCCTTTGTGTATTTTTTAATGTCCGAGAGGTATTTGCGCCATTCATGATAAGGCTTATAGCAATATCTGAAATGACTTCGCTTGCAAATTTTATTTCAATAGAAGTTTTTGTCATAAAGAAGCATTAATTAACAGGTGTAAAATTATAACATGGAAGTATAGTTTTAACATAAAAAAACGTAAACCTGATAACAATCACATAAATAAGTCAAATTCCAGATAAAAACTCAGATGATGACTAAAATATTAGTAAATTTGTTAGTGTATTAACTTTAAATTGTTTTATTTCATGAAATTTCATTGGCTATCATTTATCTTTTTAATAGTATTGGTGTCGTGTGCAACCGATAATCTTTCTATGGATTATGATTCTGAGTACAATTTCTCAAAAATTAGAACTTATAATTATTATACTGATAATCAAATTAAATTAAATAATAAGATTGACAGTACTAATTTTATGAAGAATCTAGATGCTGTTTTGCAATCCAAGGGATTACAAAAGGATACAGATAATCCAGATGTATTTATTGCCTTAGAAGTAAATAACGAAATTGGTAAGCAATCCTATAACACAGTAAATTTAGGAATTGGAGGTGGTAATGGATGGTTTGGATTAGGTACCAATGTTGGCATCCCTGTAAAAAATAGAAAAGTTACAGATTATTTTTTCAAAATAGATTTTGATGACGCGATTACAAAAAAATTAGTATGGACAGCAAAAGTCATCGATTCCAAGCCTTATAATTATTCTACTGCTAATAAAGCTTCATTTTACAATTCAACAGTTAAATTATTATTCAAAAAATATCCACCTAAAATTACTAAGAAAAGTAAAAAAGCAACTAAAAATAATCACTATGATTAATTTCTTGAATAAATCACCTTTTATTAGTTATTGTTCCCCTTCAAATATAATAAGAAGGTTGTAAAATAAATTTAATTAAACGAGGTTTATAATAAGAAACTTCAAATTACTTTTAGTAATTATATATAATTTTACACAAGTAGATATAAAAATAAGCCCTAAAAAATATTAGGGCTTATTTTTATTACTTTTTATTATATTTATCTTATTTAGGGTTAAATTTTTACTTGTTTAATAGATAAATTAAATTTTAATAAATTTTCTTCTTTTGTTTATTTTATCTTTATTTGAGTAATTTATTTCATGATTATGTATATAATATCTGATTTTTTTAATAGACTTTATAAAATCAAATTTATCCAATATTTTATTTCAATCGATAACCATATTCCTTAATTTTCTTAAAAAAGATAATAATCAAGCTTAATATAAATAACTTATTTAATATATCCATTTGTTTCGAGATAAGATAAATTAATTTAAACGGTTAACTTATAATTTAATTGATGAAAAGATGTTATATTTATCGTTGTATGTATTTCTTTATATCATTTATAAAAAAATGTACTTGTCTTGTTTGAAAAAAAATATTTTGCAAAATATCTTAAATTAAAAATCTTTTATAAAAGTACTAATTTTTATTATATAAGTGACTTTATAAGATAAATATAAGTTTATTTAGATAAAAATGATACTAATTAATAATTTGTGTTTAAATAATATGATATAGCCTAATTAGTAGGTTATTTTAATTAAAAATATAAGTATTTGTGAAATATATAACTTTATAACATGATATAATTCATTTGATATAATGTTATTTAATCGATTAAATAACATAATTTTACCGTTGAAACCACAAATTATAATTTTCTTATGAAAACAAAATATCTCTATTGGATTACATTTGTAGCAGTAAACGGAGGTCTTATGTTCGGATTAAATATGGCCGGAATAGCAGGAGCTAATGATCTCATTAAGCAAGATTTTAACTTAAGTGATAGCGGTCTAGGTACAGTTGCCAGCTTTTTAATGATTGGTTGTTTAATAGGAGCTTTCTTTACCGGAAGCATCGCTGAAAAATATGGTCGTAAAAATGTAATGATTATTACGGCGCTGATCTACATAATTTCTTCATTAGGTTGCGCTTTTTCAACAGGTTTTTTGGGACTAACTATTTTTAGAGTTCTTTCAGGTTTTGCCGTTGGAGCAACTTCCGTAGTAGGGCCTATGTATATATCTGAAATTTCCCCCGCAAATAAAAGAGGAACACTAGTATCGTTCAATCAATTTGCAATAACAATAGGTATATTTCTTGCTTACGTTTTTGATTATTTCTTACTTAATTTAGGTCAAGAGAGTTGGAGATATATGTTGGGAGTTCCTGCGATTTTTGGAATTGTCTTCCTAATCTATTTAGTGTTTTCTTTTCCAGAAAGTCCTCGATGGTTATTAGCTAAAGGTGAAAAAGAGGAAGCAGTATTGATTTTAAATAAAATAGGAGGAGATGACTATGTGAAAAAAGAATTGCCAGAAATGGAAAAGTCTATTAATGCTGAAAAAAACAAAGAAAAGGCAAGTAGTAAAGAATTATTTACAGGAAAAACTGGCAAAATAGTTGCAATAGGTACACTTATAGCTGCTTTCCAACAGATAACAGGTATAAATGCTGTATTGATTTTTGCTCCGGACATTTTTCGTTCTGCAGGAGTAGGAGGGGATACGGCTTTATTACAATCAATGATTGTAGGTATTGTAAACGTACTGATGACAATAGTTGCTTTGAAATTGGTTGACTCCAAAGGTCGCAAAACCCTTTTATTATGGGGAGCGTTTGGAATGGCTATTTCTTTAGGATATTTGACATATGCTTTTTTACAACCCGAAAAAAATAGTATGGGAGTTTTAATTGCATTATTAGGATATATATCTTTTTTTGCAGCTTCCTTTGCTCCCGTAATGTGGGTAATTATATCTGAAATTTACCCTAACAGAATTAAAGGAATAGCAATGTCTTTTTCTACAGCGATAAGTTGGGGATGTACATTTTTAACTGTATACTTTGCTCCAATTATTCGAGCTAACCTAGGTGATAGCGCTTTATTTGGAATTTTTGGGATATTTACCGTATTAGCTTTTATCTTTGTTAAGATTTGGATTCCTGAAACTAAGGGAAAATCTTTAGAACAGATAGAAAAAGAATTAGGTTTATAGACAAAAATTTTAAATAAGAATACTATGAAAAAGAAAGTGTCCATTAAAGATGTTGCTTTAAAAGCAGGTGTATCAACTGCGTTGGTTTCTTATGTTTTGAATGATCGTCATACAAATAGAATAAATAAACTTACTGCAGAGAAGATTAAAAGCGCAGCAAAAGAACTTAATTATCGACCTAATAGTATAGCGCAAAGTCTTAAGGCAAAAAAGACACATACAATTGCCTTGCTAGTAGCAGATATAGCAAATCCCTTTGCTTCGCAAATAGCTAGAATTATAGAAGATGAAATGAGTAATAAGGGATATTTAATTCTTATTGGAAGCTCAGATGAAAAAGTAGAAAAATTGGAACAACTAATAAATATTTTTCAGGACAGACAGGTAGATGGATTTATAATTGCGCCAGTACAAGGTTCAGAAAAGTGTATACTAGAATTAGCAAATTCTCAGGTACCAGTTGTTTTAATTGACAGATATTTTAATAATATCGATTTACCTGTAATTACAACGAATAATTACGGTGCATCTTATCAAGCTACGGAACATTTGATAAAGAGAGGAAAAAAGAATATAGGCTTATTAGCTTTTGAAACAGAATTAATTCATTTAAATGAAAGAGTAAACGGATATAAAAGAGCTGTTTCAGATAAAGGATTAATTAGCAAATCGGAAAATATAAAATATATTAATGAAGCAAACATTGATAGAGAGGTTGCAAAAGCAATAGACTATTTTCTGTTCGAAGAAGCTAAAATAGATGCATTGTTTTTTGCAACTAATAAATTAGCACTTTCAGGACTTAAAAAATTAATGACGGTAGATATAAAAATACCTGATGAATTAGCACTTATTACCTTCGATGAATCAGAGGCCTTTGATATTTTTAAAGTTCCGGTGTCTCATATAAAGCAACCTTTATATGAAATAGCCAAAGAAGCTGTAGAATTAATTACCGGATTGATTGAAGGCAAAAATTTAAAAATTAAACCGAGAGTTTATAACTCCAAGTTAATAATAAAACACTCTTCATAAAAAAATAATATAATTTTAAAATTTATAAACATGAAGCCAATCATTTGTTTTGGAGAAATATTATGGGATATATTTCCAGCAGGAAAGAAAATAGGAGGAGCTCCGTTTAACGTTGCTTACCATCTCAATAAAATGGGTATTGATGGAAGAATGATTAGTTGTGTGGGAAACGATGAATTAGGTAAAGAATTGATTGAAAAAGTGAAAGAAGCATCGATACCAGTTGATGAATGCCAAATAAATAATAAATATGATACGGGTACTGTAATAGCCGAAATAGATAAAAATAATGAGGCCCACTATACTATTGTTGAACCGGTAGCCTGGGATTTTATAGAATGGAAACAAGAATACGAAAATTTAGTAAAAAATTCACAAGGTTTTGTATTTGGAAGTTTAGGAAGCAGAAATAACTTGTCAAAAAGTACGCTTATAAAGCTATTAGAAGTTGCTCCTTATAAAATTTTTGATATCAATTTGCGCCCACCTTATATATCACAAGTATCGATCATTGAATTTATGAAAAAAGCAGATTTAGTGAAAATGAATAAAGCTGAACTAAGGCTTCTTTTAGATTGGGTAGGAAAAGAATATACAGAAGAAGAAGAAGCCATAAAATACATAAGAAGATGCTTCTCTTTGGACGGTTTAATTGTTACCAAAGGAAGCAAGGGAGCGGTTTATTGCAATCAAGATCAATACATTTATTCAGAAGCAATTCAAGTAGAAATTAAAGATACCGTTGGAAGTGGGGATTCCTTTCTAGCAGGATTTTTAGCTAAAAGAGCTCAAGGTTTTTCAATATCAGATTCAATTGAAGAAGCAATAGCTTTAGGAGCATTTATAACTAATCATATAGGAGCTTGTCCAGTTTATGATTTAGAAGAATTTAAGAAATTTAAAATGAATAAGAATATAAAAAGTACTATAATCAAAGAAGATCAGGCTAAAAAATAAGATAATCTTATAATAATTCTCTTTTTGATAAATTAAGGAAGACATTAACAAACTTTATAAATATGTAAAAAGCAGCTTAACACGTTAAGCTGCTTTTCTTTAATAAAGAGTAATTTATTTAACAAATATTGCAAGTGTTTCCTTTAATTTGTTGAAAAAAATCATTGCCTTTATCATCCACAAGAATAAATGCTGGAAAATTTTCAACCTCTATTTTCCAAATAGCTTCCATTCCTAGTTCAGGATACTCTAAACATTCTAAACTTTTAATGTTTGTTTGAGCCAGTATAGCAGCAGGTCCCCCTATGCTACCTAAGTAAAAGCCTCCATACTTATGACAAGCATCTGTTACCTGTTGGCTTCTATTCCCTTTAGCAATCATAATTAAGCTCCCACCATGTGACTGAAAAGAGTCTACATAAGAATCCATTCTTCCGGCGGTTGTAGGTCCCATGGAACCCGAAGCATGTCCTGCAGGCGTTTTTGCAGGTCCGGCATAATAAATTGGGTGATCTTTAATATATTGTGGCAATTCTTCTCCATTATCAAGTTTTTCTTGTAGCTTAGCATGAGCAATATCCCTTCCCACAATTATGGTTCCTGATAATGATAATCGAGTAGAAACAGGATAATTTGATAACTCAGAAAGAATCTCTTTCATAGGGCGATTTAAATCGATTTTAATGCCGCCAGCCTCCCCAGCTTTTCGATAAGGTTCCGGAATAAGTCTAGCAGGATTGTCTTCAAGTTTTTCAATCCAAATGCCGTCTTTATTTATTTTAGCTTTAATGTTTCGATCAGCAGAACAGGACACGCCCATACCTACAGGACAGGATGCACCATGTCGAGGAAGACGGATAACCCTAATGTCGTGAGCAAAAAATTTCCCTCCGAATTGAGCTCCTAATCCCAATTCTTGAGCTGCCTGCAATAGCTTCTTTTCCATTTCTAGATCTCGAAATGCACGTCCACCTTCATTTCCTGAAGTTGCTAAGTTATCATAGTATTTTGTAGATGCAAGTTTAACTGTTTTCAAATTCGTTTCTGCGGAAGTTCCCCCAATAACAAAAGCTATATGATAAGGAGGACAAGCAGCTGTCCCTAAAGATTTCATTTTTTCAACTAAAAATGAAAATAATTTGTCAGGATTTAAAAGTGCTTTAGTTTCTTGGTATAAATAGGTTTTATTGGCCGAGCCTCCCCCTTTTGCTACAAATAAAAATTTGTATTCCTGACCGTTAACCGCGTATAAATCGATCTGGGCGGGAAGATTAGTGCCTGTATTAATTTCCTTATACATGTCCAAAGGCGCATTTTGCGAATATCGAAGATTATCAGAAGTAAAAGTATTGTATACTCCTTTAGATAAAGCTTCTTCATCATTACCCCCTGTCCATACATGTTGTCCTTTTTTTCCCATGATTATAGCAGTACCCGTGTCTTGACAAAAAGGAAGAATACCTTTAGCTGATATTTCGGAATTTCGTAGGAAGGTAAGTGCTACAAATTTATCATTTTCACTGGCATCAGGATCTGATAATATGCTAGCTACTTGTTTTTGGTGTTCAGGTCGAAGTAAAAATTCAACATTATGAAAAGCATGTTGAGCCAAAAGAGTTAAACCTTCTTGCTCAATTTTAAGTATTTCTTTTCCTTCAAACGTAGTAGTTGAAATATAATCTTTAGTTAGTAAATAGTATTCAGTTGTATCTTTTCCCTGTTCAAAAGTTTCCTGATACTTAAATGCCGGTATTGTCATATAGTAAGCTTAGTTTTATAAAATTTATAGGCCTCAAAAGTAGATATTAATAGATTTATAAAATATGACATTTACCGTTTTTAGTATCTAAGAATGATATTTATATTCGTTATAAATAAGAAAATGGTTTTATTAATGATTTAAACGTTTAAATCGATTTTATATACCAATTGGGTAAATAAATTTGATGTAAAAAAAAGAGCCGATAAATTTATCGACTCTCTGATATGATGAATAACTGATAATAATCTTTCTATCTTAAAGTGAAAAGTAATTCTCTATATTTAGTCAATGGCCACATTTCATTATCAATTAGCATTTCAAGTGTATCGGAATGTTCTCTAATTTTGTCAAATATAGGTTTTACTTTATTACAAAAGGTTTCTGCTTGTTTAACAGGATCAGAAATAGCGATCGCCTTATCCCTTTCCTTAAACAGTTTATCAACACCGCTTTTAATTTCTGTGATATGAGTAGAAATGTTTTTAATAAGATCTAGTTGTTCTTTACACATAGATTTCATTACATCCTCTCCAAAAATATCTTTTAGACCTTTAGCATTTTCAATCAACTTAGTTTGATAATCAACTGCTACAGGAACAATATGATTTCTTGCCATATCTCCCAAAACCTTAGCTTCAATAGAAATCATTTTAGAATATTTTTCCAACTTGATTTCATTTCTAGCTTCAATTTCTTTTGTAGATAAGATTTTTAATTTTTCAAAAGGTTCAATATATTTTTTTTCTAATTCAAATTTTAAAGCTTCCGGTGTAGTCTTTTTATTTTTTAAGCCTCTTTTTTCAGCTTCATGAACCCATTCTTCACTATATCCATCCCCTTCAAATAAAATTTTTCGAGAGGCTGTAATATAATCTCTTAAAATATTAAATATTGCTTCATCCTTTTTAAGACCTTTAGCAATTAGATCATCTACTTCTTTTTTGAATTTTTGTAATTGGTAAGCCATTATGGTATTTAAAATGGTCATAGGTTCTCCGCAATTTGCTTGAGATCCAACCGCTCTGAATTCAAATTTGTTTCCGGTAAAAGCAAAAGGAGAAGTCCTGTTACGATCTGTATTATCAAGTAAAAGCTCTGGAATTTTCCCAACTATGTTTAGTTTAAGATCGGTTTTTTCATCGGGAGAAAGCTTGCCTTTGGTAACTTTTTCAAGTTCATCTAAAACTGCAGTAAGCTGAGAACCTATAAAGATTGAGATAATAGCCGGTGGAGCTTCATTGGCTCCTAGTCTGTGATCGTTACCTGCAGATGCAATTGAGGAACGTAATAAATCTCCATAATCGTGTACGGCCTTAATGGTGTTAATAAAAAAAGTTAAGAATTGAAGATTTTTCTTAGGATTTTTTCCAGGGCTTAATAAATTTTCTCCAGTATCTGTAGAAAGAGACCAGTTGTTGTGCTTTCCGCTACCGTTAACTCCATCAAATGGCTTTTCATGGAATAATATGCTTAAACCGTGTCTACGACTTACTTTCTTCATAACATCCATTAATAAGGAATTGTGATCTACGGCCAAGTTCGCTTCTTCAAATAAAGGTGCTAACTCAAATTGATTGGGAGCAACCTCATTATGTCGGGTAGTTACCGGGATACCTAAGCGCATACAATCAATTTCCAGCTCTTTCATGAAATTCCTTACCCGAGTAGGGATAGAACCAAAGTAATGGTCTTCTAATTGTTGACCTTTAGCAGGTGCATGACCCAGTAAAGTACGTCCGGTTAGAACCAAATCAGGACGAGTTTGGAAAAGGGAAGAATCAACTAAAAAATATTCTTGCTCCCAGCCTAAGGTAGAATAAACTTTAGTAACATTTTTATCAAAATATGATTGGCAAACTTCGGTAGCAGCCTCATCTACAGATTGTAAAGCCCTTAATAACGGAGTTTTATAATCTAATGTTTCACCGGTGTATGAAACAAATATAGAAGGAATACATAATGTAGTATCTATGATAAAAGCTGGTGAGGTAGGATCCCAAGCGGTATACCCTCTCGCTTCAAAAGTATTGCGTATTCCACCGTTAGGAAAGCTGGAGGCGTCAGGTTCTTGTTGTATTAATAAAGAACCGCTGAATCTTTCTATGGCGCGACCTTCTCCTATAGGGTTGAAAAAAGAATCGTGTTTTTCCGCGGTTTCTCCGGTTAATGGTTGAAACCAATGAGTATAATGGGTAGCACCCTTAGACATTGCCCATTCTTTCATAGCTACCGCCACCTGATCTGCAATTTCTCTAGTAATTTTCTTACCGTATTTTATGGCATCCAAAATGCTTTGGTATGCTTCTTTAGTAAGATATTCCCGCATAGTAGATTCTGAGAAAACGTTTTCACAATATAGTTCAGATAATTTCTTTGGAATCTCTATATTTTTAGGCTGTAAGTACGGAAGCCTTTTTAAAGCATAAAATCTTAATGTTGACATAAAGGTATCTTTTTTATAGGGTAAATATATAAATAATATTAAAAAAAATCAAAATAACCTCCAAAATTACACATGTTTATCTAAAATAAATTAGTATTTACTTATTGTAATTATTATTATATATTCAAAAAAATATAGTTTATTTTAATAATAACTATAGAATTAATAAATCTATGTACGTATAATAATTAAAAAAATCATAATAATTAATTACGGTAAAAAAATAAATATTATTTATTTTTTAAACTTATAAAATAAATAATTATAGCATAATTTTTATTTATAATTAAGAAAAAAGTCTATAGAATTAATAATTAGTAATAGTAAACGATATTATTTTAATCGATAAATATAAAATATTTGATATAATGGTTTAATAAATAAAAAAATAAATTTTTTAATTATTATGAAAATACATAATATTTTGACAGATAGAATCGGTGTATTTTAATATTAAAGCTCATTAAATTAGATAAATGTAATGTCTAAAATAAATAAAAATCAACTATTTAAAATTATGCATTTTTTAATTTTTACAAAAATTTTCCCTTATTGGTACAATATTTTCTTTTAAATTATTGAAAATAATTAATAAAATTAAATAAATATTAAAAATAAATAGAAATACATTAACACAAATTAAATTTAATCAATAAACCTAAAAAATCATGGAACATAGAAAAATAGGAGATTCAGATTTGTCTTTATCGGTAATAACATTCGGCGCATGGGCCGCTGGAGGATGGATGTGGGGAGGAACAGAAAGAAAAGTTGCAGTAGAAGCAATAAAAGCTGCATACGATGCAGGAATCACCTCTATAGACACTGCGCCAATATATGGTCAAGGAACTAGTGAATCAATAGTAGGAGAGGCTATTAAAGGAATTTCTAGAGATAAAGTTCAAATTTTAACTAAATTTGGTATGCGTTGGGATTTAGCTAAAGGAGATTTAGCCATGCACAGCAAAGATAACTCAGGTAAGGAGATCGATATTTATAAATATGCAGGAAAAGAAAGTGTAATTTATGAATGTGAACAAAGTTTAAAACGTTTAGGAACAGATTATATCGATTTATATCAGTTACATTGGCCAGAAACAGTAACCCCTATTGAAGAAACTTTTGAAGCAGTGTCAGAATTGATCAAACAAGGTAAAGTGCGACATGCTTCAGTTTGTAATTGTTCAACGTCTCAAATCGAGGCAGCAAATAAATCCTGTAATATACTTTCTGATCAACTTCCTTATAGTATGTTAAATAGAAAAATAGAAAAAGATATAATTCCTTATTGTATTAAAAATAAAAAGTCTATCTTAGCTTACAGTCCTATGGAAAGAGGATTGTTAACCGGAAAAATTAAACCGGATCATAAGTTTGGAGAAGGAGATGCTAGACGTGATATGGAAATGTATCAACCGGATAGCATTAAAAGAATTGATGATTTTTTAGCAAAAATAAAACCGATTGCAGATGAACAAGGAGCGACTTTGGCTCAATTGGTGCTTAAATGGACAGCAGAACAGCCCGGTATAACCATCGCATTGGCGGGAGCTAGAAATTCAGATCAAGCCAAACAAAATGCTAAAGCAGCTGAAGTTAAAATAAGTAAAGAACAAATGGATTTTATCGATACAGAATTAGCAAAATTGTAAATTTATATATAAGTATTATGCAAAAACTAACAGGAAAAAAAGCAATAGTTACCGGTGGAAATCGCGGATTAGGTAAGGCAGTGGCTCTAGCTCTGGCTGCTGAAGGAGTAGAGGTAGCTATTACAGGAAGAGATGAAACCACGATTAAGGAAACCGTAAAAGAATTAGAAGGAAAAGGAGTGAAAGTTGCCTATTCTGTTTTTGATGTTTCCAATCAGAAAGAAGTAGAATCAGCCGTTGAAAAATTACAAAACGAATTCGGCACTTTTGATATCTTGATTAACAATGCAGGAATATCAGGATTTCAAAGTTTTTTGGAAATGCCTGTGGAAGAGTGGCAAAGAATTGTACAAACCAATCTGTTCGGACCTTATTATATGGCAAGAGCTGTGCTCCCGTCAATGATAGAAAAAAAGTGCGGAGATATAATTAATGTTTCTTCAACAGCTGGGTTAAAAGGTAGTGCCAATACATCAGCATATAGTGTTTCAAAAGCAGGGTTAATTTCCCTGTCTGAATCGTTGATGTATGAGATGAGAAAAAATAATATTCGGGTAACTACACTCACACCAAGTACCATTGCTTCAGACATGTCTATAAAATTATTGAAAATTACAGACGGAAATCCTGAAAAAGTATTGCAACCTGAAGATTTTGCGGAGTTGGTAGTTGATATTTTAAAATTAAATAGACGAGCGTTGCTGCCCAATGCTTCTTTGTGGTCTACTAATCCTTAATCTTAATAGAATAAACAAAAAAATAAAAGTCCGGTTCATGCCGGACTTTATTTTATTAAAAAATACAAAATTTTGAAAGTAATTATTTCAGACAGAACTCCTGAAGTGGGTGTGGAGATGTAAAAAAAGAAGGCTTAGAGGTTGAAATGCGGACGGATCCAAACCCTATATCTCTTAAAGAACTGATAGATAAATGTAAGAAAACAGGTGCCTATATAAACGTAATGTCTCCAGTTCCGAAAAGTTTTTTTAAAGAAGTTACTCAATTAAAAGTTATTTCAACGGATGTGCTCAGTAATGCAATTGCTGACATTGCTTTTTTACTGATGTTAAATGTTTCAAGAAAGGCCTTTTTAATTATCGGAGAATTATAGAGGGAAAATGGAAAACGGTATTTTCATCTGTAGATTATTTAGGGCAAAGGTTAAATGGAAAAACCTTAGGAATATTCGGTATGGGGCGTATTGGCATTAAAATGGCAAAAAAATGTATAGATGCGTACGGAATGAAAATACTGTACAATAATAGACATAAACAAGAAGAAGTAGAGAAGGAACTCAATGCCTGTTATGTTTCTTTTGATAAATTATTGAATAGATCGGATATTATGTTTATATGCATCCTTGACGGAAAAAAATAAAGGAATATTTGATATTTCGGCTTTTAAAAAGATGAAGAAAACATCCATAATAATATACGGCAAGAGGCTTAATAATTAATGAAGGTGATTTAATAAAGGCAATCAAGGAGGAGATAATTTGGGGTACCGGATTGGATGTAACCGAACCGGAACCTATGAAAGCAAATAACCCTTTGCTATCTATGGAAAATATTGCTATTACACCTCATATTGGTTCTGCGACTAAAGGAGCGCGAAGTGCAATGACAATTTTTTGTGCTAAAAATGTTATAGCCCGTTTTGAATCATGAAAAATCGCCCTATATAGTTAATCAGGAGGTTTATAAATAAAATTTTATTAATAAATCTAATAGAACTGTAAGTTAATTTAAATTGGATGAAAATTAATTTAAATATCCATATTAAGCTTAACAGAGAGATTTTGATCTAAATTTCCAACCTTATAAGCACCTAAACGAACATAAACGCCTACTCCAACAAGGCCTAATAAGAGTTTATTTACTTCGAAGCCAACTTCCTGGTAATAATCTTTTGGAACATCGAACTCAAAAAGGGAATGAAGATCTTTATCAGGCATCCACCCAATAAGTCCATTATAGAGTACGGTAAAATGTAAAGATTTGAATTCGTTGACACGTAAAGGTCTAAAATGATGGGAAAATTGAAAAGATACAAACCTGTCAGAAAAAAAGGAAGAAGGCTTCATAGTTTCAAAACTTTGAAAACCTTTAAAGCTAAATCTTCCCCAAATACTTTTTCCGTGTTTTGCGACCCCATTGCCTTCAAATGAATCCATTAATGGCGTTTCTCCAAAAGTAGCCCCTACATTTCCAATGATTTCGGTTTTACCCATTTTGGATAAAAAAGTATATAAAGCGGAAAGATATAAACGATGAATTCCTGTACTATTTTCAAACAATTTCCAAGATTTTGAGTAAGTAAAATAATAATAAGGAGGTTTATCTTGTAATGTATATTTGCCATTTGAAGATTCTATATATTTTACATTAGGAGCATAACGTAATCTTAGGGCAGTGTTTACATAATTAAACCAGGTACTTTCATCATAATCTTTAAATTTGTAATGAAAATTTACACGTTGTCTTTGATAATCAACAACAAAAGTGATGTCTAAATTTTTAAAAAAATCTTGTTGATAAGATAATTCAACTTTTCTGTAGCTAAAATAATCGCCGTTATAAATATTATTGGTTTTAGCAGTAAGCTCATCTTTAGCCGTTAAATATTTTATTTTGGTTCTCCCAACAGGAAGTACGTCAGTTTCCGCTTTAAATGATAATTCTCCCCCATGTTGTTTATTAATAAAGAAAGTCACATCGGCCCCTCCTTTAGCTTCTTCATCTCTTGATGCTTTAGCAATATATCCACCAAGTCGTGTTTTTTTACTGAATTTATAATTGGTATGACCTCCTAACTGATAACGAAAAGATTCATATAAATTGTGACTAAACATACTGTACACATCGAAATTAAAAAAACCTAATTCTAACTCTCCTTCCGAAAGCTTCCTAAAAAATTTTAGTCTAGATTCCAGCTTATATTTATCAAATATTCTATTTAGTTCGCTATAGGTAGTAGCTTCACGTTTTGTAAGAGAATCTTTTCGCAGCAATGAAATTTTTTCATCAACTTGATTTGAAACATCTTTAGAAATAGCATATTCATAGCCTTTAAAATTTTTAGGACTATATGAAATATCATTAGTAAAATTAGTTATATGAGAATCTATGGTGGCTGTAGTATTTAATCGAGTAATAGAATGTAAGCCTTTAGGAAGTAACTTATTTATTTTTTTTATAAAATTACTACTTAATATTTCGGTCTTCATAAACTCATCTTCTGTATACCAAATTCCTTCATAAGGGGTGTAGGTTATTTCATAATAAATATTAGAAATCTTAGAATTATTTCCAATTAGTTTTACCAAAGCATAGTTTTCAGAATCCACAAAGACGGTCAGGTTTTTATAAAATTGAGTTTCGCCTTTTCCATGTGAATAAGTATAAATAACATAAGTTTTTCTATTATTTATATAAATGCTATCTACTAATTTAGATACATTACCTTGCATTTCTCTAGGCTTTAAAATTTCAGGATAGTCATTTACGAATGATTTTGCAATGGAAAAATTAAAAAATTGTGCATTATGAAAGCCTCCTGCTTTATACGCCGTTACAATTCCTTTCTTTCCATATTTCTTATCATATTCATAAAGCATCGTTCTTTCTCCGATAAAAACCATACTCTTTTCTAAAAAACTCTTTAATTTATTATTTAAGGTATCCAGTTTTCTTTTAGGAGTATAAATATAACTAACCGAATCTGAGGGCATATCTAAGGTGAATTTTACATAAGAATCGAATTTGTAAGTATTCAGATAATCTGCATTATTTTTTTTACTATTTTCCCATAATTTTTTTAAAATTGATACCGCTTTCGGATCACTCTTTTTATCGATTTTTTTTAACAAATATATGGTTTTATCTAATTTACCAATCATTTCTATTTTAGGGAGATAGTCGTTGGCTCGAATTGTTATTTTATTAATATTATTATCTAAATTTATAATCCCTTCCTCATTCGAGAAACCTATTAAATGATTTGCCTCATTATAAACAGGTGCATTTTCAATAGGAAAATTTGTTTCAATATTTACAATTTTAATAGTAATTTGAGAAATAAGACATAAAGGGGAAAAAAGTAAAAATAATAATATTAAATAGCTTTTTATATATGTTTGCATCTATAGAAATAGTCTTTTTACTTTAATATATTTTGATTTAATTATAAAGTATTTAGTTTGGTCAAAGAATGTAAAATTAGAAATTATTTCTTTATAATAATATGACTTAAATAAATAAAAATTGCCGGTATATAATTTACCGGCAATTTTTGTATATAAAGAAAAGATAATTTTTTAGAAGAGAGAAGTTGCAATTTGAACTCTTGCTTCTTTTCGAGATGGATTCCACATGGCTGTTGCTGAAACAGGTAACTTATATCCTAGAACGCTCACATCTTTAGATGCCGTAATTCCTGCATTTACAATATCAAAATCATGTTTCTCGTTCCCATAAAAATTGGATTTACCGGCAAGACCAAAGGCAGCACCACAAAATAGGTCTAAATCAACAGCTTTACCTTTTATTATTGGATAATTTAAACCGGCGTAAGTAGACCATCTTTGATCTCCTTTCTCATCTCTGTCGCAGCCATAAAAAGAAGTTCCATAATCAAGTTTTAAAGGAAAGTTTTCGGAAAATACAAAATAACCTCTGAAATCAAATCGGTGACCACTTGTTTTGCGATCGTAGTTCCATATATCATTATCTTTATCCCCTTTTAATCTACCGGTCGAATTAAATACATCCCATACACCTACTCCCCATTTACCTGTACTGTAATGTATGTAATAATTAATTTCATGGTAATGTTCTCCATTCGTATCACCTAGCCCTATACCTCCCCAAACTCCTAATTTGAGATATTTTTTATTATCCAATGCATAATTTATATCTACATCGGTCATAGCTCCGTCTGTGACGGTTATACCTCTCCATAAATGATTGGATCGTAAACTAAGATTAAAATCTAATCGATCTATTTCTTGACTATACATTGAAATAGAAGATATGAAAATTGAAAGTAAAATGAGAATCTTCTTCATATTATTGTGTTTTTAGTTTGTTTTTATTTTAAAATGATATTCAATTTAGTTTGTAAAAATATAAAATTATGTTTATGAAATCTAAGAAATTGCAAAAAATATTTGAAATTAAATTAAAATTATAATTTAATTAATATAAAATTGTGTATTTATTCTTTTAAAAACTATAAAATAAATTATAATGATTATTATAAAATGTATAGTACTGTTAAGCATACATTATATAATATAGAATTTACAGATGCCAAATTCTATAAAGTTTAAAACTTATAAAAATTAACATCTGTAAAATCTATCAATTTATTATGAAATAGTTTATAAGATATTAAATAATAAATTTATCATAACCATTAGGTAGATTTATGATAAAATATGCATTATTAGTAATACCTCATAAATATAAATCTAATGTACTTTGATTAAAAGGTTGTTCTAAATTTAGTAGATTATTGATTAAACCGCTTTTTATAATTTTTAAGAAAGGGAATAAACAATTATTTATCGTCCTCATCAACCCAATTAAGAACTCGACTTACGGCTCTTTTCCAACCTTTAATGTAATGATCAGCTTTATCTTTATCCATTTCAGGTTTAAATACTCGGTCAACCGATCTTTGAGCCTGAAGTTCATCAATACTACTCCAATATCCAACAGCTAATCCGGCTAAATAAGCGGCTCCTAATGCTGTAGTTTCCAAAGTTTTTGGTCTTATTACATTAAACCCGAAAATATCAGATTGGAATTGCATCATTAAATTATTGGAACATGCACCTCCGTCAACACGTAATTCAATTTCATGAACACCTGAATCTGCCTCCATTGCTTTTATCAAATCATATACTTGATAGGCAATACCTTCTAAAGTAGCTCTGGCAATATGTCCATCTGTAGTACCTCTGGTGATTCCTAAAATACCTCCACGAGCGTATGGATCCCAATAGGGAGCTCCCAAACCGGTTAATGCCGGTACAAAATATACGCCTCCATTATCGGGAACGGTCTTAGCAAGATTTTCAGTATCTGCTGAAGTTTTAACAATTTTAGCACCGTCTCTTAACCATTGCACAACCGCACCTCCTACAAAAACACTACCTTCAAGCGCGTAATAGGTTTTTCCGTTAATTTTCCAAGCTATAGTTGTTAATAGATTGTTTTTAGATAAGACCGCTTCTTCTCCTGTGTTCATTAATAAGAAGCACCCAGTACCATAGGTGTTTTTTGCCATTCCTTTATTGGTACATAATTGACCGAATAAAGCAGCTTGCTGATCTCCTGCAATACCGGAAATAGGAATTTTAGTAGAGAATAGAGTAGTGGAAGTTTCACCATACACTTCACTACTTTGTTTTACTTCAGGAAGCATGGACTTTGGAATGTTGAATAATTTTAATAAATCCTCATCCCATTCCAAGGTATGAATATTAAATAGTAAGGTACGAGAAGCGTTGGAAACATCAGTAACATGCATTTTTCCTCTGGTAAGCTTCCAAACCAACCAGGTATCTACAGTACCAAAGCATAGTTTTCCCTGCTCAGCTTTCTCTCTAGCTCCTGGAACGTTGTCCAATATCCATTTTAATTTAGTTCCTGAGAAATAAGCATCAAGTATTAAACCAGTTTTTTCTCTGATCATATCGGTCAAACCTTGTTCCTTAAGCTCATCACAATATTTGGATGTTCTTCTATCCTGCCAAACAATTGCATTGTAAATGGTTTCACTGGTTTCCCTGTCCCAAACGATTGTAGTTTCCCGTTGATTGGTAATACCAATAGCGGCAATGTCCAACCCCGATATACCTTTTTTTGCTATAGCTTCGGCAGCTACAGACATCTGTGAAGACCAAATTTCTTCAGGGTTGTGTTCTACTAATCCTGGTTTTGGGAAATATTGTGTATAATCCTTTTGGGCTACTGAAACGATTTCTCCTCCATGATTAAATAAAATAGCTCTCGATGATGTAGTTCCCTGA
Organism: uncultured Apibacter sp.; assembly: GCF_946479295.1. NCBI lineage: Bacteria > Pseudomonadati > Bacteroidota > Flavobacteriia > Flavobacteriales > Weeksellaceae > Apibacter > uncultured Apibacter sp. The sequence continues at coordinate 194,031 of NZ_CAMLFD010000002.1, forward strand.
TCTAAAGCTAAAATGAATTTTTCTTTCATCTTTTTTGATTTTAGTTATTTAATTTATCTTTTGAAAATAAAAACGAAAATACATTTAAAATAGGATCATTGTTCTAAAATTAATCTTTTTTTAAATGTATTTTTGATTTTATGTATTTATTATGTTAAAAAACACCTTTTGTATTGTTGTATAATACAATTTGGTAACTTAAACCGAACCAATCATTGGAAATGCTAGGTCCTCCAGATTCAGCTCTATGTTGATAGAAAGCTGTTAATTTTGCCATTCTTGGACTGTTTGGGTATAAGTAAAAATTTACCCCTGCAGTATATAGGTAAAGTTTTTCATAATTAAATCCTGAAATATCTTTGTTTCCTTGATTAAAATATTCAAATCTAGCAACAGGCTCAATTTTTGGAGTGATGTTGAATCCTGCAAGAAATGAATAACCCAGTTTATTTACTTTAACAAAATCGTGTTTTGTGTAATCTAAATTATTAGGAGATACAAATATAGTATTTCCATTTTCATCAACACTTGTAAATCTTACATTTTTAAATGTTCCGTAATCAAATTTGAATTTGTATTTTTTTGGATTTATATAATATAAAAATCCGGAGTAAGCCCAAGCTTGTTTAAAGCCCATTCCAGGAAGGTTAACGGATCCCATATGACCTCCAAATTCAACATTTTTTACAGGGAAAAAACGTAGGGAAGCATCCCAGCTTTTAAACTCTAAACCGTGATTTCCTTGACCTTCGGATGGACCGTCATTAAATGAAGACCAGTATCTGTCTCGATTACTGTCACTATTATGTAAGAAAAAAGCATATCTTACGAAGTTTTTTACGTTACCTGAAACGTTAATACCATAGTGTCTTAAATCTGGACCTCCTTGAGCGGCACTTTGATTTTCAGAAGTATAAGTAAAGTCAGCCAAATCCAAATCATAAGCAGAAGTTTCATTAGCAGCTCTGTTTCCGGCTCCTTTAAAACGACCTATTTGTAAATTAAGCAATGGATTGAATTTATATTTGATAAATGCATCTGAAATTTTACTAGAATGTAGATTCCAAGTCATGCTTGCGCTCAATTTAGGCGAAATATCCATGTCTGTATGTAAGAAACCTATTTTGAAAGCTGCTGGTTGGAAATTATATCTTGAATTTGCTTCTTTGTGAAGGCCTTGTTCTTTTGGAACTTGTTGGTAGATGGTTTCCAATACCATACCAATACCATATTTAAGAGTAGGTGTAAAACTGTTTTCATCCGCACCTGTTAACTCCTTAATAAAATTTAATTTGATTCCTTGAGAAAGCTGAGAGCTATCGCTATTCATACGTTCCACAAGCGATGCTTTCCTTTTTATTGTGTCACTTTCTGATTGAAATTTTTCAAGAGAAACTTTTTGGCCATATCCTAAAATAAATGTTGCCGTTAAGAAAAGAGATAAACTACTTTTAAAATTCATGTTAGTTTTTTTAAGTATTTAATTTGTTTTTATAATATAAGTTAATAGGATAAGGTAAAGATATATTCTCTTAAATAAACTTTATCTTTACCTTATCATCTTTATGATTATTAAAAGGTGAAGAGAAATTATTTTTTAGTCTTTTCAAAAATATATAACTCATGAATTTCACTATCATATCCAGGATAAAAACCTGAAGGCATACCCATTTTAATGATAGCACCTCTATTGTTAAGGATTACTAAATCATTAGTTACCGGATCTATAGAAAGACCTTCAATTTCTCCGGCTCTTTCAAATTCTGGAATAGATCTGAATAAAGATACTTCAGCACGGGTTTGTTCCGGATTGCTAACATCGGCTATGTAGATGTTATCAGCTTCAGGAATATCTGAATCTCCATCATCGGAAGTAATTAAAAGTTTTCCGTCTATATGATATACTCCTTGTTGCCATTGCGGAGAAGGTTGTAAGTGAACCTTTCCTATGTATTTTCTGGTTTTTAAATCGTATTTGTAAACATACCATCCTGAAGTCCAGTCAGACATCCAAGCTACATTGTTTTTTCTGTCGATGGTAATACCGCTAACTTCTGGTTGCTCAATTTCACCAAAATCGATGGAATATTTATAATCAAGAGTTTCCGCATCATATACGGCAATTTGAATATTACGAACGACTCCTGCATCAAAAAATTCTACTCCTGTATAAACTTCTCCGTTATAAATATCGATATCTCCGAAATGATTTACTTCTTTTTCGAATTTTGTAAATGGTTTATCATTTTTTGTGATAAGATTACCATTCTTATCATATTTAAATAATGCGGTGCTGCTAGATACATAATAATAATCTTTGTCAATAGCAATACCTTGTCTACCCTCTACAGGAATAACTTTTTTTAATTTGTAACTACTTCCGGACTTTGCTAATTTTTGAGCATTTATGGAAGTGAATCCAACTACTACTAATAGTGCAAGTATTAGTTTTTTCATGATTTGATTTTTTATAATGTTAATATTTATTTTATATCTTTTATTTTGAACAATTTTTCTCTTTTTTACTGAACAAAAAATTATAATGATGGCTTAATAATTTGAAATTTGAAAAGTTTAGAACACATTCTTATATATTTCAAATTATTTTCTAATAAACACTTAATTATTATTGATTTAAAAGGGTTACGTTTCGTGAAATAGTATTAAAATGAAACGTAATGTATATGTATTGGAAAAGCCATAATTTTATTAAATTTTTTAATAGCCTAAATCTGTTAAAACAGTTTTAGCATTTTGATAAGCCGGTCCTTCATTTCTAAGTTGTTTTTCGTGATAGAAACGAATAGTTAGATCTGACTGATTGGTAAACATTCCATCACAAGAAGAAAAATATTTACCCATTTGTTCTTCGTTATCAAATGAATACGGATGTATTTTCATGCCTGATTCATGTATTAATTTAGCTTGCCAAGGTTCTAATAATTCTGGCCAATTATCCGGAGGAGTTCCTCCTGCGATTGATGGACCAACGAATTGTGCTAAATTATCGACTCCGAAATTTATATGTTTAATATAAGTGGCTTCTTGGTCGTCATGTATATCGTCAGGTCCTTTTCCTTTCCAGAAAAGTAAAGCGGTTGGAATATTTCCTTTAAATATATCTTTTAAAATTAATAAGCTGTTATGTGAAAATGTTTGTAATACAACTTTTCCATTTGTGTTCCCCACATTAACTTTTCCATTTTTAAAATGATCGGATTCAGTAGCCGGTTTGTTAATAATATTCCAGCCTAAGCGATCTAGTTCTTTAACTAATGCTTTTTCAATTCCCGGATTTAAACTTGGTTCTTTCGTTTCAATATAAATACCGGGTCTGTTTCCATTATCTGCCGGATCATCTTCATATTCGAAAGTATATCCTGTATTCGTTTTTTTCCATATTCTTTCTCCGTTAGCATCTCTTTTTAAACGTTTCCCTTGAGCAAACATAATTACGTCTTCTAAAGTACTGATGTATTGCTTTTGTGTTGAAAAGCTAGTTCTTGCTCTATCCGGAGAGGTGTTTTTATCATGATTAAACCAAGTACCGGCATCCAATTTTAATAATTCTTCATAAGTAAAAGTTGAAGCGGGATCTTCAGCTCTGTCAGGATAGATTTTATTGATGTTAGACGTTCTGGTAAGAAGATTGTCGTGAACTACTAAAATAACACTATCCTTTGTAATTTGAAGATCTGCTTCCAGGTAGTCGGCGCCTATATTTCTTGCCCATCGATAAGCAGCTTCTGTAGATTCAGGAGCCCAATAAGACGTTCCTCTATGTGCTATTACAGCATTTTCAGGAACGTAATCCCTTACGTGCTGCATTTCAGAAGATAAGAGATGAACTTTTTCTTGTTGATTTGTTGATACATTATTATCATCACTACTGCATGATGATGCTATTACACTTACACACGCTAACATAGCCAGCATATTTTTTCTCATTTTGTAGGGGAATTTAGTTTGTATATTATTTAGTTTGAAAACTATTCATGTGAATTTTTATCTATTTTTTTAACTAAGAAGTTTTGATTGTGATAGATTTTATGGTTAAATTCTGATTACAGCATTAAAAAATAGGGAAATTTAGTTTTTAAATCATCCAATTTTTTTCTTTCATTCTTCACATTTATTTTATATTACTGCTCTCATTAAATCATAGCTTTTCTAAACTATGATTTGCTCTAAAAACAAATCTTATTACTTTTAAAATTATATCCATAAAAATTTAATCACAATCAAAACTTAGTAAAAACAGAAAAAGAATTTTTTTATATCGTAATTTATTTTTTATCTAATTCTTGCTCTTTTTTATAAGTAAAGGCCATAAAGATAATGGACAAAATGCCACTACCAATTAACAATTGAAAGCTAGCAGACCAACCAAGAGATTCAACCACTTTACCCATCACTATATTAGCAAGTAATGAAGTTCCTATGAAGTAACCGAAAAATCCTGTAAGTCCTGCAGCAGTTCCTGCAGCATTTTTAGGAGCTAAATCCAACGCCTGAACTCCAATTAACATTACCGGGCCATAGATAAAAAATCCGATTGCAGTTAATGCGATTAAATCAACAACTTTGCTGCTCGGATTTTGCCAATAAACGACAATAGATAAGATAACAAGAATCATAAAAATGATTGTTGTCATTGCTCTTTTTCCATTGAAAATCTTATCGCTCACCCAGCCACATAATAAGGTTCCCGGTATAGCGGCCAATTCATAATAAGAATAAGCATTACTAATATCACTTTGAGAATATCCTTTAACTTCGGATAGATAGGTAGGAGCCCAGTCTTGTACTCCGTATCGAATAAAATAAACAAATGCATTAGCAAAAGCCACAAACCAAAGCATCTTATTATTAAAAACATATTTAAAAAATATTTCTTTAGTCGATAATACTTTTTCAGAATCTTTAGAATAATTAGGAGGGAAATCATTCTTATATTCTTCTATGCTAGGTAATCCACAGGCTTGAGGATTATCACGAATAAGTATATAAGATATTATGGCAATTAATATGGCTATTCCTGCAGGAAACCAAAACATTCCCACTTTCCAACTTAAAACATTTACGCTAAGAGAACCTGCGAAAAGTATCCCCCATTTGGTAACTTGACCTAACAACCCCCCCCCAACATTGTGAGCGAGATTCCATACTGCCATTTTTGTACCTCTTTCTTTCACTGAGAACCAATGAGTCATTACTCTTCCACATGGAGGCCATCCCATACCGCCGAACCAACCAATTAAAAATTGGAATACGGCCATTACAGCAATGTTGTACATCCCTATAGATGTCCCTGCAATTATAGTACATACTGAAGCTAATATTAGTCCTAAAGGAAGGAATTTTCTTGCGTTGCTTCTATCCGAAATACCTCCCATAATAAATTTAGATAAACCGTAAGCGGTAGCATTAAAAGAAAAAGCTATCCCTAAATCATATTTACTAAATCCCATTTCTATTAGGTAAGGCATTGCCAATGAAAAGTTTTTTCTAACAAGATAATAGGCTGCGTAGCCTATAAATATTCCTATAAAAACCTGAAGTCTCAAATGCGTATACGAACCTTTTACCTCTGATTCCGGCTTACGTTCAGTAGGCTGAGGTGGTGTAAAAAAATTTGCCATTTTTTTTTATTTTGTAGAGTTAATTATTTTTTGCGACAATATATGAATTTTAACTTACTTTTGGTAATTTACTAATAAATATCCTTTAGCTAACTCTTGGAACTCTTTAGTCTCATTAGCTATCCAGTTCTCATCATACCCTAATTCTTTAGCAATAATTTTTGCTACAGATTCTGCTGAATCTATAGCTGCGCGTGCATCAACAAATAATAATCGGACTCTCCTAGCTAAGATATCTTCAACTTTTTGTGCCATCTCTTCTCTTACTGCCCATACAATTTCTGCTTTTGTATATTCATGGTTAGGATGAATTTTTTGAGCTAATTCAGGATTTTCCTGTTGTAATTTTTTAATTGCAGGTATGTCGGAACCGTAAACATATAGATGATTGGTTCTATCAACTTGATCGGCTGGTATATTTCCGTGTATAGAAAGATTTTCTGTTTTACAAGGCTTACGATCGATTTTTCCAGTATCAATAGCTTTATCAATAAAATCTTCAGCCATTTGACGGAAAGTGGTCCATTTTCCACCGATAATGCTTAATAGACCGGTTTCTGAAACAAGAATTTTATGATTTCTGGATACTTCTTTAGTGCTTCCTCCTTCTTTGTCAGGAGCTGCTAAAGGCCTTTGTCCTGCAAAAATTGATAAAACATCTTTTCGAGTAGGTTTTTTTACAAGGTATTGAGAAGCAGTACTAAGAACAAATTCGATTTCTTGCTCTAATGCTCTAGGCTCTAAACTAGGATGATCTACCAAAACATCAGTTGTACCGACTACAAGTCTATTATGCCATGGAACTGCAAATAATACTCTTCCATCGCTAGTTTTAGGGATCATTAATGCATTATCTCCTGGTAAGAATGATTTATCTAATACTAAGTGAATCCCTTGGCTAGGAACAACTGTTTTTTTGTGATTTGGGTCATTCATATTGAGGATATCATTAGTAAACACTCCGGTGGCATTTAATACAACCTTACCTTTTACTTCGTATTCGCTTCCACTAATTTCGTCTTTAACTTTAACACCGACAATCTGATTCTTATTATCTTTTATTAGGCCGGTTACCTTCATGTAATTAAATATTGCACCGCCGTTTTCTACAGCTGTTTGAGCAAGATTTACGGCCATACGTGAATCATCAAACTGTCCATCATAGTAAATTACTCCCCCATGTAATCCGTTAGGCTCAACGGTTGGTAACATTTCTAAAGCTTTGCTTTTACTGATATGTTCTGATTTTCCTAAGCTCAGCTTTTTGGATAACATATCATATATTTTTAATCCAATTGTATAAAAAGGTCCATCGATCCATTTATAATTTGGTATAACAAAAACTTGTTTTTTTGCTAAGTGACTTGCATTTCTTTCTAATAGCCCTCTTTCTCTAAGAGCTTCTTTAACTAAGGCAATGTCTCCTTGCGCTAAATAGCGAACCCCACCATGAAGTAATTTAGTAGAGCGGCTCGATGTTGCTTTTGCGAAATCATGAGCTTCAAATAAAACTGTCTTATATCCCCTTGTAGCAGCATCTACCGCAGCACCTAAGCCACTAGATCCTCCTCCAATTATAATTATGTCCCATTCAGAATTATTATTTAGTTTTGATAATTGATCACCTCGTTTCATTTTGTTTTTTTTTAATTATTTTTTGCTTCTTTTCTGTTGTCAGTAAAATTACAAAAAAAACAATACGAAACACTATGAAATTTTTTAATATAATGTATTTATCATTTAGCTCATATAAAAAACGGTTAAAAATTTGACAAAATAACCTAATTAAATATTAATTAATAGGATAAAAACAAAACGATTCGTTAGTTTTTTTTTGTTAATGTTTATTTTGTTTACATATTGATAAAATTCAATAAGAATTTAGATTTTATTCTTAACTTTAAGCTTTTAAAAATATTTGATCATGATCAAGCTTAATAGAAGACAGCAGCTTATTATAGATGAGTTAGATGAGCATAATTTTACTAAGGTTAATGAGCTTTGCGAAAAATTAAATGTTTCAGCAGTTACTATCCGAAAGGATCTTCAATATTTAGAAAATACAGGTCTTTTATATAGAACTCATGGGGGAGCTAGTAAACAACCTTTATATGCTTTCGAAAAAAATATTAACGAAAAAGAATTTGTGCAGGTGTTACAAAAACAAAAAATAGCGAAAGCTGCACTTAAATTTGTTAACGATCAAGATTTTATTATTTTAGCTTCCGGAACTACAGTTTATTATTTAGCAAAAATTATTTCTGGATATGAAAAATTAACGGTCATCACCTCTTCTTTAAGCGTATCTATAGAATTAGGAAAAGATTCTTTTATTGATGTGATACAATTGGGTGGAAACTTGAGAAAAAGTTCCGTTTCCGTTATCGGTTCTTTAGCAGAATCTGAATTAAAAAAATTTTCATGTAATAAATTATTTTTAGGGATTGATGGCATAGACCTTGATTTTGGTTTGTCAACCTCTAACTCTACAGAAGCTCATTTAAATAAAGTAATGATTGAGCAATCGGAAAAAGTCATTGTTTTGGCTGATTCTACAAAAATAAATAAAAGAGGATTTGGACAGATATGTTCATTAGATAAGGTTGATGTTTTAATTACAGATAATGATATTTCTGAAAAAGATTTAAGCACTTTAGAGGATTGTGGAATAGAAGTTATAGTAGCCAAATAAATATTGTTTATAAAAAAACCCTTATGATTTTTTCATAAGGGTTTTTTACTGAAAATATAATATCAATCCTCTAATGCATGGGCAATTATACTAAGGGGATGTTCACATGGTTTAGTGGTAAACATTTCAATTTGCCACTTACAAGTTTCACAATCGGTGGCAACGATATCAAAGCCTCCGGTTTCAATTTGTTTGAATAACGGATCACCAATTTTTTTAGAAACTTCATGATTCTCCTTTTTAAATCCAAATGTTCCGGCAATTCCGCAACAATTTGATTCCAAAACGGTCACTTCTACATTTGGAATAAGCTTTAGCAATTCCACAGAATAATAGGTCCAACCTAATTTGGCCATGTGGCAAGGAGTATGATAAGCTATCTTTAAAGGTTTATTTTTAAATTTTAATTTTGCGTCAGTTGTACTTAATAGACGATATATATAACGGGTTGCTAATTCTACCTGATCTTTTACCGCGCTGTTATCTACTCCTAATAGGTGAGGATGTTCATCGCGTATAGTAAAAGTACAAGACGATGAAGTAGTAATTACCGGTAATTTTTTGTCAATAACAGATTTACGAATTTCTGACTCATCTAATTTTGCATTCTTTTTAGCTTTTTCTATAAAACCATTAGAGATTAAGGCAATACCGCAACATCTTTCTTTTTCGAGAAGTTGAATTCCAATATTTAATGAATTAAGAACCTTAATCATATCTTTTCCTAGCTGAGGATTATTGTAGTTTACATAACAGCCATGAAAATAAGATACTTGGGTAGGATATTTTTTTTGTTCATTAGCTACTTTTTTATACCAGCTTTTAAAAGTACCGAATGAATATTTGGGAAGACTTCTTCTTTTGTCAATTTTGAGAATAGGTTCAATTAAACTTTTAACAGGTTTGGCCGAAGTCATTGCATTGACTATAGGAGCAAAAGGAGTGGCTAATGTTCCCATAAAGTCTGTGTGGGCAAGTATAACATCTCTTAAAATCGGTTTTTTCTTACTGTATTTAATTCGAGCCATTTGGATAATATCACCAATCTTCACATTGGAAGGACAAGCAACTTCACATCTTTTGCAATTTATACAGTACTTTAAAGATTCATCATAGAAATCAGGATCTTTTAATCGTAATCTTTCTCCATCCGGACCGGAATGTTTTGGACCCGGATAATCAGGATTTACTTTGGATACTGGACAATATACCGTACAAATAGTACATTTAATGCATTGTTCGAAATTATTTTCACTTTTATTGAGCAATAGATTCATAGGTTTTTTCTTTGATTAAAATTTGTTCAGCTACGTATAATGCGGATAAAAAGGATACACCGGCGCCACACCCTTCTTTTAATGGATTAAAGCCACTAAGAATTGCTCCAGCTACAAATAAATTATCTATAGGCATATCGTCTTTTATTCCATGGAAATTTTGATCTGTTTTAACTCCGAATTGCTGATAATTTTGCTTTTCAAATAAATTGGTGTGATACCATTCTGCTCTATCAGTTAAATAGTCTGTATCTAAGTTAAATATAGGTTCGTACACTTGTTTACTGTCAGCTAATAATCCCTGACTAAAAAAGCTACCGGAAGAAAGTATGAAATTTTTAGCGGAAATCGGAATATTTCCGTGATTCAGCGTATACACGTTAGTTACGTGATGTGCTTCTATATCAGCGTGTGTAACGTTATCACCTAACATAAAAACTCCTCCCAATTTTGTAAAATAGTCTTTTAAATATAACTGGGTACTGACCCCTACTAAAGAAGGAGGGAAGGTAGGAATCAAATAAACGGGCTTACCTACCTTATTAATTAGCTTAGGTAAGATTTCCGGATTTTTGAATCCTATACAATCCGGGAAGATAATTACATCGCAAGCCTGACTTTTTTCAATTAATATTTTGGCGAGAATATCCAGATTGTCTTCTTTGTCAAAAACTAAAGATAAATTGGTTGATCTGAATTCGCTCGGATTTTTTCTTATCGTATTTAATTCGGGTAAGTTAAAATATTGTAGGGAAATTTCAATACCCATTTTTTCGAAAGCTTCGGAAATAAATTCCGGATTAAAATCTAAAAATCCTTCAATGTTTATTATAGCTGCCTTTTTCCATGAAAATTTTCCATCCTCAATAAAAGCAAAATTGGGCATAGTTAACCAAGTTGGTTTTATTATACCCATGGGAGTAATTCTATAATGATTTTTATTGGACGCCCCTTGGGTCTCTATTCCAATGCCTGAAAGAAAATTTTTTGCTTCTTGGGCTAATTCAGCAAATTTAGATTTTCCAATCTTTGTATAAGGATGATTCGGAGCTTGTAGGGAAAGTTCCGATATAGAATCTTCAGGGTTACTTACCGATTTTCCGTCAGGTAAATAGTTTAACAAATCGAATGATCCCGAAAAGAAATGTAAAGCACTTTGCCCGGAAGAAATAATAGCACATTTCTGTCCATTCTGCATTAATCGGATACCACTAACTAAACCGGTTAAACCTCCTCCTACTATTACTGTATCAAATTTCATTTTTTGCGTTTTTAATTTGTTCTTGAGTCTTATTTAATCCGCATACTCCTTCATAAACCCAACTGGTAAATTCACTTTCTCTTAAGGTGTCTCCCCAAGCAATAGGGCGTATGCCTTTCCATCTTTCATTAAGAAATATAGTTAAATCTTCTTTGGATTTATCCGAGCTTAGAACTTGGTAGTGATTCATTAGCCCAGCTGCTCTACAGGCACAAAGTTCACCTTGACAGGTTCCCATACCTACACGAGTTCTTCTTCGAAGATCAATAAGGTTGGTAACATGCAATTCATTAATAGCATATTCTACTTCACCTAAAGAGACTTCTTCACATTCGCAAACTAAACTGTTTTCCGTAACCTTGTTCTCTTTTAAATTTTCTGCCATATCTCCTAATCTGTAAATTGCAGATTTACGTATGGTAGAAGGTACGGAAATCATTTTTTGATTTATTTCTTCTGTACTTTGCTGAGATCCCGGAAGATTTGCTTCCGCAGTAGTACAAGGAGTGGTATTATTTAATTTTTTACAAACTAAGTCAGTAGCCCATTCAGCCATTAGCCTATAGGTCATTAATTTTCCTCCGGTAATTGTAATAAATCCTTCCAAGCCGTCTCTTGTTGCGTGGTCTAATAAGACGATTCCTCTACTTACATTACGTCCGGATGGATCATCATCAGAAGCTACTAGTGGTCTTACCCCGGCATATCCTCGTAAAATTCTGGTTTGTAGAAGGGTAGGAGATAATTTTCCTCCTTCTCTGATCAGAATGTCTACTTCTTCAGGAGTAACATACATATTATCTATTTCTTCATAAGGAACATGTGTAGAGGTAGTACCTATTAGGCAAATGGTATCTCCCGGAACAAGAATATCTGAATCTGCCGGTTTACGACAACGGTTTAATACCATATTATTTACTCTGTGGCCAAAAATAAGGAGAGATCCTTTGGCTGGGAACATTTTAATTTTCAAATCTGCATATTCTGCAATTTTCTGACCCCAAATTCCTCCGGCATTAACAATAACGGAAGCATATAAATTTTTTTCTTCTTTAGCTATATGATCATAGACTCTAACTCCGATAACCCTATTCTGTTCTTTTATCAAACCTAAAACTTCATGGTAAGTTTCAATTTTTGCACCATGTTGTTTGGCATCCATAATATTAGAAAGGGTCAGGCGAAATGGGTCAACAGTTCCATCTGGAACGATAACAGCTCCAATGATTGAAGGATTTGCAGAAGGTTCTAAGAGTAAAGCTTCTTTGGGATCGATTGCCTTAGCATCTATTCCGGCTGTATGGCAAGCTTCAATGAATTTAGATTGATAAGCGATATCATCTTCCGGAAGGGTTAAAAAAAGTCCGTCAGTTTTCTCAACGCAGTGACTGGCAATACGCTTTAGGATCATGTTTTCCTTAATACATTCTTCAGCAGATTCTCTGTCGGTAACAGCATATCTACTGCCGCTATGTAATAATCCGTGATTTCTTCCCGTAGCACCCGTCGCTATATCGTAACGCTCAAGCATAAGCGTACGCAATCCCCTCCTTGCACAATCTCGGGCAGTTCCGGAACCGGTCGCACCTCCTCCGATAACAATTACATCCCAAGAGCTAGTTTTACTAGAATTAGATAATTCTGTTTTCACAATTGTTTGGTTTTATTTTAGTAACAAAATTACGAAAGAAAACGAAACAACGAGTGCTTACTTTTCTGATATAAATCATTTTTTTTAAATATGTCCTTACTCGTTTTTACTTATTAGTATATGAATTGTATGTTTGATAAATTATTAGTTGTTTGATTATAAAAATTCTATTTTTTTTTAAATTATTTACTATTTATTATGATAAATAATTTTAGTTAAAATTTCGTTAAATATAAATATTTGCTTCTTATTTTTATCTCAAAATAAAGGAAATAAAACGTAATTAATGGTAACAATTTAGTAGCCTAATTCTTATTTTTTTATAAAAAAATGAGGTTTTAATTTATATAAAATCGTGTATTTTTCTGTAAATTTTAGTGAGGGTGAATTGAAATATAGAGAAGTATTTGGATAGGAAATGTAGTTAAGAAAACTAAAGTAATAAGCAGTTTTATGAGGTTAAAGGATAATTAAGCTATAATAGTCCTTTTCTAATAGGTGATAAAAACATAAAAAATTATACCCCTTATGTAAGGTAATAAGAATAAGAAAAAAGTTCCTTTTTTAAAAGGAACTTTCTTAATTATGATTAAGGAAATTTTGGAAATTTTTTAAAATCAGGCTTACGTTTTTCTAAGAAAGCCTTTTTACCTTCTTGGGCTTCATCCATTAGATAATACATTAAGGTGGCATCTCCGGCTAATTGCATTAAACCGTGTTGACCGTCTAATTCCGCATTTAGACATCGTTTTATCATGCGTAGAGCCATAGGGCTTCTTTGTTGCATGATTTCACACCATTCCACTGTGGCGTTTTCCAGTTGTTCGAGCGGAACAACCTTGTTTACCATGCCCATTTCCATTGCTTCTTGAGCAGTATATTGCTGACAAAGGAACCATATTTCCCTTGCTTTTTTTTGACCGACACTTCTGGCGAGATATGAAGATCCGAATCCGCCGTCAAAGCTTCCTACTTTCGGACCGGTTTGTCCAAATTTTGCATTTTCAGAAGCTACGGTTAAGTCACAAACCACATGGAGTACATGGCCCCCTCCTATAGCATATCCGTTAACCATGGCAATTACCGGTTTGGGGATCTCCCGTATTTTCTTATGAAGTTCAAGTACATTTAATCTAGGTACACCGTCTTCTCCCACATATCCACCAACACCTTTTACATTTTGATCACCTCCGCTACAAAAGGCTTTGTCTCCTGCCCCTGTTAAAATAATTACATCTATTTCCGAATGCTCTCGGCAATATTCCATTGCTTCAATCATTTGAAAATTTGTTTCTGGTCGAAAAGCATTATATACTTCGGGACGATTTATGGTAATTTTTGCAATCCCATTCCAGTATTCAAATAATATGTCAGAGTATTCTTTTATCGTTTGCCAATTTCTAGCCATATATTATATTTATTTTCATTGAAATTTTTCAAATTTAGGTATTTTAAGAATATAATGAAAGTAAGAACCTCAAGGATAGAAAGGTATTTACAATCTATCGCTATTATGGATAATTTATGCTTTTTTAAATAAGGAAATAGTTGTAAAATATTTTCCTTGTAACAGTTTATATTAAAGTTGTTATATAAAAATAAAAATATATTTTAAGTGGCATAACAGCTTAATGTAAAATTAATTAAAAATTAGCTTGCCATTGTTTTTTTATTCTTTGAGGTATTATAAAATAACAAATACCAAGCAATACAAACCATAAAGGAGTAAAGATAAGAGCTTGTCTTGTATCATCTTTAAACCAAAAAGCAATAATAAGAAATACAAAAAACACTAAAGAAATATAAACGGAAAAGAGGCCTCCAGGAACTTTATAATTGGATTTATGATGAAGCTCAGGTTTTCTTTTTCGAAATGAAATATAAGAAATAAGTATCATAGACCAAATAAAAATAAATAATACAGTAGCTACAGTGGTAACTAAAGTGAAGGCATACATTATATTTTCGTTACCGAAATAAAGCATTAATACCGAAGGAAGTAGACAGATACAAGAAAAAGTTAAGCCATAGGAAGGAACTGAAGCTTTTGAAAGCTTTCTAAAATAAATGGGTGCTTTTTTACTTATGGAAAGTCCGTATAACATTCTGCTTGTAGAGAATATTCCGCTATTCGCGGAAGATGCTGCCGAAGTAAGTACCACAAAGTAGGTGATGCTAAATGCTGCTGTGATTCCCGCAAATGAAAATAATACAATAAAAGGACTTTTTTCCGGATCTATAGTTCGCCAAGGCATTACAGACATAATTACAGCTAAAGAGAGAACATAGAATAAAATTACTCTAATAGGAATAGCATTAATGGCTTTAGGCAAGGTTTTTTCGGGATCTTTAGTTTCAGCGGCCGTCGTTCCAACCAATTCCACTCCTACAAATGCAAAGGCAGCTATTTGAAATCCGGCAACAAAACCTGTGAATCCGGTAGGGAAAAATCCTCCATCATTCCATATATTGGATAAGGAGGTAGTTACGCCGGTGGGGGATTTAAATTTGCTACAAATGAATATGATGCCTATTACGATCAGGGTAATTATTGCTAGAATTTTAATTATGGCAAACCAAAATTCTGCTTCACCGAAAAGTTTTACAGTTAATAGATTTAAGGATAAAAATAATAGGATACATACTAATGCCGGAACCCAAGGTGCGATCATATTCGGAAAAAGATATTCAACATAACCGGAAATCGCTATTAAATCTGCACTACCAGTAACAATCCAACAAAACCAATACGTCCATCCCATAAAAAAACCCGCCATAGGACCTAAGAGATCTGTAGTAAAATCTACGAATGATTTATAATTTAAGTTTGAAAGTAATAATTCGCCCATGGCTCTCATGACAAAAAACAAGACAAAGCCTATGATGGCATAAACCAGGAGAATAGAAGGTCCGGCTAAGCTTATGGTTTTTCCGGATCCCATAAATAATCCCGTTCCTATAGCTCCTCCTATAGCAATGAGTTGAATGTGCCTATTTGTTAAACTTCTTTTTAACTGATTGTTGGAATTATTCATGTATTTAATTTTTACTATATTAATAATGTATGGGATTAGAGATAAAATATAGTATAAAATTAAACATTTTTATAAAGTATCATATATAAATTTTAATCAATTTGTAACACAATTTAATAAATTACTATATTTAAGAATATCCATATTTTTGTAAAAAAGATATTAACATGGAAAATCATATCTTAAATTCAAAGATATTTTATAATTCAGGAAAAACCCCTTTATTTATTTTTCACGGATTATTTGGAATGTTAGATAATTGGGGAACTTTAGGTAGGAAATTTTCAGAAACAAACGAAGTTCATCTTATTGATTTAAGAAATCATGGAAGAAGCTTTCATTCCGATGAAATGAGCTATACTACTATGTCTGATGATATTGTGAATTATATGAAGCATTATTCATTAGAAAAAGCGATTTTATTAGGACACTCTTTGGGCGGAAAGGCAGTTATGGAATGTGCTATTAAACATCCTGATTTAGTTGAAAAATTAATCGTTGTTGATATGGCACCTAAGGCTTATCCACCGCACCATCAATTAATCTTTGAAGCATTGCAAAGCGTTGATTTTTCGAAGATACATGAAAAAAAAGAAGTAGAAAATATCTTATCACAATATATTAAAGAGGCCGGAATAATTCAGTTTCTAATGAAAAATGTATACAAAACTGAGGATAACCGTTATAATTTTCGTTTTAATTTAAAGACCTTATCGGAGAAATATAATCAGGTAATTAATAATACTATTTCTTATGGAAAATATGAAGGTCCCACATTGTTTATTGCCGGAGAAAAATCAAATTATATTTTAAAAGAAGATGAATTTAACATACGTCAACAGTTTCCTAATGAAAAAACAGTTGTAATTCCTAATGCCGGACATTGGGTACAAGTAGATAATCCGACTGCTTTCTATGAGACTGTGGAAACTTTTATAAAGTCTTAAATTTTTTTAAAGGATAAGCTAAAAGATTTGAGTGTTTTTCAATGAAATATTTTTAAGATATGAAATACTATATAATTGCGGGAGAAGCATCAGGAGATTTGCATGGATCAAACCTTATGAAAGAAATTAAAAAAGTAGATCAATTCGCTGAATTTCGATTTTGGGGAGGAGACTTAATGCAAGCCCAAGGAGGTGTAATGGTTAAGCATTACAGAGATTTGTCCTTTATGGGTTTTCTTGAGGTTGTAGCAAATTTAGGAACCATATTAGGGAATATTAAGCTTTGTAAAAAAGACATTTCTCAGTATCACCCGGATTGTGTTATCTTTATAGATTATCCCGGATTTAATTTACGTATTTGTAAAAGTGTAAAAAAATTAGGAATAAAAACGTTTTACTATATCTCACCTCAATTATGGGCTTGGAAATCGGGGAGGGTCAAAATCATTAAAAAATATATTGACCGCATGTTTGTCATCCTTCCTTTTGAAAAAGATTTTTACGCAAAGTACAATTATCAGGTTGATTTTGTAGGGCATCCTTTATTAGATGCTTTAAACTCATTGCCAGATCTTGATCAAAATAAATTTAGAAAAGAACACGGTCTTTCAGATAAGCCTATCATAGCCCTATTACCCGGTAGTAGAAAACAAGAGATAAAAAAAATGTTATCTCAGATGTTATCTGTAGAAAAAGATTTTTTACCCTATGAATTTGTAATTGCTGGAGCCCCTTCTATTGATGTTGAATTTTATAAGCAATTTTTAAATTCTCATGTTAAGATTGTTTCCAATCAAACATATAATTTACTAAGGATTTCTCAAGCTGCATTAGTAACCTCTGGAACTGCTACGTTAGAAACAGCTTTATTAAATGTGCCTGAAGTAGTATGCTACAAAGGAAGTAGAATATCTTACGAAATAGCTAAAAGATTGATAAAGCATATACAGTATATTTCTTTAGTTAATTTAATTATGGATCGTAAAGTGGTAACCGAACTGATTCAAGACGATTTAAATTATAATAATTTGAAGAGTGAATTAAATAAAATATTGGACCCTACAAATGTTGAAAATATAAAAGGAAATTATTTAGAGCTTAGACATAAATTAGGAGACTCGGGAGCGTCTCTTCGAACAGCAAAGTTCATTGTAGGAGATGTAAAGAAGGATTCCTAATTTAATTAAGGAATCCTTCTTTATATGTTAGTTATATTATCCGATTACTCTTTGATAAACCGGAACATTTTATTCTTATATTTCAGAATATAAATACCAGAATGGTGACCACTTAAATCGATTTTTTTTACCGTATCTCCTGGTAAAACTTTTGTTTCAACAACTAATTTACCCATAAAATTGTAGATTGTTAAATTTTCTTTCTTAATTGTTGGTTTTGAAAAAATCAGTTCTAATATGTTTGAAACAGGATTTGAGGCTATTCTGATTTCTTCACTTACAGCCTCAGAGGCATTGGCACCTAAAGAAAGATTTTTTATAATCAATTTTACTGCCTTAAAGGCTGATAAATAGTTAGGACTTTCCTCGGCCGAAATAATAATATTATATGAGCCACCGGTCGCATATCCTTTCTGAGGGCTAAATTTTAAGATGCTTTCTTTATGATTAAGTGTTGCTTCAACGTTTTTTATTGTACCATCATATGTATATATTTGTTCTTCATTAGTATAAATAAATGCTTCTGCTTTTTTAATGAAAAGATTGTTGGAAAGTGTCAGCGTGTTATAGTTATTATTTATTATGGAAGCCGTAACTCGATATATACCGGAATTAATAGGCTCTTCACTACTTTTTGCGTAAATGGTAGGGCTAACTCCTTCATACTCATATTTTATTTTAGTTTCATTAGGAAGTTTATCGGTAATAAAGACAGAGATACCTTGTTTTTTACTATTATAAGTAGTTATTTTTTCATTCAGCTTAATCCCCATAAAATCTGCTTTACTAATAGTTAAATTACTACGTAACGATAGAGTATTATAGTTTGGATTGGTAAGTGTAGCTGTAACAAGATATGTTCCTGCGTTTACCGGTTTATTTTTCTGTTTAGGATACAAGGTTGAATTAATTCCTTCGTATTCATAAACTATCTCAGTTGCTTTAGGAATGATACCATCAACAACAATTTCTTTTTCTGACCCATCATAATTAATAGTTTTATTAGGCAAGCTTATCCCGGAATAATTTGCTTTTTCAATAACCAATATAATATCTTTTTCTTCAGGAAGATAATTTGGAGTTTCTGCTGATTTTACTTTGATGATATATCTTCCCGCATTTACATATCCTTGTTGGGGAATATAGGAAATAGTAGAATTGTTATGATTAAGTGCAGCATTTATTTTTTTTTCTGTTCCATCATATGAATACGTAACTACTTCATCTGAAATAATTTTCGTAATACCTTTTTTAATAGTTAATGTTGCCGTTAAAATTATCTCACAATCCTTTGAAATAGAGTTGTCTTTTAAAATTGCAGTTACTAAGTATTTTCCTACTTCAGTAGGAGGATGAATATTTTCGTCAAAGGATGTGTTTTCTATTCCCTTGTATCTAGTCTCATGAGTTAAGTAATCGGGCAGATCATTAATGCTAATATCCTTTGGATTTCCATCATAAGTTGTTTCCAGATCATTTATTACTATATGTTTTAAACGGGCACAAGAAGCCTCATTTTGATATTCATAAGCTCCTATATCTATAATGTCTTTAACTATCCGGGGATAATTATTTAAATCTTTATTGATACTACGTACATAATCATTATTGCCTTTATTAATGACAGGGCTGTTAACATTCAAGGTATAATCATCTTCAAATAATGGATCGGTTTTACCCATTATATTATGGTTATTTGTGTCTTCATTATACTGTACTAGACTGTAGTTAAAACTAGGATATCCTTGATTATTATTATTAATAGTATTCGGTTTATTTCCCCAGATAATGCTATTGTTAACAACCGGTTTTGCATAGTTGCAATAAAGGCCGCTTCCCTTATTATTAGAAACTTCATTATCGGAAATGGTAATGTTAGTAAATTCAGATCCATCCGATCCTTCAATATAAATCCCTCCAC
The DNA here is from genome assembly GCF_946479295.1 of uncultured Apibacter sp. Taxonomy (NCBI): domain Bacteria; kingdom Pseudomonadati; phylum Bacteroidota; class Flavobacteriia; order Flavobacteriales; family Weeksellaceae; genus Apibacter; species uncultured Apibacter sp. The sequence continues at coordinate 213,635 of NZ_CAMLFD010000002.1, forward strand.
CTTCGCCTGCTTTATTTTTAGTTATTAGGGAGTTGATTAAAAGAAGTCGTGAATCTTTATTGAAAATTCCCCCTCCTTTGCCGATTACATTTTTATATCTGGAATTTATAATGCTATTTTCTGAAATAATCACATTGGTTAATGTAGGGTGATCTGATTCTTTGTTATATATGCCGGCACCTAATGCATTTGTATTGATAGTTTCTATTTTATTATTAATTATGGAAACATCTTGTAAAATAGGAGATGATTTATAGGAATATATACCACAACCACCTATGGCTCTATCATCTGACAATATATTGTCTTTAATAATTATATTGCTTATAGAAGAATTCGATCCCTCCAGTAACAATCCAGCCCCGGCATCTACAGCTTCATTTTCGGTTATGATTAAATTTTTTAGCTTAGGAGAAGAATTGATAATATAAATACCTGCTCCATATCCCGTATAAACCCAACTATTATTTACCTCAATATGATAAGGTATTTGATGGGATTTTTTTTTATATGCATTACTACGAAGATTTGCTTTGCCTCCTTTAATGGTAAAGCCGTCAAGTGTTGCATTTCCGACATCTCCGGAGGAAATGACCACATGGTATACATTATCTCCGAAAAGGGTAGAGGCATTATTTTTCCAATCTCTTTGTAGCAGTGAAGTTTCCATACCTGAGAAACCACCATAAATTTCAACATTTTTTGGTAGTAAAAAAGAACGATCATTTATTTGATTCGTACCATTTCCCGGTATATACAGAGGAGAATAAGTTCCTTTTGAAACCCAAATTTTTTTAATAGTTGCGATTTCACCAATATTTTGTTCTCCGGCTATCTTTAAAACATCTGCCAATTCTCCATATGCCTTATCCCAAGAACTGCCGTCTCCCTTGCCACCTTTTTTTACATATACAATGTCTCTGTTAGGATAAAAACCAGGCATATAAATGGAACTTCTATTAGCTTCAAGCGTATATCCGAAAGCAACACTAAAATTATATAAAGGATAAGGCTTCCCGTATAAAAAGTCGCCATCTTTATCTCTAGGCTCAATGTCGGGTCTCAAAGTCATTTCATTTCGTTCTCTAGGATAAATATAGTTTCCATCCTTTTTAGTATCTAAATCAACATAAGTAAAAAAAGCTTGATAATCATCACTATCTCTAAGGTTTCCGGCTTTAACTATAAATTTGCCATTATGATATATATTCTGTTGGCCATAAATAACTTCTACATTTCCGGTAATGTCATTAGCACAAGTAATTATAACAGTATTTTCATTTTGATCAATTTTTACTTCGGAAATATTTTCCAAAGCACCATTATTCTTTAATTTAAAACCATAATTGGGAAGTGCCTTTACCAAATTCGTATCAAATACAAGAGGCGGGTGGGGAACATGAAAAACGACACCAACGGATTTGGAGGATATACGATAGATTTGCTTGGGTTGTAAGGGTTTGAACTCTTCACCTAAAACTTGAGTTTTATAATAGACTTTTGCCATTATTTCGCCGTACCATCTATATCCATTAGCATCCAGATGGATTCCTCTATGAGGCAAATGATAGGTAGGGCCTGCACTAATAATATCTACGTAGGTATTAGAAAGCTCCAATTGAGCAAGTCCTATATTTACATTATCGTCACTTCGAGAAGAACCCACTTGATAGGTAATTAATACCGGTTTTTTTCTTTGGCCGTAAGCATTCATGATATCTTTCTGCATATCATTTTTTAAATTAACAAACAGTCTTTTATATTCGTTTTTATCGAGTGTAGCACCTCTGGTTCTGTCATCATGAAGATTGATATAATTGAATTCTCCATGCATCAAGAAAATTGCAGGAGCTTCAATTTTGTAACCGTTGTTACGGGCAATGGAGGCAGCAGATTCTACGGACTTTAAAAAATATTCTTTATAGTAATTCGTTTTAAAAAGGCCCGGTTTGGATAAAGCTTCAATGCTTTTTCCATTTACTCCATCGGAAGAGGCAACATATTGAACTCCAACTTGCGACTGTTTTAATTGCAGGTGGTTGGTTAATCCTATCAACGGATCTTCGGCAGAAGTCATCGAGGATTTGCTTTTAGGATAATTTTGGTATATACGAGCAATAGATGCTTTAAGAGGGATGAACTCCGTGGAATTGGTATTCCCAAAATTAATCCATACCTGATCACCTATCATATAATTTCCTGCAATATTTTCAGTAGATAAAGCCGGATAAGATTGAGCCCCGGTAGCTAAACTTTGACCATATGTAATTAGATGATGGTAAGTCCTGTCGTCGAATTTTTTAGAGGATTCTGTAGTTTCATGAAAGTAAACTGATCCAATGGCTAGAGTATGAATTAAAATAAGAGCAGAGTAAAAACTTTTCATATATTACCAATTAAACTAAGAATTTATATAACAAAATAAATTATCAAATTGCAGAAATGAGAAATTAATTTTATAAATTATAAAAAAATCATAAAATTAATTTTATGAGCAAATATCATAAGGTAATTTAAGATGCTAAATAAATTAACATACACATAAATTAACTTTTAATATACAAAAACGTAAAAATACAAATATTTTTATATTAACATAAATATAATTATGGATAATAATAGAAAATTTTACTTGTAAATTTATTGTTAGATCTTCTTATAATAAATATAAACCATTATTACAGATTAATTAAAGCAAACTATTTATTATAATGATTTCAAAAAAAAATATTTATTCAAATTTTTATCGAAAATAAGAAAAAGAGTGTTTTTTGTAAACATTTTGTTTATCGATATAAACATTCTAAATTAAAATTAGTACACTCTTTCAATTTATAGTATAAATCAAAAATAAAACAGATATTAAATTTAAGAATTCAATAGTATAAAATCAAAAGGTGATATTTTTGGATACTAAAATAGTAGGAAAATTATTTCCAATCTTTCAAATAAAAAGGATCAAAATAAGCCACATCTTCAAAGATGCCTTCTTGAAATTTTTTATAAGAAAGATTAACCATGTTTTTAGACTGAGGATAAGCATGTATAAACGAGGCATTCTCTAAATCGAAAGAAATTTCTTTCAAAAAAATTTCGGTTTTTTCAACAGCATCTCCTACAAAAAGAATTTTTTTATTATTCAGATCTTCAAAAGATTTCTCATGTAAAACATGAGCATGAGTTTCAACAAGAGGCTTCCCTTTCTTATCAAAGACTGAAGTATAAACTTCCATTCTTCGAGCATCCATTACAGGAATAATAAAATCATATTCAGCATTAAAGTAAGGAGAAGCTAGAATGTATAAAGAATTTACAGAAATAAGCGGGATGTCATTTCCAAAACAAAACCCCTTGGCTGCGGCAAGACCTATTCGTAAGCCTGTATATGATCCTGGACCTTTTCCTACTGCTACCGCATGAATATCCGAAAGAGTAAGTTCTGCCCCCTCAAGAGCCCATTCTATAAATAAATGAAGATTTTCACTATGTTTAAAATCTTGAGATACTTCTTCACAATAGGAATTTATCTCACCTTCGGTACCAATAGTTACCGAGCAGTTTTTAGAAGAGGTTTCAAGATGTAGAATATTAATTGCCATTATTATTATTTCTTTTCATGATGAAATTTACAATTATTTGGATGATGATAGCCACCATTCCAAAGCAAAAATAAATTAAAGCAAAAAATTCGTTTTGAGAGGGGTCGCCATCCGTGCAGGTATACAAAAAAATCGACCGTATTATAAAATAGAGCCCGATTATAAATGCTACTAAATTTGCAAGCTTTTTTTTCTTCATAGTCGTATTTGTATGTTATTTTTTAGGCATATGCCCGTTTTATATATAGAACTAAAGTTATAATTCCAAAAATAAAATTAGGTAACCATACGGCAAACCAAGAAGGCAAAATTCCTTTGGAAGAAAATATTTGTAAAGCCTGAAAAGAGAATATATATAAAAAAGCGCACGAAATGCCAATAGCTAAATTAATACCTAATCCCCCTCTTTTTTTTGTTGAAGAGAGAGATAATGCGAGAAAAGTTAAAATGATTACCGCTACCGATGAACTTGTCCTTTGATGAAGCTCATTGAGGTATATGTTTACATTATTTGCGCCTCTCATTTTCTCTTTTTTTATAAATTTATTCAGTTCAGGAGTATTCATAGTTTCAGCGACAAAAGCTTCAGGGAGTAACTCATCCGGAGTAAAATTAAAATGTTTTTTTAAAGTAGCGCCATTTTTTAAAGACAATACTTTCCCTTTCGGAGATATTTCCTTTTCGTAATAATTACTTAAAACATAAGTGGTATCTTCTTCCGACCAGTATATCTCGGTAGAACGTAATTCATGGAGTAATACTCTGTTTTCATCAAATTTTTGATATAAAAATCCGGTGCCTCTTTTCATTTGCCTATTATAGCTGTTCACAAAAATATACTCCGAAGGAGATATTTGCGCAGATATATTTTGATTTGCTAGGTAGGCATCTTTTTTGTTTCCGGTAAGAATTTTCACGCTAAATTCATTTTTCTTGATATTTGCCCAGGGAAGTAGGAAATGATTGGTCATAAATGAACCGAAAGCGATTAATATTCCCACAATAAGATAGGGCCTTGAAAATCTGAAAAAACTTGCTCCTGAACTCGTAATGGCAACAATTTCCGTATTATTAGCCATTCGTGAAGTGAAATAAATAACAGAGATGAAAACCAGTATAGACGCAAAAACGTTTACGGCCCAGATAACATAAAACGGATAGTATAGTTTTAAAGTATCCAATACGGAAAAACCGTTTTCGCTAAATTCCTGATAATGGCTTTGTATATCAATAATTATAAATACGGCAATTAATAGAATCAACATGAAAAACAAGGTTCCTAAAAAATTTCGAATAATATACCGATCTAAAATTGTAATCATAATCTATTTCTTAACTGCGGAATTACAGATTTTTTCCAACTAGTAAAGTCGCCCTCTAATATGTGTTTTCTAGCTGTTTTAACTAAGTCCAGATAAAAAGCAAGATTATGAACCGAAGCAATTTGCTTTCCTAAAAATTCATTAGCAGAAAATAAATGCCTTAGGTAGGCTCTGGAATATTCGTGATCAACATAAGCAGTACCTTTAGGGTCTAATTCGGAAAAATCATCTACCCATTTTTTATTTTTTATATTGATTACTCCGTCCCAAGTAAATAGCATTCCGTTTCGAGCATTTCGAGTAGGCATAACGCAATCCATCATATCTATACCTAAAGAAATAGATTCGATAATATTCCACGGCGTACCCACACCCATTAAATAACGAGGTTTTTCAACAGGTAAAATATCGGTTACCAGGTCGGTTATGCGATACATTTCCTCTTCCGGCTCACCTACACTTAGCCCACCTATAGCATTTCCATCTGCATTTACAGAAGAGATAAATTCTGCAGATAACTTTCGCAGATCATCAAATGTGCTGCCCTGCACGATAGGAAACAGATGCTGTTTATAATTATAAAATTCAGGATTTTCTTCACACCATTTTACACATCGTGTCAGCCATTTGTGAGTGATCTCCAACGAATTCTTAGCATAAGCATAATCGCAAGGATAAGGGGTACATTCATCAAAAGCCATAAATATATCACCACCGATGAATCGTTGGATTTCCATAGATTTTTCAGGTGTAAAAAAATGATAGGAACCATCAATATGAGATTTAAATTTTACTCCTTCCTCTTGGATTTTTCGGGTTTGGGAAAGAGAAAAAACCTGATAGCCCCCGCTATCGGTAAGAATGGGGCGGTCCCAATTGATAAATTTATGTAATCCGCCGGCTTTATATAAAATATCAGTACCTGGCCTAAGATATAAATGATAAGTATTGCCCAAGATAATTTGAGCCTTAATATCATCTTTCAATTCCCGTTGATGTACTGATTTTACAGAACCTACCGTCCCAACCGGCATAAATATTGGAGTTTCAATAATTCCATGATCGGTTTGCAATATGCCGGCTCTTGCTTTAGAATTTTTATCTTTTTCGGTACTACTAAAAAACATAAATGCAAATATATAAACAGATTTAAAAATTCTTCTAAAAAAGGTTGATTTTTAACATTTACATTTAAGTGGTTAATTGTAAGTGAATTGGGTTTAATGGGGTTGAGGTTGATAAAGGTAAAGTAAGCGAGATGTCTTATTATTATATAAAAAACTTATTTTTTTATATATTTGAGTTCTTATAGTTATTTTTATCTTTTGTGTGTGAATAAAAATAATTTTAGGTATATAATTAGTATACGTTTTTTCTATAATGGGCGATTTTAATTTGATTACTAGTATGTATACTTAGTATTGTGAATTGCTTTCGAATTTTAATAGTTGGAATGATAAATTACAGCTTATTAATAAGTTAAATCATCTACTGTAATGTTGTGAATTGCTTTCAAATTATTAGTAGTTGAAGTGATACATCACAGCTTATTAGGTGCTGCTTCATAAACGTCAATTATTGTGAATTGCTTTCAAATTTTAGTATTTTTGTGATACATCACAGCTCATTTGTGGTGGTGTTACGATCATTGGGGGTTGTGAATTGCTTTCAAATTTTAGTATTTTTGTGATACATCACAGCGGCTCTTGATTATTTTTAGTAAACATTCCAGTTGTGAATTGCTTTCAAATTTTAGTATTTTTGTGATACATCACAGCAAAGAAATCTTCATTGGTTCAGGCTCTACAGTTGTGAATTGCTTTCAAATTTTAGTATTTTTGTGATACATCACAGCCTCAACATTTAACCCGTTGACAATCAATGGGTTTTTTGCTTTTTTAGAAATTTAAAAATTAGAATAATTCCAGTTGTTGGTGGGGAGATGGAGGCATTTCTTTATTTCTAGCAAAAAATATCTCAATAGAAGCAAATTGTTTATCAGTTATGCACATAATAGCAACCTTACCAGCTTTAGGAAGAATAGATTTAATTCTTAGTATGTATACCTCAGCATTTTCACGACTAGGGCATTGTCTAATATACATGGAAAATTGAAATAAAGAAAATCCGTTATCTAAAAGTCGTTTTCTAAAAAGATTGGACTCTCGTATATTTACTTTAGTTTCGGTCGGTAAATCATATAAAACTAAAATCCACATGACTCTATAAGCATTATACCGTTCGGATATCATACTAATTTAGGATAGCATATCAAACGTTTTTCACCCGTAAAGCATTTATAAAGTGAGCTCGTTGTTATTTTCGCAGCAATAAGTAAAGGCCTTATTTTTTCATCAATTTTTAAATCAATAGTGGCAATATTTAGCATATGTGCTTTGAACTCTTTGGTTAATTCATCTCCTTCCGGATATTTTTCTAACCATTTAATTACCAGTATGTCTACAAAAGGGCGATATGGTTCCATTATATCATCGGCCAAACAGTAGGGGTTGTATTTATTCTTATGAAAAATTCCCAAAACGGGGAGCAAACCGGTTTCAACAAGTGAACGAGCAATAATACTTCGTAAAACGGCGTATCCAAAGTTAAAAAAAGGATTAGGAAAATTGCCCATACGTTTTCTAATAAAATCGGGTTCCATAAGATATTTCCAATAATGTTGGGCTGCAATACCTTCTCTATTAGTTACATCTCCACTTTTAACACTTTCAAGATATTCTTGCATGGGTTCATAGTAATTGCCAAATTTTTTCAGAACATCTTTTTGATTTATTATTTTATATTCTACCGTCTGCTTCCATAATTGGTTTTTAAGTTTCTCGCTAACTTTTAATTGATTTTTAACTCGTTCAGAATGTTCTGTATGTCCATACATAGGAAGCATAATGCCGTGAGGAAGATGATGAGCATCGCAACTAATTACAACCACATTATTTCCCATCATTTTTTGTATTAATTGATGGGAAATGGTAATTTGAAAATGATCCAGCATTAATAAGCCTAAATCTTCAACCGGGATTTTTCCCTTTACTTCACCGGTTGAAGGGGCTATTATATAAACTTGTTCGTCTTTCAGTTTGAGGTAAGACGGGGTTCCTACGTATATAGATCGGGTGATCATATCTATTATAGTTATTACTATTCTCCTATATGAACAATTTTACCTAAGTGGTTCAATCGAATTTTTACTATATTTTTTACTCCGTTAACTCCCTCTCTTCTCCAAGTTATTCCTCTCAAAGAATCCGCATTAAATTCAATGCTAGTTTCCAAATGATGTCTAAAATGGTAATCTTTTGAGGCTAATTTTTGAACTCTAAATAGATGTTTAGAAATTTGACTTAAATTCTTATTATCGTATAGATCTATATCATTCGGATTAAAATCTTCTGAAGGGAATAAAAACATTTCATTTTGTTTCATAGTAAAAAGAAATTTCCAGCCCAACTCCTTATTATATAAAGTGTCAATTACCGGAAGTCCCTGATTTACTTTCTCCACGGCCTCGAAAAAGCTGACAACCTTTTCCTGTAAAGCTCCTTCTGCATCTTTATATATAGCCACGTGATGGTTATTACCTGTACTTACAAAATCTACCGGAATAGGGTTACCCTTTTCATCTAAAATCTCATTTCCGAAATGGTCCTTTTTTATATGAAGAGATTCGGCATTGCTGATTCCCCTTATCGTAACGGTTTTAACGCAAATCCCTTTTTCCTTATTTAGCCATATAGGATTTTTTTCCAAATCCGAAAAGGCTTCTTTTGCATTTCCACCTGCCTCTCTGAGTCGATTTTTTAAAAGGATACGTAGGGTAGGATCTAATACTTTTTCTATAGTTTTTTCATTTTTAAAATTATCAGGACTAATAGGTTTTCTTATCGTATATATTTTTTCATACCATTGAATAACAACATTTTCGGGTACTTTTTCGGAGGAATGAGCAGTAAGGGAAATAGGATTTTTTGCTAAGGAGTTTTTTCCGGAAAAAGCTTTCTTAGGGTCGTTCAGATTTTCTTCCAATCGTTTTAATAAGGCATCTCGATAAACCTTTTTTTGTACCATTAAAACGGTTTCATAATTAAATTTAGAAGAAATTTTTACTTCTTTTGTTTGTAAAATTTTTGCCATTCCATATATAGTCTCCTTATGCAATGGGCCTCTTGGAGTTCGCTCATCTTTAGGGGTATATCCGTTTCTTTTTTTAGGTTTATTTTGGTTAACTGTTACCACTTTGTTTTTGACCTTATGAGAAACGAGAATTTCGTTGAGTTGTTTTTTAGCTTCCTGTCGGAAATTATTGGTTGGAAAAGTAAATATAGATTTTCTTTTCCCGTTTTCAAGGATTATATCGTTTTTAACTTTCTTTTCAATAGAAATAATATGAAAATGTTTTTTATTGGTTTCATCATCACGTGCATTTAAATAATTTAAATATTGTATGTGATTGGAGGTAGTAAAAGCAATGGTCAATGCATCCATGGCATGATGACGGTGGTCGCTTCGTTTGTTCCAATCTTTAATGATTTCTTTCTTTTCTCCTTTGGAATTTATAACCCATTCTGTTAAACCGGCTGAGTGAAATTTCTCAATATTAAGTTCTTTCATCGTATTGACTAAGTTCCAATCTTTTCGTAATTTAGCAGTAATCTCTCCCGTAGTAGTAACCACGCGGGGCGTAATTTGGTTAAGTAGTTCTGTGGTTTTTCTGGCTATGTATTGGGTATTATTTAAATCCCTATTTAAGAAACCATCTCCTATATCCGCTCCTTCCATAACCAGATTTTTATATTTTTTATAGGAAATTACCCCTTTTTTATATAATTCTGATACCGTATTTAGATATTGTTCTTCTCTTTCTTTTCCTAGATTAGAGACATAATCCATAGCAGTTAAATTGCCTTTGTCATGGTTTGCCTTTCTGGGAACTAATACTTTATTGGAAAAACTATCGTCAAAAACTTTTGATTGTGGGATAATATGGTCAATGTCATATTTGTTAGTAAAAAGAAGGTCCTTAATAACATAGGTTTGGGTATATAAATCTTTAAAACCATTTTCATTAAGTTCTAAATACAATCGGTAGCGAATAATATCATTTCGAGAAGGATTAGATATTCCAAAATCTTTTTTTAGTATCTCCGAATATTGTTGATTGCGGCTATTAGCTTCAAGGGCGTTTTTGTACCATTTTTCACGTTCCTGGGCATTTTTTTTGAGGTCTCTTGCCAATTCGAGATGAATTTCATCAAAGGCTCCATATTCTTCTTGTAATGAATTTACTAGATTAATGAGTTGATTTATAATTTTCTCCACTACAGGGTTTCGCAAGGAATTTTTTGGTAAAATCTCTAATCGATTTTTTAGCTTACGATTAGCCAGCTCTTCACGAGTTAAAGAATTTTTAGAATGCCGATACCCTGCTAATACACAAGCGTCACTATAAGAGTTTTCTTTGCTATACGGATATAGATTTCGCATAGCTTTAGTGCTTAGGTTCCCATATTCAGAGGCAAATGAAATAGAGGTTAAAAGTTGCGCGTGCTCTTTTTTGAATCCGAATTTGTTTTGTAGCAGGTTCAAGAGCTTTTCATTACCCGATGGCGAATTGTCTCCTTCATAAGAATATAATAGATGCCACAATTGGTATAAGTGTTGTCTTTCAAATTCAGGGTTCGGAAGCAATGCATCAAAGTCTAAAATGGAGGAGGAGATAGAACAAGATTCAAAGGCTGATTTTACGATTTCTTTAATTTCAGCGGCAGAAAGCTTACTATCCGCAGGTCTTAGTTCGTCTTGATCTTCCGGTATTTTTAATAGTTCAAAAACATTATGACCTTCCCATTCCAATATTTTAAAATAGACACGATAAAGCTGTTCCTGTGTTCGATTGCCTTCTAAGTTAGTATAATTTATTTTGGTATTTTTGGCGGGTAATTTTAATAGCGCTAAAATTTTTTGCGCAGGTAAATTTCCTTTAGTATTTAGTTCTGAAAATAGCAACTCTTTTTCTTCAAGAGTGAGCGAGCGATTGTTTCCTTCCTGCCGGATGAGAACATTATTAAGTATTTGCCATATCTTAAATTCTTGAAATAGAGGTGAAGATTTTGGGGCAACTTTGAGTCCGATTGTCTTTGTTTTTTTTTTACCATTTTTGCTAATTTCAATTTCGCGGTTCTCAAATTCACAAATACTGATGAGTCCTTTTTGTGAGCGAAGCTTGCGCTGATAAAAGATGGTTGAATCTCGAATTTTTTTTCTGAGTTCGGATGTTAATTGAGGATGGAACTGAGCTTGGGTTTCCCATATTTGATCAAATTCATCGGCATAATCTTGGCGTAAAAAAACCTGGTTTTTTAATTTCGTATGTTCATTTTGTGAAATTTGAGTATATAAATTTTCACCTACCGTTTGACAGTTAAAAAACAATTCTTTGCTTTTATCACTTATAGCTCCTAAATAGCCACTGGAGTTGTAAATATTGTTATTTATTTCAGCCAAAACATAAGCTACCTCTTCAAGGGAAAGCCTTTCCGAAATAGCCCTGCTCCGCCATTCATAGGCTTTCAGTTTTTTTTCATTCTTTTTTCCTTTGTTGGTGGCGGTGGTCATACCGCAATTTTTATAAAGAATAGCGATACTTGCTTTTTGTCCTTTTCCCTCCAGTTCTTTTTTTAAATCCTCCGTGAATGTGTCGGGATAAAATTGTTTTTGAAAATCCCATACACGATCCCATTCTTTTTGTAAATCGGAGCGGTAAAAATCAGGAATTTGATTTTTACCGTTTTTTAAAAGTTGATAAACGTATTGCCCCGGTGTTAGCTTCTCTTTATACAATAGTTTGGCAACAGCCATACCGTCTATGGCCTTACCCTCATCTTCATTTTGTACTTTACGGCTGCTTTTATATCCTCTCTTTTTATTTATATGAAGTAAAACTCTGGCCAATTCATTAAGCCCTATTCTTTCTTTGGCTGCTTTAGCTCTAATTTGTAAGGTTTCGAATGTGGTAAATTTTCCATTCTCATTGAGAGGGGTATGAGGAGCAATAATTTGATTTTGTATTAATAAGTCAATTAGATTTTTTCTTCTTAACTTATAACGGTGAAGATTTCTTCGGATGCTTCTTGCTAAGGTTCTATCCGCATTGAGCGTTATAGATTTTCCTTTTTCAAAATTTAATTTATCTTCAGTTGTTATGGGGACAACTCTGACCCCTAATTTTATAATTGTATTTAAGTTAGGATTTTCTTCATCCACCTTGACTACAGCCCAGCCTATTGAGGCTGTTCCTATGTCCAGACCTAAGATATTCTTAAAAGGCATAATAATCTATTTGAATTTAGTAATTAATAGATAAATGTATGAATTAATTGGAGATAAAAAACATTAAATTTATGATGAATTAATTGTTTTTTTTCTTACCTTTGTACTCACTAAAATTTGAAAGCAATTCACAATAAGGATTATTCCGTTGTGAAAACATTAAAGCGGGAGTTTTCTCGCTTTTTTATTTTGATTGTTCATAGTGTTTATTTTGGATATTATTAAGAGGTCAAAAAGTTTAAATTTTTTTTATTTAAAATACAATTACAATTACAATAACAATACGAACCTTATTTAACCTCTTTAATCAGAACGGTATAAAAGGGGGAAATGGTCGCTGTATCCATTAATATAGTGATCATTTGAAAAAAAGCGATACGGATAATCTTTTCGAGAATCTTCCCGTGTAATTAAATAAGCAGGAGAGAAAATATTCATCTTACCTCTGCTTAAATTAAAGCATGATTTTTTATTCATCTATAAGCATAAAGTTAGTTAAGTAAATTGCTTTATGCTATGACAAAATTATGCTGTGATATAACTAATTTTAGAAGAGCAGTTATAATAAGCAAATAGACAAATAATTTATATAAACAAATATGAGGTTTAGACGTTAATAATTTAAGTCTAAAATTATAGCCAATTTCATTTGGTTGCCCCCCTATCTATATCACTATTTTTAATTTTTAAATAAAAAAGTTAATACGAAGATTTATTCATCGTCTAAATAATCGTGTTTATACTACTGAATTATAATATTGAATAATACAAATAAATTTTTAAACTTTTTACAATATTAAGTGATCATATTTATCCCTTAATCTATTAATCTATTATATTAAATAGTATTAATCATTGCTTTTTAAACTAAAGTATCTAGTTAATGATAAAGGACGTGTAGCTCCTAAGTGTAGATATAAGCTATAGAGTGGTGAAAATAAATAACTTAGCGATCTTTTCGGTTTGTCAAATAACTCTAACTTCCAAACACCAAAAAAGTCAAATAAAAGACTTTTTTCTGAAAGAATTAATAAATCACTGAAAAGATCTGTATAATACATTTGAGCTAACTGTGCTTTATCAATTATTCGATTTTGTTGTAAGTCTAATAAATAGATTTCTAAACCTTCTTCAAATGGACAATCAAGAGTAACAAATAACAAAATATAATTATCATCTATTAACAGAGCTGTCTCTAAGCAAGGTCCATCTACATGAACTTTACTGTCATGGCCATCAATGATGATTGTATTGTTGTGGATTTTTATATTGGTTAATTTTTTAATCATAAAGCATTTAGCTTTATTAGCTCCTAAAAATAAACTTAATTAAAAATATTTTCTAACCTCGCTTTTTTATTTTGATTGTTTATAATGTTTATTTTAGATATTATTAAGAGATAAGAAAGTTTAAATTTTTTTAATTTAAATTACAATTGCATTAGGAATTTTATTTAACCTCTTTAATCAGAACGGTATAAACGGGGAAATGGTCACTGTATCCACCAATATAGTTATCATTTGAAAAAGAGCGAAACGGATAACCTTTTCGAGAACCTTCCTGTGTAACTAAATAAGCAGGAGAGAAAACATTCATCTTATAAAAGTGGTATCCTTCCTTGTCGGCAATAAGTTCAGGCGAAATAATTTGTTGATCGAAAAAATTAAAAGAATCCTGATACGCAAGAGTTCCCAATCCTTTTTTAAACAAAATTTCCGCAGGATTATAATATGAGCCTATTTTTACGTTTTCTTTTTTAGATACAGTGTTTAAAACTTTTTTTATGCTAGGACTGTTGCAATCATCGTTAAAATCGCCCATGGCAAGTATTTTGGCCTTTGGATTGAGAGTTATCAGGCTATCCATAGCCTGTTTTAACACCTTTGCCGCAGCAATCCTATTCGGAAGGCTTTTTTGTTCACCGCCACGTCTTGAGGGCCAATGATTTACCAAAAAGTACATTTTTTCGTCATCCAAGAGACCTTCTACACATAATATATCGCGCGTGTATTTTTTATAATCCCCTTCTTTCGGTAAATTAATAAGAAGTCTTTGTTGATTAATAGGGACAAATTTCGTTTTGTTATATACTAAGGCTACATCTATTCCTCTGGGATCAAAAGAATTCAGGTGAACAAATCCATAATTTCCACCTTTCTTTTTCAGTGCTTCACACAAATCCTTTAGTACCTGTTCGTTTTCAATTTCGCATAACCCAACGATCGCAGGCATGGATTGTGTTTCAGCTTTTCCGGTTTCAGTTATAACTCGGCTAATATGGTCGATTTTTTCTTTATATTTTTTCGAATCCCAAAGTTTTGTTCCCTTGTAATGAAATTCATCGGTAAGTATATGTTTTCTCACAACTTTTTTACCTTTTAGCTTAGCGAAAGATAATTCATCGGAATGAAACGTATACCCGGATGTCTGGGCGCTATCCTCGGGTACGCTTATTTGATATTTTGGGTCGTTAGGATCGAGAGAACCGTTAATAAGATCTGCAGATTTAATAGTGTCATATAAGTTTTCAACGTTATAAAACATGACAGTTGCCGTTTTAAATTTTACTTGGGCATTGAGCTGGATGGATAATGTGCAGAAAAAAATAAAAACTAAACTATTTTTTAAAAATACGTGCATAGCTCTATGGTTTTACGTTGACAAAACTAAAAAGAAATAATTATATTTGCTCCAATAAGTCTCTTCAAATTACTAAAAATGATGAAAAGTAAGCTGGTATATTGGGCCCTTTTTGTAAATCAGGCGCTGTTTGCACAAACTATGATCTACGGATATCTAAAAGGAGACCAAAATAAACCTTTAGATCAGGCTATTGTTAGCTTAGGAGAAGATCGAGCCATACAGTCTAAATCCGATAGAATCGGGTATTTTCAATTCAAAGATGTATCAGCCGGTACCTATCTTTTAATCATAAACAGGATAGGATATGTTCCGAAAATCCTTACAGTAAAAGTATCTTCGGAAGAATCCAAAAAAAATTTAGGAGATATTACCTTAGAATTTAATCCTTCACAAGAAGAAGAAGGAATCATAACCCTAACGGATGACGATTTTTCATCGGATGAAGAAGGCTCTATGGCACAGACCGGAATTGGGTTATTGCAATCTTCCAAAGATATATTTTCCAAAACCGCTTCTTTTGAGCTTGGGCCTTATTGGTTCAAGGTAAGAGGTTTGGACAATAGCTATGCAACAATTATGTTCAATGGAATTCCCATGTCCAAAAATCAAACGGGTAGACCTGATTTCGGCAATTGGGGCGGATTAAATAATGTAGTGCGCTATCCTTATGAATTAGCAGAAAATAATAACGTTTCTGATTATTCTTTCAGCAGCTTAGGAGGGACTACCTATTACGATACTCGTTCTTCTTCATATAGAAAAGGATTCGAACTCAGTTATTCGTTTTCTAATCGTACCTATCAACATAGGGTTATGACTACCTACTCTTCAGGAATGCTTCCTTCAGGATGGTCTTTTACCTTTTCCGGCTCCAGAAGATGGATGGAGGAAGGGGTTATTGATGGAACCTACAACGATTCTTATGCATATTTTACGGCTATTGAGAAAAAAATTAATCATAGACACAGGCTGAATTTCACTGCGTTCGGAACCCCGTCAAGAAAATCCGGTTCAAGTCCAAATACTCAAGAAGTATATGATTTGAGAGGAAAGAATTATAACTCTTTTTGGGGGTGGCAAGATGGAGAGAAAAGAAACGAACGAGTAAAAAGAATTTTCGAGCCAATATTTATGCTTACCCATTATTGGAATATAAGTGATAAATCAAAATTGACCACTACAGCCTCTTATCAATTTGGATATAATAAACAGTCCCATTTAAATAGGTATGAAGCAGAGAATCCTTCCCCTACTTATTATAAAAATTTACCAAGTTATTGGTTAAGTCTTGGAAATATGACGGAATATGAAAATTGTTTGCAGGCATGGGAAAATAACGATATAACTGTCACTCAAATAAACTGGGATCAGTTATATAATACGAATTATCATGCGCCGACTTATCAAGATCCCTATACCGGACAGGTAGGTAGGAGAGCTTCTTACTTTATAGTGGATGATGTAATTAAAGATAAAACTTTTAATGCTGCCACTCATTTCCAAACCTTGCTAACTGATAATTGGAAATTCTTTTTGAACGTAAATTATCAAAATTTAGTGTCGAGTAATTATAGGGAGATAAATGATTTGTTAGGTGCCGATTTTGTATTAAATAAAAGTTCATTCATAAAAGAGGATGGAATAAATTCCTCCACAGGCGATTATAATAGTTTACATCCGGGTAGTGTGGCAAGGAAAGGAGACAAAACGGAATACGATTACAAAATGTTCAGACAAAAAATAATGGGAAATGCTACTTCTAGAGTAACCATAAACCGTTGGGAAGTTGCCACATCATTTCTATTTGGATGGGATGAGTCTTATAGAGACGGGAAATTTAAACATGGCTTATACCCGAATAATTCCTACGGAAAAAGTGCTAAAGCAAATTTTATTGAATTAGGTTTACGTACAGGGATTACTTATAAAATTAACGGAAGAAATTTTATTATTCTCAACTCCGCCTATTATGAATCTTCGCCCACTTTAAATGAAATTTTTGTAAATCAAAGGCTAAATAATGACAAAATTCCGAATGTAACTAACCAAAGAGTAAATACAAACGATATCACATATACCTTAAGATCTCCTCGTGTAAAAGCTAGAATCAGTGGGTATTATACTAAAATAAAAAATGCCATAGAAATATTGCGTTATTACGCACAAGGGGTACGATTTGAAAACAGTTCCGATGCCTTTATTACAGAAGTTTTAACAGGAATGGAAAAGGACTATTTGGGGTCTGAAATAGGAATAGATTGGAAATTATCTCCTACTCTATCTCTGTACGGAATAGCTTCCGTGGGGCAATTTACCTATAAAAACAATCCTAAATTGTATGTTCTTAGTGATAATTCGCCTGGCATAAACGATTACGGTTCTTCTTACATTAAAGATTATAAGATTGCAGGAACCCCTCAAAAAGGCTATGCTTTGGGAATAAAGTATAATTCTCCTAAATATTGGTGGACAAGTATCAGTGCTAATTTTTTACAAGATATTTATTCAAATATTTCTTTTCTTTCAAGGACCAAAAATTTCATCATGAAAGATGGAGTTTTTCCCTACGATGAGGCTACACCGGATAATGTAAAAGCTATATTAAAACAAAAGCAATTTCAGGACGTTTTTCTATTAAATGCTACTTTGGGTAAATCGGTACGAATGGGTAAATATACGTTGGGTATGAGTGCTTCCATCAATAATATTTTAAACGAAAGGGGATATGTAACCGGTTCATTTGAGCAAGGAAGATCAGCTAATTATGAGCAATTAGAAAAAGATAAGTCATTAGCCTATCCACTTTTTGGCAATAAACTATTTTATGATAGAGGAAGATCGTATTTCTTGAATGTATTCTTTAAATTTTAATATTAAACTTATAATTGATAAATTATTAAAAAGATAAAAAATGATAAAAAAAACAATAGTATTTTTTATATCTTGGCTACTCTTATCTTGCGTGCATGACGATGATTATAAAGCTCCTCCGGTAAACGAAGGGCAAGAAATGAAAGCTACCTTAGATATACCTTATCTTTTGCGTACAGCTCCTGTATTTACAGGAAAAAATGGGGTAGAGGCAATCAGCTTTTCTAAGGGAGAAATTTTAGAAGGATATGTTATTTCCTCAGATCAAGCAGGAAATATATATAAAAACTTGTTTATAGTAACGGAAGATGGAACTCAAGGTGTCATGTTAAGTGTCAATACATCAAATATATATACGCATTATCCTTTAGGGTCTAAAATATATATAAAATTGGAAGGTCTATACTATGGAAAGCAAAATGGCATGGTGCAGATAGGTCTACCTCCTACACAGCCGGAAAGATATGTAGTAGATCAAATAACGCCTTCGGCTATGAATTCGAATATAATTCTGGGCAAAGATAAAAAAAATGAAGATGAATTAGTAATTAAAACTAATGATGCCGGTAGGTTATTAACGGTAAAAGATGTCAATAATAATGAAAAATATTTGTGCACCTTGGTGGAGGTAAACGATGTTATATTTAATGATGCAGGTAAAACTTATGTAAGAAATAATGCTAGTACAGATAACCAAATAAATGACATAAGCTTAAATTATATAAACGTACCTATTAGTAATTATGCTTCTTTTGCAGGATATAAAATTCCGTATGGGGAAGGAAGATTACGAGGGATAATGACCCGATATGACGGGACATATAAAACGTATAAGCTAATACTTAGAACGATTGATGATGTCAAGGATTTTCCAACTACTAAACCTTTTTTTATAGAAACGTTTAATCAAGTTTCCAATGTCTCAACTAAACCAAAAATAAATTTAGCGACAGGATTTGATAATCCTTTGCCGGTCTCTTATAGTGATCCGTACGGAAAAGCGGATATAAGAACTTCCGGCGCGGCTTTTTCTAATCCTCTAGTCTGGTTTCCGACAAATACCGATTCATCTCTGGTTATTGACCATATAAATACTTCCGGTCATAAGGCTATGATATTGTCTTTTAAACTAAATGTGAATATATTTAATTCAAACGAAATAGGATATGTGGATGATTTGATTCTTAAATGTAATGGAGTTGAAATTGCCCTTCCGCATACTCTTCTAACTGTAGATAATAATAAAAATATGTTTTATACTGTGCGAGTGAACATTCCTGATGGTACGGAAAAAATAGAATTTTTTGCTTCAGCAAGTAAAAATAAAAGAGGATTTAGAATCGATACGATACAATTGGAAGATTAATAAATTTAGTAATGAGATTAGCATATATAATTACAGTAATTGTCGTAGGGACCGCTTTTGGGATATGTTTTACTTCTTGTGTTGATAGTGATGATTATGCCATTCCCCCAGTTCCGTCGACCGGATTTTTTAAAGAGACTTTTAATAAGGTAACTAAAGCCGAAGGTGAGGCAATTGTTACAAGCCCTTGGCCTAAAATATCTATGGTTAGTAATTTTGATGGTGAAGTGGAAGGGGTTTTGTATTCAGATAAATTCGGAATGATAGATGTAAGGAGATTAAATGGAACTAGTGATATCGCCAAAAAAGAACTTTTTTTATGGTTTCCTTCCGGAAGAGAATCTTCCTTAACTATAGATAATATTAATTTGGGAAAACGAAGGAAATTAGTTTTGAGGTATAATTTCAATGCAAATATTTATAATTCGGACGAAAAATCTAATACCAATAAACTGAAAGTGAAATTTAATGGGGTAGATTTACCTGTGCCTGATATTGAGCTAAATGCTTTTAATAATAGGAACAAATATCAAGGCGTGTTAATCAGAATTCCCGACGAAATTTTGAAAGAAATTTCAAATATGGAATTTATTAGTAATGCCGAAAGTAATGATAGAGGATTTAGAATAGATGATATTGAATTATTGGATGACTATCCTTATTAATAAACGAAGTTATTTGATAATAAAATATAAATTGGGTTAAAAAACTTTGTATTTTTAGTAAGTAAATGTATAAAAATGGTATCATGCAAAAAACAGCGTTAATTACAGGAGCAACATCGGGTATAGGGCAAGCCACTGCGGAAATATTTGCTGAAAATGGAATTAATCTTGTACTCTGTGGTAGAAGAAAGGATAGATTAGAAGATAGTAAAAAGAAATGGGGAAATAAAGTGGAAGTCACAATCTTACTTTTTGATGTTGGAAACAAAGAGGATGTTTTTTCAGCAATTAATAGTTTGCCAGATGAAAAAAAGAAAAAGATAAATATATTGGTAAATTGTGCGGGAAATGCCCATGGATTGGATACTTTTTTAGATTCTTCTGTAAATGATTTTGATGCAATGATAGATTCTAACGTGAAAGGTCTTTTGTATGTGTCTAAAGCGGTTGTTCCTATTTTGGCTGCTAATACAAGAGGACATGTTATCAATGTAAGCTCTATTGCCGGAAAAGAAACTTATCCTAAAGGTACAGTTTATTGTGCTACCAAACATGCTGTTGAAGCAATTAGTAAAGGGATGAGAATGGATTTGCTATCTCAGGGAATAAAAGTAACCAATATTGCTCCTGGAGCGGTTGAAACCGAATTTTCATTAGTTAGATTTAAAGGAGATAAACAAAGAGCAGAATCCGTATATCAGGGTTTCGAGCCTTTAGTGGCTGCGGATGTGGCAGATGCCATCTATTATGCTGTCTCTCGGCCGGATCATGTACAAATAGCCGATATTACGATATTTCCAAAAGCACAAGCCTCAGGGACTTTATTTAACAGAAAATAATTATAGTATTAATTATTTTTATTTATTCCATATTTCCCAGACACTGTCTGCTTGTAGATGAAGCATTTCTAATCCGTCTTTAGTCTGTGCACCGACTTTTTCCCTAATTGCAGTAATTTTGTTTCTTCAGGATTATAAATGAGATCATAGATCAAATGTTGGGAAGTAAGAAATTCTACCGGTGTAGGCGAAAAGTCATTTATATTAGGAAAAGTTCCCACAGGCGTAGAGTTAACGATTAGATGATTGGATATTAGTGTATCTTGCGTTAAATGGCTATACATAATTGTACTACTTCTTAAAATAATGGTAAAAGGAATGGAAAGTTGATTTTAATACATAAGCAATGGCTTTTGAGGCTTTTCTGCCTCCAAGTATTAAGGCAGATCGGTGATGAGGTATTAAAATTGGTACTAATGAATTTTTAAAGCTAATGGCAAAATCATACAGTTACTTGGTGCTGGAATTACCGCTTATTGACTTTTAACCGTGAAATTATAGTTGATATACCCACGTTCATTTTAAAGGAAAGAAGAACTAAAAAAGAAAATAAAAGATGATTCAATATGAAGTAATAAAAACTGAAAATTCAAAACCAGTAAAAATGTGGACTAAAGGAGTGCCAGTAGAAGAAGGAGCCAAAGAACAATTACTAAAAACAGCACAATTGCCATTTATTTTTAAACATATTGCAGTAATGCCTGATGTTCATATGGGTAAAGGATCGACAATTGGTAGTGTTATTCCAACTCTTGGTGCCATTATTCCAGCCGCCGTAGGGGTAGATATTGGCTGTGGTATGATGGCAGTACAAACGTCACTAACTGCAGCTGATTTACCTGATGATCTGGCCCCTCTACGTTTAGCGATTGAAAAAAACGTGCCACATGGTTTAACGCCTAAAAATGCTGGTATAGATCAGGGGAGTTGGCAACATGCACCAGCAATTGTTGATCAATATTGGCAACAACTTTTACCAGGATTTGAGAAATTAACAGAAAAGTATCCGTGTTTTTTAAAAACAAACAATTACTGTCATTTAGGAACACTAGGAACGGGTAATCACTTTATCGAAGTGTGTTTAGATGAAAATCAACAAGTATGGATTATGTTACATAGTGGTTCACGTGGGGTAGGTAATGCTATCGGTGAATTCTTTATTAAATTAGCGAAACAAGATATGGAGACTTATTTTATTGATAAATATCTACCAAATATTGATTTAGCTTACTTTGTTGAAGGTACTGAACATTTTGATGATTACCTTATGGCGGTAAATTGGGCGCAAGAGTTTGCTCGTTTAAATCGTGAAATTATGATGCATAATACTATTATGGCTATTAGAAATACATTAAATATTGAATTTACCAGCCATATTCAAGCGGTAAACTGTCATCATAACTATGTGCAAAAAGAGCATCATTTTGGACATAATGTTTTTGTGACGCGTAAAGGAGCTGTTTCAGCCCGTAAAGGAGAATTAGGGATTATTCCAGGATCAATGGGAGCGAAAAGCTACATTGTTCGCGGACTAGGGAATGAAGAGAGTTTTTACTCTTGTTCGCATGGTGCGGGACGAGTGATGAGCCGATCTGCAGCCAAAAGAATGTTCACCACTGAAGACCAAATAAAAGCCACTGCGCACGTCGAATGTCGAAAGGATGCCAATGTTATTGATGAAATTCCAATGGCATATAAAGATATTGATGCAGTGATGACAGCGCAAAATGAATTAGTTGAGATTGTTCATCAACTACGACAGGTAGTCTGTGTAAAGGGATAAATGATATCGAGGAGTCTATCCTCGATAATCATGATAAAAATAGTAGGGCAATTATTGATTACATCAATGGTTGCCTTGTTTATAATAAATTTAATTCAATGTTATTTATAACAAATCGAAACGTCTCTATCTTTTTAGCTGTTTTTTCAATTCATAAAAACGAGTAATGGCGACATAATAAAATTACTGGATAGATAAAAATTGAGAGTTATAAAATGAGGTTATAAACAAATATAAAAAAAATGCCTCAATATTTAGAGTCTATTTTTTCAAAAACATTGGTTTCGAGGACTTTATTTAACAGAAAATAATTATAGTATTAATCATTTTTATTTATTCCATATTTCCCAGGCACTGTCTGCTTGTAAATGAAGCATTTCCAATCCGTTTTTAGTCTGTGCACCGACTTTTTTCCCTAATTGCAGTAATTTTGTTTCTTCAGGATTATAAATGAGATCATAGATCAAATGTTGGGAAGTAAGAAATTCTACCGGTATAGGCGGAAAGTCATTTATATTAGGAAAAGTTCCCACAGGCGTAGCATTAACGATTAGATGATTGGATGTTAGAGTATCTTGCGTTAAATTGCTATACGTAGTTGTGCCACTTCTTGAAATAATGCTAAAAGGAATGGAAAGTTGATTTAATACATAAGCAACGGCTTTTGAGGCTCCTCCGCCTCCAAGTATTAAAGCAGATCGGTGATGGGGTTTTAAAATCGGTACTAAAGAATTTTTAAAGCCAACGGCATCGGTATTATAACCTATTCTTTTTTTCTCGACAATTTTAACCGTGTTAACGGCTCCTATTTTCTCAGCTTCTGGACTTAATTCATCTAAAAAATCTATTATATCTTGTTTATATGGAATGGTGACATTAAATCCAAGTAAATCAGGAATATTAAATAGTTCTGATATGTGATCTTTAGAGGAAACATCAAATATTTTATAGTCGTAATTTGTTAAGCTCAATAATTTGAATTTATTCGTGAAATAATTTTGAGAAAACGAATAAGAAATATTTTTTCCTAATAAACCTAATACCATGAGTTAGAAACTTAAAGTTGCAAACAAATATATAAAAATATACATACAATATTTCTTGTTATATTAGTTACATAAATTGTAATAAATATGTATTTTTGCAGTGTTTAGTTCTTGGATATATATTAAGTATTATAAATATGAGGAAAATAGTTATTGTTATAACAATTTTGTTTTTATTATTTTCATTGGGATTAATTATATTAGGTGTTCCTTATTATAAAAGAAATTATTTTTCCAATGTCATTCAGGAAAAAATTATATATATTCCAACCCAGGCAAATTATGATCAGGTAAAAAAGTTACTATCTCCTTATTTGAAGGATATTGAGGAATTTGATAAAGTCGCTCATGCTGAAAAATATCCTGAAAAGGTTAAAGCAGGAAGATATAAATTATATGCAGGAGAAAATAATAAAGAATTAGTCAGACGTTTATTATTAGGCAAACAAGATGAAGTTCATTTGAGGGTGAAACCATATGATGATCTATATGAATTTGCTTCCGACTTAGGTAAGAATTTAGAAGGTGACTCTCTAAAATTTATTAATTACTTCAAGAAACAGGCTTTATTAAAAGGATATAAAGATGTAGAGGAATTAAAAATATATTTTACTCCGGATACTTATTATATGGATTGGAATACTTCACCGGAAAAATTATTCTCCAGGTTTGAAGCTATTCATAATCGTTTTTGGAATGATAAAAGAAAAAAAGAAGCTCAAAATTTAGGGTTATCAATTTTAGAAGTTTATACGTTAGCTTCTATTGTCCAAAGAGAATATGTTAAAAAAGATGAATTGCCCATAATAGCAAGTTTGTATCTTAATCGTTTAAGTAAAAATATGAAATTACAGTCTGACCCTACTGTACAGTATGCTGAAAGAAAAATATACGGTTTTAAAGTTCAGAGGAAAAGAGTTAAAAATGTATCTACTGATTCTCCATATAATACTTATAAATATAAAGGGTTGCCCCCTTTGCCTATATGTATTCCTGAGGACTTTGTTATTGATGCTGTTTTAAATCCGGCTAATACAGATTATTTATTTATGTGTGCAATAAAAAATACTGGAAGACATGCATTCACATCTAGTGCGGCTGAACATATGAAGAATGCTAAAGAATATATTAATTGGTTAAATTCAATCAACATAAAATAAGATAAACATGAAATTAAATTTGCTGAGTAAATACAGAACATTATTAATGGGATTTGCTATTATGTGGGTAATGTTTTTCCATTCGCATATATATGTAGCGCCATTAAGGTTTTTTGAATTTTTCAAGCGAATAGGATATGGAGGAGTAGATATTTTTATATTAGTATCCGGTTTTGGTGTATATTTTTCCATATACAAGGATAGCTCTGTATATAATTTTTACAAAAAACGCGCTTTACGAATACTACCGTATTATTATCCAATTGTTTTAATTGTTACTTTTATTGCAATTAAATTAGGAATTTGGAAATCAGAGTCATTATTCTATAATTTAACTATGTTAGGATATTGGAAAAATATAGATTTAGGATACATATATGATTGGTATATTCCAGCACTTACATTTCTATATTTGATGACTCCCTTATATTTTAAATTATTTAAAATAAATAAAACAGTAACTACCTTTTGTGCTATAGCAGCAGCATATATTTTTAGTTATTCAACTCATGAAAACTATTCATATTTTTATAATCTAACTTTTAGAATACCTCATTATGTTATAGGATTTTGGTTAGCTGATTTTCTTATTAGAAATAAGGAATATGAATTTAGCAAACTCACCATGGTATTATTTGCAATAAGTTTATTTATAGGAGTAAGCATTCTCTATTATATTTATTACTATACTCAAGATTTTGAGAAGTATGGAAATTATGTATCTCCATTTATTTTAATAAATTTCCCTTTATGTATGTTATTATGTTACTTCTTTTCTTTATTTAAAAGGTACAAATTTCCAATACTTACATTCTTGGGAATACATAGCCTTACCTTATTTATTTTCCATGAGAAAATACTTTACATCTGCCATCTGTTTTTGCCTACAAAAATTGAGAATGCAAGCGCGTTTATTTCAACTATAATCTTAGCATATGTTTGGCAAAAATTAATGGATTCTATAGTAAATAAATTTACTACAAGAAAAAAAACAACATTCCAAAAAGCGAATTAAAATAAATTAAAGCATTTTTAAAGTATTAACTTCGAGGTCTGTGAGAATTCTCCAGTAACCTCGTTTTAATGCTTTTTTAGTTAATCCAGCAAACATAACTCTGTCTAATTTTTCCACTTCATACCCCAATCTTTCGAACATTCTTCGTATTATACGATTCCAACCTATATGAATTTCAACACCTACTTCATTTTTAGGAGAACCTTCAATATATGATATTTTATCAACCTTGGCAATTCCTTCTTCGAAACGTAATCCTTCCAATAATTTTCCAAAATCCTCAATGGACACTTTTTTATTTAGCGTAACATGATAAATCTTTTTAACTTCATGAGAAGGATGAGTTAATTTTTTAGTAAGATCTCCATCATTAGTTAATAATAGTACGCCGGTAGTTTGCCTGTCCAAACGACCAACGGGGTATAAACGGTAAGGAGATGCATTTGCAACAAGGTCTAATACTGTTTTTCGCGCTTTTTCATCCTTGGTTGTTGAAATATAGCCTTTAGGTTTATTTAACAATACATATACATTTTTTTCAGGACGAATATATCTTCCGTCAAAAAATACTTCATCTCCCGGTTTTACCTTGTATCCGAATTCCGTAATAATTTTGCCGTTGACTTCGACTACCCCGTTTTGAATGAATATATCTGCTTCTCTTCTGCTGCAAACCCCTGAATTAGCTATATACTTGTTAAGTCTTGTACCATCACTTTGCTTTGGCGTTTTAGGAGTTCTTTTACGAAATGGTGTAGAGGAAGAAGTAAATTTTTTTCTGTCTTCAAATTTATCTTTGCTTTTTTGCTTGTTTTCTCTTCTGTCATTAGTTTTGAAATAATCTTTTTTATGAGATTTTTCATTTCTTCCCGATCCTTTTCTTTCGTATGATTTATTATTTTTCATTTATTGCAAATCTAATTTTGATAAAAATTTAAAAAAATGAATGTATTATAATGAAATATTAATTGCTGCTTTGCCTTATATAATACAGACTTTCTAAAAGTGCAAAGTTAAGGGATTCCCGTCAATAAATAATAGGGAAATAGTACCTAAAAAAATCCAAAACTTAATCATAAAAATTAGTATTTGCATATATTCCGATTTAGTTATCCAAATACTTATAATTGAACCCAAACTTAATAAAGCAGTTAGTAAATAATATAAACGAATTTCATAGAGATGCGGCTCAAAAGTTAAATGAATTGAAATAAATATGAGTATACAAATAAGAATATTTAAAATAATTTTAGTAGGAATAATCCCTAATGTATTAGGAAGGGTATTGTAATTAAATAAATCATCATATTTGAATGAAAGAAGGTCTTTACAGATATCTTTTATGAGAACCATGATAAATAGAAATTCTGAAAGGTATATTATATAAGATGAAAAATTTTCATAATATAAAAATAGCGCTAAAAATGGAAAAAGTAGTAATGCTGAATTAGTTAAGTTGTTAATAAATACAATACGGCTGAGCTTATGGCTATAAAACCATATAATGAATTGATATACTAAGAAAAAAATAAAAATACGATAAGAAAGTAAGGCAGCAATTGTTAAAGATATACTATTGAAAAAGATGTAAAATCTTAATGCAATCCCGTTGCTAATGAAGCGTTGTATTATAGAGGAAATAGGTCGGTAAACCATATCTTTTTCCTGATCATAAAAAAAATTAATAATATAACCGGCCATGGCACTTAATGAGGAAGATAAGATAATACCATGAAGTTTTATATTTTTAAAATTTTCAATTATATCTTTTTCGTCACCAAATAAAAAAATGGCAGAAACATACATGGCAAGAATTAACATAATTACGTTAAAAATTCTAACTCTTACCAAAAAAGAGAGATTAATTAATAATATTTTTTTTCCTGAAAGGTACATCCGCCAAGGATTTTAGGCAGGTAAAAATACAAAAAAATGGAAGCTATTTGTAATTAAAAACGATATACCACCTCTTTTTTGTAATTTTTTAACATTTTTTCTGTAGCATCATAGTCTTGAGTAAAACCTAATATATATCCTCCTCCTCCGGAACCACAAAGTTTTAAATAATAGGTATTAGTATCAATTCCCTTTTTCCATATTTTTAAAAATTTTCTAGGAATCATAGGAGTGAAATGATTCAAAGCCCAAAGAGAAAGGTGTTTTAAATTTTGAAAAAAAGACCCCATATCCTTATTCAAAAAGGAATCGATGCAATCATTATTATATTTAATAAATTCTTCTTTTAATGTTTTCCTGAAGCCTTCATTTTTAAGTTTTTCAAAGAAAATCTGAACCATAGGTTCGGTTTCACCCGGCATGCCGGAATTAATTAAAAAAACAGCCCCTTTACCGTCTTTACTCTCTGCTAATCCAATCTTATCAACTTCTGCATTTGGCTGTATTAATAAAGGAATATTCATGTAACAGATGAGTGGATCAATCCCAGAGCTCTTTCCGTGAAAAAAAGATTCCATTTGTCCAAAAACAGTTTTTAAATCTTTTAAATCTGTTTTTAAGATGGTAGCGGGTAGAATTTTAGTTCCTGAATATTTATCGAAGATAGCCGCTACAAGTGCTCCTGAACTTCCTACTCCATACCCTTGCGGTATATTTGAATCAAAGAACATCCCTTTTTCAATGTCCTTTTCTAACTGTGAAATGTTAATTGTAAATTTTTTAGGGAAGTGTAATGTTTTCAAAAATTCAGCAAATCTATGCAATGATTTATTCGATTCCAGTTCAACATTATTGAGTTCTGTTGAAAACTGTAAAGTTCCTTTGTAGGCGTTATAAGGTAAGGTTAACCCTCTTGAATTTTCTATAATTCCATACTCTCCGAAGAGTAATATTTTTGCATAAAATAAAGGATGCTTCATATTTTAATATTCCACAAAAAACTGTACAAAGGTACGTATTATATTGATTTTATAATTGATTTTTTTGATATTATTTTTTTAAGCAA
This sequence comes from uncultured Apibacter sp., assembly GCF_946479295.1. Taxonomy (NCBI): domain Bacteria; kingdom Pseudomonadati; phylum Bacteroidota; class Flavobacteriia; order Flavobacteriales; family Weeksellaceae; genus Apibacter; species uncultured Apibacter sp. Next base: position 242,253 of record NZ_CAMLFD010000002.1, read on the forward strand.
TTGTTATTCAGTCAATTGTTAAAAATGTAAGAGAATTATTATTTAGTTAGTTTATAAATATATCATTAACAATAAACTATTTCCGTAGGGGCTAGTGATTTTTTCAATAATAAATTATTGAAATATTAGATTATAATTATATTCTAAAAATATTTATATGGGAAATATATGAATCAAATATGTACTAGTATAATTTAATCAATCAATAAAATAATTAATGATTTCACTTTTTTAGGATTAAAGACAGAATTATATTACTAAGTAGATTTATAAATGTGTATACTGAAATAACTTACGAAGAAGTTGATAAGATAATAATCATTACAAATATCTTAAGGAAGAATTGTAATAAAAATAAAAAGTCAGGATATCCTGACTTTTTATTTTATTATTAGCTGAGATTCTTACATCATTCCTGGCATTCCTCCGCCCATTGGAGGCATTGCTGGCTCATCTTTTTTAATATCGGTGATTACACATTCTGTTGTTAATAACATTCCTGCAACAGAGGCAGCATTTTCAAGAGCTACACGTGTTACTTTGGTTGGGTCGATAATTCCGGCGCTGAACATATTTTCGTATTGTTCTGATTTTGCATTATATCCGAAATCATCCTTACCTTCTTTAACTTTATTTACAACAACAGAGCCTTCTCCACCTGCATTGGCTACAATTTGACGAAGAGGTTCTTCAATAGCTCTTCTTACTATTTTAATACCTGTTTCTTCATCTTGATTGATACCTTTCAATGATTCTATTCCGTTAATTGCACGAACTAGAGCTACCCCACCACCGGCAACAAAACCTTCTTCTACAGCAGCACGAGTTGCATGTAAAGCATCATCAACGCGATCTTTTTTCTCTTTCATTTCAACTTCAGAAGCAGCACCTACATATAATACAGCCACTCCACCTGCTAATTTGGCAAGTCTTTCTTGAAGTTTTTCTTTATCGTAATCTGAAGTGGTATTTTCAATTTGAGCTTTAATTTGAGCAACTCTTTGTTTGATATTTTCATCACTTCCTGCACCGTTAACAATAGTAGTGTTATCTTTATCGATAGATACTTTTTCAGCAGTACCTAACATTTCTAATGTAGCACCTTCTAAAGTTAATCCAGCTTCTTCTGAAATTACTGTACCTCCCGTTAATATTGCTATATCTTCCAACATTGCTTTTCTTCTATCTCCAAAACCAGGAGCTTTAACAGCAGCAATTTTTAAAGATCCTCTTAATTTATTTACAACTAAAGTAGCTAATGCTTCACCGTCTACTTCTTCAGAAATAATAAGTAATGACTTACCATGTTGAGCAACTGGTTCCAAAACTGGAAGTAGGTCTTTCATGCTGGAGATTTTTTTATCGCATAATAAAATATATGGACTTTCCAGCTCGGTAATCATTTTGTCTGTATTAGTTACAAAATAAGGAGATTGGTATCCTCTGTCAAACTGCATACCTTCCACTACGTCAACGTAAGTATCAGTACCTTTAGCTTCTTCAACAGTAATAACACCTTCTTTACCTACTTTACCAAATGCTTCAGCAATTAAAGCTCCGATTGTGTCGTCGTTGTTTGCTGAAATAGAAGCCACTTGTTTAATTTTTTCTGAATCAGAACCAACTTCTTGAGATTGTTTTTTCAATTCTTCAACAACAGAAGCCACTGCTTTGTCAATACCTCTTTTTAAATCCATAGGGTTTGCACCGGCAGCCACATTTTTTAGACCTTCTCTTACGATAGCTTGAGCTAATACAGTCGCTGTAGTAGTACCATCACCAGCTACGTCATTGGTCTTAGATGCTACTTCTTTAACCATTTGAGCACCCAAGTTTTCAATAGGTTCTTCTAACTCAATTTCTTTAGCTACTGTAACCCCGTCTTTTGTTACATGAGGAGCACCGAAAGATTTTTGAATAACAACATTCCTTCCTTTAGGTCCTAAAGTAACTTTAACCGCGTCAGCTAAAGCATCAACCCCTTTCTTTAGAGCATCTCTAGATTCAATATTAAATTTTATATCTTTTGCCATTTTATTAATTTTAAGAATTTTGTAATTGGTTTATTTAAACGATTGCTAAAATATCAGATTCTCTCATTATAAGATAATCTTTTCCATTAAGTTTTAGTTCCGTACCGGAATATTTGCCATATAAAACTTTATCACCAATTTTAACTGTTAACGGTTCATCTTTTTTTCCAGCTCCTACTGCAACTACAACTCCTTCTTGAGGTTTTTCTTTAGCACTATCAGGGATGATAATTCCTGATGCGGTTTTCGTTTCAGCAGCTGCCGGTTCTACAACTACGCGGTCAGCTAATGGTTTAATTGATAATTCTGACATATCTATTTTGATTTAATTTTATTATTATTTTTTTACTAATTGATAATAGTCTTTTTTCTAAAAATATGCCAAATAAAAGTTTTATGACAAAAAGAAAGTAAAAGCGTCAATGTGTCAGATTCTTAGAATATGCCTTTTTGCGAAATAAGGTCATTTTTATATAAGGATTTGTAATTAAATTGATTAAATTAAAATTAGGATAGTTTTCCATTATTCATAAAAAAACCTTTGAACTTAATTTAATAAGAATATCAAAGGTTTCATATTGTTGAAATACTTATTGAATGATTATACTATTTTATTCTTTATTTTTTTTACACTAAAAGCTAAACTAATATAATAGATGCCTAAAAACAACATAGAGACACTAACCCAAATTAATAAAGCAGCTAAACCGATAGGAGGAAACATTACAATAATAAATGATAGTATGACTTCTAATATTCCTAAGGCTAATAGCCATCCCCAATTACTTATTCCAAGGTTTTTAATATCAAAAGAGTGCCCTATTAAGCTAACTCCTTTAAACATTAACCAAAATCCAATGAAAAAAGATAAAATACCCATTTGAGTAAAAATATTTGAGGAAATTAGGATAATTCCTACTAATAAATCTAGGATTCCTCCGGCCAAATACCATCCCCAATTATCGGTATGAGTATTACTTAACGAAAAAACGATTTCGAATAGCCCGAAAACCAGAAATGAAACAGAGAAAAATGTTGTTAAAAAAATTAGTGATGGTGTGGGAGACGCCATTACTATAATTCCAGCTAAAATGAACAATATGCCTAAAAGAAGCATAATCCACCAATTTTTTATAAATGATTTCATGTATATGTATAAATTTTATGAATATTTAGATAAGATAATTTCAAAAATAATGCCATTAAATAGGTCTATTTTAATGAGATAAATACATGATAAGTGTAAATATAATAAGTGGGGATATTAATTATTTAATTTTTTATTTAGGTATTATTATTGTAGATTGTCCAATAAAAATGAAAGTAATTGTAAGTTGAAAAATAAATCAGACCTTTTACAACTTCTAGAGGAAGCAAAAAATTCGAGACAACAAGCTCAAAGTAAAATAGTTAATCTTTATTGGGGAGATATTAAATCATATATTTTTTCTATAGTTAAAGATGAAAATTATTCAGAAGAATTAACTATTGAAACTTTCACTAAGGTGCTGAATAAGTTAAATCTTTATAATGCTGATTTTGATTTTAAGACCTGGGTTACATCAATTGCACATAATACAGCGATAGATTTTTTAAGAAAAAAAAATAAGGACAAAAATAAATTTTCAAACGAAGAATATCATCATTTGAGTGATTGGGAGCCTTCTCCCGAGCAATTATTTATTGATAAGCAAAATCTAGAAGCTTTTGAAAAAAGATTAGACAAACTTCCTGAAAATTATCGAAAATTAATTTATTCTCGTTATGTTGAAGGAAAAAAATTAAAAGTTATAGTGCAAGAAACAGGCTTGTCTCTAGCTAATGTCAAAGTAAGTTTAATGAGGGCAAAGAAACTCTTGTCATAAATGGAAAATAATTTTTTATCGAATAAATACTAAATTATTTTCTGTAGATAATTTGTCAGAAAATTCGTAATCGTCTCCATTATAAGTTTTTATGTCTTCAATATTATTGATGGAATTTTCAGCACACCAACGAGTCATCTTTCCTCGAGCTTTTTTAAAATACATCATAATGCTTTTTAAAGAACCGTTTTTATAATCTTTGAATTCAATATCGGTTACCCTACCTTTTAACTTATTGCGGTTGAAAACTGAAAAATATTCTTTACTGGCAAGATTTAAAATAGGCTCATCATTTGTAAGTAAAGTGTTTAGATACAATGTTAGAATTTCTCGCCAAAATCCGTATAAATCTATAGCTTGTTCTGTTTTAAGTTTTTTTCCCATTTCCAGTCGATAGAGCATAATGTCATCCGAAGGATGAAGTAAGCCATAGAGGCCTGAAATAATTAAAAGATTATTTTGTAAATAAGTTAAAGATGAATTTGATAAGGATTCTGCGTCTAATCCTCTGTAAACTTCACCTTTAAAAGCAAAAATAGCCTGTATACATTCCGCTTTCGATGGATTGGGATTCCACTCTTGAATTCTTTCCCAATTTTCTCTAGATAATTTGGGAGAAATGTTAAGCAAGCTTTCTAATTCAGAAGGAGAATATTCTTTTAATACAAATTGCAATTTTTTAGCATAATCAATTAATTCAGGCTGAGTATGCATACTCCAATATGAATGCGTTTTCAAGCTCATTATTTTTGCAGGGGATAGAAGTATCTTCATCTAAAATTTATTAGTTGTCTATAATGCTAAATTATTTAATAAACATTGAATTTTAATAAATGATTTCAAATAAATTACAAGTAATGGTATGATTTTTATAAGTTACATAAAAAAATGATAGAAAATAGTAATAGAAAAGGTTAGGATTTATTCCTAACCTTTTTCAAATGATTTATAAAGTAAATTTAAATTTCAAAATCTGAATTTACACCTAATTTCTTTGCTACGATCTTGTTTATTTTATTCTTTAAATGAGGAATGGGAACCGTTTCCATTACATCAGCACAGAATGCAAACATAAGTAAGGCTTTAGCTTCCTTTTCATGAATACCTCTTTGTTTCATATAGAATAAAGCATCGTTATCTAGCTGTCCTACTGTACAGCCGTGTGAACATTTCACGTCATCGGCAAATATCTCCAATTGAGGTTTGGTATCAATACTTGATTTTTCAGAAAGTAAAATATTGTTATTTTGTTGAAACGCATTGGTTTTCTGAGCGATCTTATTTACTTTTATTTTACCGTTAAATATTCCATGACTGGAATTTTGGTAAATCCCTCTATATAATTCATGACTTTCACAGTTTGGCTGATTGTGTTTAACCAATGTATGATTTCCTACTTCTTGTCCTTCTCCTATGATGGTTATTCCTTTTAGTGTTGAATTAATATTTTCTCCTTTATGGTCAAAAGATAATTCATTGCGAACGGTCTTACCTCCAAACGAGAATGTATGAATTAGAGCCGTGCTATCTGCTTCTTGTTCTATAAAGGTAGAATCAATAAGGTAAGAGGTAGGTACATCATCTTGTATTTTATAAAGTCGGAAATCTGCATTTTTTCCTACAAATATTTCAGTAACAATATTGCTGAAAAAATCGAATTCTGAAAGCGAATAAGTTTTTTCAGAGATTTGTATTTTCGATTGATCTTCAATGATAATCAAATTTCGCAGATTTCGAATAGCTTTTTGATCTTGTTCTGAATTTATATAAATTAATTCAATTAATTCTTCTTCTATTGTTTGCTTTGGAACATAAATAAATATGCCTTCTTGATAAGAAGCCATATTTAATGTGTTAAAATAATGTTCTTTATCAGAGATTGAATTTACCTTTGAAAGTAAAATAGATTGATATTTTTCACTTTTTAGGGCTTCCGAAAAAGAAAGAGTTACCCATTTTTTTTGTGGATAATTGGAATATTCAGAAGAAATGATGCCGTCAATCAAAACAATTTTATAGGTATTGGATTCGTTTCCTACAATATCATTAATAATTTCTTGAGAGACAAAATTTACTTTAGCTGAATTAAAGGATTCAGGATTAAAATCTGATATTCTAGTGAACTTCCAATCTTCGTTTTTTTTCGTAGGATAACTTATTTTTTCTAAAGTTGATTGTGCCTGTATTGAAATTTTTTCTAATTCAGTATTTTGTGGAATATTCATTTTAATAATTTAATTTAAGAGGATTTGCTAATTGATCTTTACTTGAAGTTTATAACCAATCGTATCCTTTATCTTCTAATTCCAAAGCGAGTTCTTTAGTTCCCGATTTTATTATTTTTCCGTCCATCAATACATGCACGTAATCCGGTACAATGTGATCTAGTAAGCGTTGGTAGTGAGTAATTACTAAGATCGCATTATCTTTGTTTTTTATTTTGTTTACACCATGAGATACAATACGCAATGCATCTATATCTAGCCCTGAATCGGTTTCATCCAAAATGGCTAATTTAGGCTCTAACATGGCCATTTGAAAAATTTCATTTCTTTTCTTTTCTCCTCCTGAAAAGCCTTCATTAAGTGAACGGGAAAGAAAATCTTTTCGTATTTCCAACATTTCTGATTTTTCTTTTACTTTTTGTAAAAATTCATGTGCGGAAATGTCATTCTGCCCATTAGCTTTTCTATTGGCATTGATAGCTGCTTTTAAAAAATTAGAAACGCTTACACCTGGAATTTCAACTGGGTATTGAAAAGACATAAATACTCCGGCATTTGCTCTTTCTTCCGCAGCGAGGTCTAATAAATTTTTTCCTTCTAAAAATATAGATCCTTCAGTAACTTCATAATCTTCTCTTCCGGAAATTACATTTGAAAGCGTACTTTTTCCACCTCCATTGGGTCCCATAATTGCATGGACTTCACCTTTCTTAATTTCAAGGTTTATACCTTTCAATATTTCTTTATCTCCAATACTTGCGTGCAAATTTTTTATTGATAGCATTTTTATCGTATATTATCTTAAACTTATTTAAAAACAAATATACTATCTTTATAACAGCTTTAAAAAATAGGTTATAGATTTTATTGATTTTAAAATTGATCAACACAATTTAAATAAATATTTGTCAGAAACTTAAAAGAATAAAAAAATAAAATTTTCAATTATGTGTTTTTATAATTATTTGTATATAAATTAGTTAAAGATAAAATTTTAATATAAATAATCCACTACAAATTAGTAATTTAAAAGAATAGGATTTATTTAATGGTAGGGCTATTAATTACATGCCTTATTATTACCGATTAGCATAAACTAATAAATTTATTATGAAAATTAATGGTCTTTATCATCAATATCCAATTTTTTACAAATAATTTTCTTAATTACTAAAGGAGTCCATTTTAAAAGTTGTTCTATTCCTTCTAAGATCTCACCGGTGTATGCACCCGTTATCATACAGATGACAAGTATGGTATTATTGGATTCTTCACTAAATTCCTCCAATAACATTCCTATAACAATTCCAATAATAGTTGAAATAGGAATTTTAAGAAATAGTCTGCCTATAGATATTCCTTTATAAATAGAACGAGCAACCATGCTAATCACAGTTACCAAAATAATGTTACCATAATGGTTGATGAAATCGAATAGTGTTTTATTAATATCATTTAAATAATTAATCATATTGGTTTTTATAGGTTTTTTGTTTTCTATTTTATATTTATTGTGACATTTTAAATAGTATTTTAAGATTTTTTTGCATATATTGAACTGTTATAGTAAGATTTATTAGTAATTATTCTATTGATGAATTCATGAGGAAACAAGATGAAATTTTAGTTATCAATACTTTATAGCAAAAATGTGAATTAAATTATAGAATAGGCCGGATGTAAAGATAAGACAACACCTGTATTTTATCTTATTTTTGTGCGTATGATAGTATTGCGTTCTTTTTCAAAATGATATTCCGGCCTTTTCCATCTTTTTCTACGTATCTCAATTAGTTTTTCTTCAATTTTAGCTATAAGATCTACGGGGATTTCTAATGGATAAGCCCATTCGAGTATCTTTATCTGATTGTGGTGCATTATACATCTTTCTTTTAAACTAAGAAATTTTTTTACTTCTGAGTCATAACTTAAACAAGTTCTCAGGTCAAGGAGGTTTAATCTTTTTTTTCTCATGATAAGTGTTTTTTCTAGTTGTATTGACATTTCAGAATGTCAAATTCTTTCAAATTTGTTTATTAATTAATTGATAGAATGAAAATATTTATATAGCTTTTCGGATAGTGAAAAAAGGTATTTCTAAAAATATTGCAGCTAAGTTTGTAATATTAAATAGATAAAGTATATATAAATTTATTTTCATCATTAAATAGAAAAATGGTATGTATCAGAATTTACCTATATTATTTTCTTATTCGTTTGTAAATTTGTTAAAGTTTATTCTTGTACTAATAAATTAATTTTCTGATTATTATATAGTTTTGTAAAAATTTGTCATATATTTACAATACAATATTAGACAAAAATACAAATATATTTGTAAAAAGTAAATTGAAAATGAGAAAAAATACAAATTTCTTTGAAAGAATGATAGATCTTATTAACTATAAAGGGTTTAGAAGTGTTCATGATTTTGCAGTTAATGGGTTAGGTTATACTTCTTCAGAAAAACTTAATCGCTTGAAAAAAGAAGGAAATAAACCCTCTTACGATATATTGAAAGATATTGCAAATAAGTTTGATGAGATAAATGTAAATTGGCTTCTTACCGGTAGAGAATCTATGCTTAAAAGAGTTTCGGGATTTACAAAGGGCGAAGAAATAATTACATCTCCAATAAGCGTTTCTCGTAAAACTACAGATCCAATATGGGATATACAAGATATTCCTTTATACGATTTGGAAGCTACTGCAGGATTAGTTGAGCTCTTTAAAGGAACTTCAAGCGAAGCAATTTTAGATCGTATTCGTATACCTGGAATAGCTAAATGTGACGGGGGAGTATATGTAAAAGGAGATTCTATGTATCCTTTATTGAAAAGTGGAGATATTGTTTTGTATAAAGAAATTACTTTAGATAAAATTTTTTGGGGAGAAATGTATTTACTTTCAATAAAAATAGATGACTGGAATGAATATACTACTGTTAAATTTGTTCAGAAATCAGAATTGGGAGATAACTATATAAAATTAGTATCACAAAATCAGCACCATCAGCCTAAAGATATGTTAATGGAGCAAATTAATGCTATAGCTTTGATACGAGCAAGTATACGCTTACATAATTAATCTTTATAGATTCTAATCTTAGAAATATAAATTTTTATAACATCTTTATTGAAAGCATGTTTGCAAAAATTCTATTTCAGAAATATTTTAAATATATCCGCAAACGATATCATTTGAAAAAATGATAGTAAGCAATATGTATTTTGCTTACTTGCTTAAAATCTTAGTTTTTATAAATAGTTAAAAATGTAGTTGAAATATAATTGTAAGATTCAGCAATAATTTTTGAAATTCAATTATTTTAGATTAAATAAAAATTATATTTTATTCCCTATAATATATACGTTTTACTCTCGGCGAAATAGAAGTCAATACTTCATAAGGAATAGTTTGATACCATTCTGCATACTTTTTCAAACTTGGATTTTCGCCGATAATTATAACGGTGTCACCTTCTTTACATGCAATACCCGTAACATCAACCATCATCATATCCATACATATATTTCCTATAATGGGAGCTTTTTTCCCTTGTATATTTACATATCCTTTTCCATTTCCAATTATTCTTCTAATTCCATCTGCATAACCAATAGGTAAAGTTGCAATAGACCTATTTTTTTGGACTATAAACCTTCTGCCATAACCAACTGTTTCTCCCGGTTTCAGTTCGTGAATATTTGAAATGACCGTTTTTAAAGTAATAACATTTTCAAGTTTTTTTAAGGCTCTTTCGTTATCAATATATCCATACATGCCTATTCCTAAACGTACTGCATCAAATTGGTACTCCGGATAATTGATAATCCCAGTGGAGTTAGAAATATGAAGAAGCGGTTTGTATCCTAATATAGTTACCAAAATATCAAATGAATAATTGAGTTTTGACGCTTGTAATCTTGTAAATTTTTCCTCTTCCAAAACATCAGACACGGCAAAATGACTGAAAACCGACTTAACTTCTACCCAATCATTATCTTTTAATAATTCTCCTAGTTTTCGGGTTTCTTCAGGTTGAAATCCTAAACGATGCATTCCGGTATCTATTTTAATATGAATAGGATATCTTTTTACTATGTTTTTTTCTTTTAATTTTTGGATGAACAAGTCAAGTTCGCGAAAACTATATATTTCTGGCTCTAATTTATAATCTATGACTCTATCATAGCTACTCATTTCCGGATTCATGACCATAATAGGCAAATAAATTCCTTTGTCTCTTAATTTAAAACCTTCATCAGGATAAGCTACAGCAAGATAATCAATATGATAATATTGTAAAACTTCTGCGACTTCAAAATTACCTAATCCATAAGAAGAAGCTTTTACCATAGCAATTATCTTGGTCTCGGGTTTTAATTGGCTTTTAAAATAATTTACATTCATTAATAAGGAATGGAGGTTTACTTCCAATATGGTATCATGAGATTGTACTACTAATAATTGAGCAACTTTTTCCAATTCGAATTTACGTGCCCCTTTTATCAATATAGTAGCATCTTTTATAGATTGATTTTCTAAAAACTTAATAACCTCCGTGGTGGATAGGAAACTTTTATACATGGCGGTAAATAAGTTTTTATACTTATAAGTTTTTTCGCCAACGAGTAATATATATTGTAAAGGGAAGGAATTGACCAAATCGGCAATTTTTTTATACAATTCAGCATCAGGCATCCGAGATTGAAATATATCCGAAAGAATTAATACTTTTTTAGGCTTATTTTGCTGAAAAAGAAAATGTAAAGCAATTTCCAATGATTGGTAATCGGAATTGAAACTATCATTAATAATTGTACAATTATTGATTCCCGACATTAGCTCTAATCGCATGGATACTGATTGTAATTGCAGAAGCTTTTCTTGTATTAAATTGGGAGAAAATTCAAATTCATTTAAAACAGCAAGTAAGCCTAATACATTTTGTATGGAAGCATGATCCGTAAAAGGAAAAGTATATTCTATTATTTTACCAAATATGGAAATTTTCAGTAAAGCTATATTATCCTTGAGGGTAGTTTTTAATAATTGGATGTCCGAATGATCCTCTCCAAAAGAAACTAATTTTTTATCGGGGTAAATTTCTCGAATTATTTTTGAAATACTTGGTTCATTCGGAAAAATAATAACATTTGAATGTTTAAAAAGTTTTATTTTTTCAAGAATATGTTCTTCTTTATTTTTAAAATACTCTGAATGCGCTGCCAATACATTCGTTAAAACGCCTATGTTGGGATGTAAAGCTTTTTCTTGCTTATCCATTTCCCCGGGTTTAGAAATTCCTACTTCAAAAACTCCTAAATTATGTTTGGAATCAATTTGTAATATTGATAATGGAAGTCCAATTTGAGAATTATAACTTTTAGGGCTTTTTATAATTGAAAATTCTTCCCATAGACATTGATTTATCCATTCTTTTAAAACAGTTTTACCATTACTGCCGGTTATACCGATAGTGGTAAGCCCCTGATAAGATGATAGATGATGATTAGCCCATTTTTGTAGCGCCGTAATTGGATTTTCTACAATAAGATAGGTAGCGTCAGGATGTACCACAGGAATATGCGAGCATATAAAAATGCGTATAGATTTTTTATAAGCTTCTTCCATGAAATTATGACCGTTTCGAATTCCTGAAAAAGCTATAAATACCCCATGGGTAGGAAATATGATATTACGACTGTCGTAAAATATATGTTCGACTTTACTATTAGGATCTCCTAAAAGTTTCGCGCCGAGAATACGAGCCAGTGCTGATACAGAATAAATCATGTCAATAGTAGCGCTAAATTTTATCCTTTTTCTGTGTGTTTTCCTGAGCAAGGACTTCCCAAAAAGCTTGTCTGCTCAAAGGTTCATATTTATCTTTTTCTCCAAGTTCAACTAAGTTTTCACCAGCTGAAATGCGATGGGAATAATTAGCCAAATTACCGGTTTTTACGCAAACAGCATGAACTTTAGTTACATATTCAGCCGTTGCCATTAAAAAGGGCATCGGACCAAAAGGTCTACCTTTAAAATCCATATCCAATCCGGCTACAATTACTCTTTTGCCTTGATTGGCAAGTAAGTTGGAAACCTCAACGATCGTATCACTGAAAAATTGGGCTTCATCAATTCCTACCACATCACAATCGGCGGCAAGTAGAGGGATTTCCAATGGATTATCGATGGGAGTGCTGGGACAGGAAGTTTGATCATGGGAAACTACTAATGTTTCATCATATCTTACATCCATGGCAGGTTTGAAAATTTCAACCTTTTGTTTTGCAAATTCAGCACGTTTAAGTCTGCGAATAAGTTCTTCCGTTTTTCCGGAGAACATGGAACCGCAAATTACTTCAATCCAGCCAGTTTGTTGGGTACTATTTGTTGTATTTTCGAGAAACATTTGTAAATTTCGGGTCTTTAATAAAAATTTTTACAAAAGTAGAAATTAACGAACATATATAAAAAGCAAATTATGAATGCCAAAGAAATATTTCAAAAAGAAGTTCTGGAGGAAATAAAATCCATTGCCGCAGAAATTAGTCGTGTACAAAGCTTTTCAGGATTACTGTCTCATCAACAAAAAATCCAAAATTTATATGAAAAATTTATATTCTTAAAACAGCTTTCCACTTCCAAATATCAACAAATTCTTGAGAACTTAGAAAACAAAGAGAATGTCAATGAAAAAAAGGTAGAAATAAGAGATTTTTATCATGAAAGTAAAAATGAGGAAACAATAGAAGAAGTTCAAGAAAAGCCAACTCTTATTACTGAAAAAATCGAAAATAATGAGGTAAAAGAAGTAGCTGAGAAAAACATAATAGAAGAAGATAATCGTGAAAGAGAAGAAAATTTAACAAAGTCAGATTTAGAAACTATTCAAATCCCAGATTTTAAACTTTTTGAGAAGAGTAAAGTGTTAAGGCCTATAAGTTTGGATTTTAATGATTCCATTGCATTTATTAGCCAATTGTTTAACGGGAGCAAAGCAGATATGGATGCCGAATTTGGCATTTTAAATCAAACGAGAACTATTGAAGAAGCAAAAAAATGGATGGAAGAAATGTTCGTAAAATATAATTGGAAAAATAAGGGAGAATATGTAGAACGTCTTTCCGGGTTAATTGTATGCAGATTTGGTTCTTAAAAAAGAAATGAAATAAATGAGTGGAAAGCTATATTTAATCCCGACTCCAATAGGAAATCTGGAAGATATAACGCTACGCGCCTTACGACTTTTAAAAGAAGCGGATTTAATTCTAGCAGAAGATACTCGTACATCTGGGAAACTTCTTAAACATTATGACATACAAACACCTATGCAGCCGTATCATATGTTTAATGAACACCAAAAGACGGAAGGATATACGCAACAAATTGCCGAGGGGCGTGCCGTAGCGTTAATAACCGATGCCGGAACTCCGGGAATATCTGATCCCGGATATATGCTTGCTAAAGCATGTGTTGAAAAAAATCTTGCTGTTGAGTGCCTTCCCGGCGCAACAGCTTTTGTTCCAGCCTTAGTAGTTTCCGGTCTTCCCTCACATGAATTTGTTTTTATAGGTTTTTTACCGCCCAAAAAAGGTAGGCAATCTAAGCTCAAAGAATTATCACAAGAGAGTAGAACAATAATTTTATATGAAAGTCCGCATAAGATAAATTCAACATTGGAACAAATTTTAGAAATTTTTGGGGAAGAACGGAGAATAAGTATAAGCAGGGAGCTTACTAAAATGTATGAAGAAACCATAAGAGGAAACGTTGGAGAAGTATTGAAAATATGTAAAGAAAAGCCCTTGAAAGGAGAAATAGTTTTACTAATTGAAGGAAAATAATTACCTTTAAATTTATGATATCGAATCGATGTAAGTATGCATTAAAGGCTTTAATTTATATTGCAAAACAAGATAAAGAGAAGAATATATTGTCATCTGAAATTTCAAAAGATGAGAATATTCCTAAGAAGTTTTTGGAAAATATTTTAAGGGATCTTAAGAATGCGCAATTTTTAACGAGTAGAAGAGGGGCTAAAGGAGGATATCGTTTAAATAAAGATCCTGAAAAAGTAACCTTAATAGAGGTAATTCGATTAATGGATGGCCCTATTGCTTTACTTCCTTGTGTCTCAATTATGTATCATCAAACTTGCGATACTTGTACTACAGAAGATACTTGCACGATACGTGATGTTTTCATAGAAGTTAGAGATGCTACTTTGGAAATTTACAGGAAAACTACGATAGCAAGTTTGGCAAAAAAGAAAAATACGTTATCTTTGTAAACTTAAAAATTTGGGGCTGTAGCTCAGCTGGCTAGAGTGTTAGACTGGCAGTCTAAAGGTCGTGGGTTCGAGCCCCATCAGCTCCACTAAATAAAAATTCAAATAATTGAAACACCAAACGTTATAGCTTGGTGTTTTTGTTTTTAGACAACATTTCAACTAGTTTGATTTTTATTAAAAAATAAAAAGATGAGGTCAAACAGACGTCATCTTTTTAAATTTTCAAAAAATATTTTTTACTTACTTAGCAACTTCTCGATCAACTCATTTTTTTCTTTAATCATTCTTTCGTAAAGTTCCTGCTTTTCGTTATAGAGCTCTACAATTTTTTCAATAGGGTTAAATGTAATTGTACAATTGCTATTTACACCAATTGAAGCGTCATGAAAATTATTTGCTATAAAGCTAAAAGTTGCCTCGTCATTAAAATTTTTGATGGTTTCCACAGGAATATGTAGAGCTGAAGCAATTTTCCCTAAAGTTTCATCATCAATAAGTTCTTTATTTTCCAGTTTAGATACGGTTTGCTGGGAAAGTTCCAGCTTATCTGCCAATACTTCCTGTTTTACTCCTAATATTTCTCTCAATCGTTTTACATTTCTTCCGTGGTGTACTTTTGGGCTGGCTGTATCTGTATTCATGGGGGAAAAGAATTTTATCTTTTAACAAAAGTAGTAAAAATTCCGGTAAAAATGAATGTGTGGTTTTTTACAACCTTAACAGAGTGTTTTTATCCGGTCTGTGGTTTTATATTCTGTAGTAATAAATTTTCTTTGTATTTGAAATGATGAAGAAAAAGAAGAAAATAACTCAACAGCAAAATGCAGCTCAAAAAAGGGCAAGGCAATATTTAGAATCCTTAGATGACGATAAGGTAAAAATTGTTTTGAAAATAGATAATTACCAGCAGGTAGGATTTACTATACAATCCATTTTAAAAGTCTGCCAAAGTTCTCTATTTGCTCATGAGGTAAATGCTGAACATCATGAATTTTTGGATATTGTAAACTTGCTAGATTTAGCCTGTCAGTTAATAGGTAAAGGATAAGAGAGAAATTAGGTTTACAATGAAAAAATAATTATTTTTTTCATTAAAATATATTTAGATTAAATTTGTTAATTAAGTTAAAAACGTAATTTAATCTAAATATATTTTAATGAAAGAGCTAACGATATTTGTATTATTGCAAATCTGTCGAGAGGTTACTATAAACAACATGATTATGGTAAAATAATACTTCCATCTAAAGAAAGCAATATGTATACATTGTATGATTCTGCATATGGATTTATATAGAAGGCATGCTGTCCGCTGGAGATTCGCACATAAGAAAGCTTAACCGCGTAGCAAGGCTAGAACTTTTTGGGTAGGAGATAAAGCCGGAGTGTTACGCTATCTGTAAATCAGAAATGCTTATAAAAGAGCAGAATTCTCCGAATAAAATTTGACAACTTCTTTAATCAGGATGGTGAGAGATGAATAATTTAATTACATGCTGTCCAATTTCCCTTCCTGTGTAGAGTGGAAAAAAGAAAAAATTATTGAAAACGAACATACTAACTAAGATAGATTTCGCGGGGCGTTTCAGTACAGGCCTATCCTGCATTAACGACGGGGCTTTATTATTTTTCCTTTACATGATTAGTAAGATAAAGAATGAAAATCAGGGTGGCTTACATCGGTACTATTTTCCAATGATAGTCTGTTATTTAATGGTAATGTTGGAAGTGGCGAGAATAACACAATACAATAGGTCATTTAGAAATAATATTGTATTGAAAGGGATCTGATGAAAGGTCGAATTTGGAACTCTTTCCATAACCTAAGATTTAGAGGGCTGAATCTTAGGTTCTACTTCCAATAGCTTGAATACAACCGGTTTCTGATTCCATAGGCTTTCAATTTTTCCATATTCGTCCAATGAAATAAGGTATAAAGATTGATTTTGAATAGGTCAGCTATCTTTTTATAGGGAACTTGTTCTTCCAATTCATTGGGGTGGAAAATGTTTCTTTAATTCGTCTAATAATTTAAAAAATATTAATCATTGAATTATATCTTATCTGCTTTTCGCCTTGTTATTGTTATATAATTAAATATTAATTGATTAATTAGACATTTTACTTTATAAATTGGAATTTGCTAAATTAGTCAGGTTTATTTTGTGTATCGATTTTATTATATTATATATAATTTCAGGGGTATAATTAAAAAAATAAACCCCATAAAAAGATGAAAATTTATTTATTAAAATTATGTTTTAAATTGTTTTTTTATAGAATAAACTAATTTTTTATAATTCTATATAAATAATAATATAATATTTTAAGTGCGAATAAAAGAATAATTAAATAATTAAGATCTATATTGGCATATAAAATATCATATAATTAATTATTTTATTAAAGTTTATATTTTAAAAAAAATAATTATTAATTTTGTTTGCTATTGAATATTATTTTTAACTTTAATTATTTTTATATGGGATACAATAAACTTGATGATGAAGCTCCTAATTCATCTTATCAACTCAATCCGCCTAAAAAAGATGTTCGTTACTACGCTAAATATGGTGGAATAAAAGATGATTTATATGGGAATTCTC
>NZ_CAMLFD010000003.1:0-165972 GCF_946479295.1 uncultured Apibacter sp.
GATATTCGGAAGAAAGATCCAATACATCAAAATATCCTTTTGTTCCTCCTTGAAGAGTAGCTTGTGGATTCCAATCTGGAATTTGAATTGCTTGATAATTTCCCTGCACAGTGGAGAACTTTAATTGGTTGTCAGAAGCTCCAAAAAGACCTATATTATGCTCTTTAGGTATAGATAATGAGGTAATATTATTATAATCAAACCATAAAATAAACAATTTATCATTTTTTGATACATCTAAAGAAGTTAGTTGATTTGATGAACAAATTAATTCTTGTAAGTTAATATTTTTTGATACATCTAAGGAAGTTAGTTGATTTGATGAAAAACTTAACGATTTTAAGTTAACATTTTTTGATAGATCTAAGGAGGTTAGTTGATTTGATTCACAACTTAACCATTCTAGGTTAATATTTTTTGATACATCTAAGGAGGTTAGTTGATTTGATTCACAATATAATATTTTTAAGTTAACATTTTTTGACACATCTAAGGAGGTTAGTCGATTTGAAGAACAATGTAAACCTTCTAAGTTAACATTCTTGGATACATCTAAGGAAATTAGTTGATTTGAATAACAATTTAATTTTTGTAAGTTAACATTTTTTGACACATCTAAGGAGGTTAGTTGATTTGATTCACAATATAATATTTTTAAGTTAACATTTTTTGATACATCCAAAGAGGTTAGTTGATTTAATGAACAATTTAATTCTTGTAAGTTAACATTCTTGGATATATCCAGTGAGGTTAACTGATTCTCCCTGCATTCTACTATCTCCAAATTTACATTTTTTGACAAATCTAATTCAGTAAGCTCATTACTAGAACAACCTAATCGAATTAATTTAGTGTTATTACTAAGATCTAAGGATGAAAATTTATTGAAACCGCAAGACAGTACTTCTAAATTTTTAAAATATCTACCATCAAATTTTCCGGTATATTTTTTATAGAAGATATTCATCTCAATTAAAATTTTTGTACCATTAGTTTCTTTCCAAATAAAAGAATCTGGAAAATGTTCTAATATCACGTTAAAATCACCTTTTATCGCTTTTGACATATCCTCCCACGTCAATCCCGACAATTCGTAATTCCATTTTTGAGTTTCCTTGGAATATTGCATAAGAAAATTCAATATCCCAAATACATCCATAGCATCATAATTTGAGTTTTCTGTTGCTACATAATTTGTTTTCAGATATTCTTGCTTATCAGAAACGTTTCCTGAAGCTAGTGCGATGGTATTAACTATACAATACACTATTACAAAAAGTAAAGTTTTTTTCATAAGAAATATTTTTTATTATTTTAGGCTAATTTAAGATAATTTAATCTATTTAAAATATTTTTATAAAATAAATAATTTAACATCATTAACATTTATTATCAAATTAACACCTACAATTTACTCTAAAAACCTTATTCTAATTGGTAAACTTTTAATAATTCAATTTTTACTTTTACAATCATTTATGACATAAATCATTCATCTCATTTTTTAGATATTTATTATCCTTAACTTTTTAACTAACAAAAAAAACCTGCATTAATAATATGCAGGTTTTTTATGATTTTTTTAACTTTTTATTTTTTTATAACCTTTTGGGTTACCATTCCTTGCTCAGTTTTTATACTTATCATATAAATTCCTGAGGGTAAGTCTTGTAAATTTAATTCGTTATTGTATACTGTGGGAATTCTTTTTACTTCTTTTCCTGTATAACTGTAAACATTTGCTGATTCTACTTTTGAAGCGGTATTAACCTTCAATATATCTACAACCGGATTAGGAGTAAGCTGTACAGATTCTAATGCTTTATGTTTGCCTTTGGAACCTACTAATTTGAAACCTTCAGGTATGGTTGTTTTAACATTCCTTGATGAAATCATTTCATCTTTTATCGTTACTTCATACTCTAATATGAATCCTGGAAATAATTCATTAGTCATTTGACAGATCAATGTTTTTCCTGCATTTTCAGGACTTGCATAAAATTTACCTTTTAAAGCATACATATTTACTTCTTCCTTATTTGCTTTATCATACCAATTATATATGGTAACTTTCCCATCAATAAGATATTCGGAAGAAAGATCCAATACATCAAAATATCCTTTTGTTCCTCCTTGAAGGGTAGCTTGTGGATTCCAAACTGGAATTTGAATTGCTTGATAATTTCCCTGCACAGTGGAAAACTTTAATTGATTATCAGAAGCTCCAAAAATAGATATATTATGCTCTTTCGGTATAGATAATGAGGTAATATTATTAGAATTAAACAATATAAAGTACAATTTATCATTTTTTGATACATCTAAAGAAGTTAGTTGATTTGAATAACAACCTAACACTTCTAAGTTAACATTCTTTGATAAATCTAAGGAAGTTAGTTGATTTGAAGAACAACCTAACCGTTTTAAGTTAACATTTTTTGACACATCTAAGGAGGTTAACTGATTTGAAGAACAATATAAGAATTCTAAGTTAACATTTTGGGATACCTCTAAGGAAGTTAACTGATTGTCATCGCAGCTTATATATATTAATTTAGGATTATCAGTCACTAACTTAGAAAGTTGATTTGATGAACAATTTAATTCTTGTAAGTTAACATTTTTTAATACATCTAAGGAGGTTAGTTGATTTGATGAACAATATAATATTTCTAAGTTAACATTTTTTGATACATCTAAGGAGGTTAGTTGATTTGATTCACAACCTAACCGTTTTAAGTTAACATTCTTGGACATATCTAGTGAGGTTAACTGATTCTCCCTGCATTCTACTATCTCCAAATTTACATTTTTTGACAAATCTAATTCAGTAAGCTCATTACTAGAACAACCTAATCGAATTAATTTAGTGTTATTACTAAGATCTAAGGATGAAAATTTATTGAAACCGCAAGACAGTACTTCTAAATTTTTAAAATATCTACCATCAAATTTTCCGGTATATTTTTTATAGAAGATATTCATCTCAATTAAAATTTTTGTACCATTAGTTTCTTTCCAAATAAAAGAATCTGGAAAATGTTCTAATATCACGTTAAAATCACCTTTTATCGCTTTTGACATATCCTCCCACGTCAATCCCGACAATTCGTAATTCCATTTTTGAGTTTCCTTGGAATATTGCATAAGAAAATTCAATATCCCAAATACATCCATAGCATCATAATTTGAGTTTTCTGTTGCTACATAATTTGTTTTCAGATATTCTTGCTTATCAGAAACGTTTCCTGAAGCTAGTGCGATGGTATTAACTATACAATACACTATTACAAAAAGTAAAGTTTTTTTCATAAGAAATATTTTTTATTATTTTAGGCTAATTTAAGATAATTTAATCTATTTAAAATATTTTTATAAAATAAATAATTTAACATCATTAACATTTATTATCAAATTAACACCTACAATTTACTCTAAAAACCTTATTCTAATTGGTAAACTTTTAATAATTCAATTTTTACTTTTACAATCATTTATGACATAAATCATTCATCTCATTTTTTAGATATTTATTATCCTTAACTTTTTAACTAACAAAAAAAACCTGCATTAATAATATGCAGGTTTTTTATGATTTTTTTAACTTTTTATTTTTTTATAACCTTTTGGGTTACCATTCCTTGCTCAGTTTTTATACTTATCATATAAATTCCTGAGGGTAAGTCTTGTAAATTTAATTCGTTATTGTATACTGTGGGAATTCTTTTTACTTCTTTTCCTGTATAACTGTAAACATTTGCTGATTCTACTTTTGAAGCGGTATTAACCTTCAATATATCTACAACCGGATTAGGAGTAAGCTGTACAGATTCTAATGCTTTATGTTTGCCTTTGGAACCTACTAATTTGAAACCTTCAGGTATGGTTGTTTTAACATTCCTTGATGAAATCATTTCATCTTTTATTGTTACCTCATACTCAAATAAAAAGTCCGGAAATAGTTCATTGGTCATGAGACAAACTAATGTTTTTCCTGCATTTTCAGGGCTTGCATAGAATTTACCATTTAACGCATACATATTTACTTCTTCATTGGTTGCTTTATCATACCAATTATATGTGGTAATTTTTCCATCAATAAGATATTCGGAAGAAAGATCCAAAATTTCTAAATATCCTTTTGTTCCCCCATCTAAAGTGGCTTGCGGAGTTAAAGTAAGATTTTTAATTGAAATAAAATTCCCTTGTAAAGTAGAAAATTTTAAGTGATTTGTAGCCCCAACTAGTTTAGATAATTTATTCATCTTCGGCAAAATCAATGAAATAAGTTGATTGGAATAACAATATAATGAGGTTAAATTAACATTCTTAGACACATCCAAAGCTTCTATTAAATTAGAATAGCAATATAGATACACCAATTTAGTGTTTTTGGATATATCTAATGTGCTGAGTTGATTTGAATAACAATATAAATCAATTAAATAAATATTTTTAGATACATCAATTGTTTTTAATTTATTCGAGAAGCAATACAAATATTTTAAGTGTGTAACATTAGATAAATCTAATGAAGTGATCTGATTGTTATAACAATATAAATAAATTAAATTATAATTACTAGATAAATTTAAGGAAGTAAGCTGATTATTTTCACAATTCAAAGTTTCTAATCTAATGTTTTTAGATACATCTAATTCAGTTAAATTATTATAACTGGAATTTAAATACTCTAATTTAGTATTCGCTGACAAATCCAATTGACTTATTTTATTATTTTGACAATATAATTTTTCTAAATTTATATTATGGGTTAAGTCTAGCGTAGTAAATTGATTATTAATACAATGTAAATATTCTAACTTTTTACTCTTCGATAAATCTAGTTCAGCCAATGCATTATTTTCACAATCCAACTTTGTCAAGTTTATAGTATTAGATACATTCAATTCCGTTAATTGATTATAATAACAATATAATATTCTTAATTTTGAATTCTTGGAAACATCTAATATTGTTAATTGATTATAAGAACAATTTATATACTGTAAATTAAGATTTTTAGACACATCTATGTTGGTTAGTTTATTATTTTGGCAATATAATTCCTCAAGATTTTTAAAATATTCACCATTAAATACCCCATTAAATTTTCTCTGATTTATATATAATTTTACTAACACTTTATAACCATTGATTTCTTTCCATATAAATCTACCAATTAACTTATTAAAAATTACTTCAGGTTCACCATCTATTGCTCTGCTTATTTCGTCCCACGTAAGATCTGTCAACTCATAATTCCATTTTCGATCTTCTTCAGAATATTGCATTAAAAAATTCAAAATTCCATAAACATCCAAAGCATCGTAATTAGAAGTTGCAGAAGACACATAATTCTTTTTTAAATAATTTTGTTTATCTGAAATACTGCTTGAAGCTAATGCTACGGTATTAACTAAACAACATACTAAAATAAAAAATAAAGTTTTTTTCATGTTTTTATATATTATTAATTTTATTAATGCTAATTTAAAATAATTTAATAAATATATAAAATATTATCAATATAACATTAAATATTAAATTAAACAATTAATACAAAATAAGTATTTTAAATATTTTAACTAGCTTTTAATTAATAATCAAATTGACAAGTACATGAATTTACAATAAGATCTTAATTAACTAAAAGATCAGAATAGAATTATTTTTTACCACCTAACGCGAGTACCTTAGCATTCAATTTTATTAAACATTTTTATATCATATAAAAAATATATATTACAGTAGTATTTTAACTTATTATTTTTAATGAAATAATGTTAAATTCAAGTATATTATACTCTTAGTGAATATTGTAAATTATTTTTTTTATTAAAAAGAATAGAGAATATAAATTCGATAAAATCAGAAAATTGAGACAATTATTTATTATGAGCTATTGTAAAAATATGTAGAAAAACAATATTGCTTATTTATGTTATCCTGTAGTCAAAATAAACAATTAGTTTATTACTTAGATAAAAGTAATATCTAAATAATTTTAATTTGCAATTTGAATAACGACTGAAATATAATACAAACAAGATAATCATTTAATTTTTTCAACTCTAATTTATAAAAATAAAGTAAAATGAAATTTGTGTAAGATCAATAGTATTTCTAATTATATAATTTTAACACCCATATTTCCTGAAAATTATCCTAAATAAAAAATAAAAAGTTAAGTATATAACTTAATACTATAGAATTAACCGTAGATGTGTATTTTTAGCTACAACATGCAAAAGCAACAGGTGTATTGTTTCAAAATTGGAAATACCCCAAACCCGATGAGATTATAATTATTTATATTACAGAAATTTCAGCTTACGAATCCAGATTATTTTATAAGCGAGCGCTTCCTTATATTTTAACATTGCTAAAATAAGTAAACCCAGCTAATATTGAGCTGATTATTGTTTATAGTTTTGTTTATTTAAACCAAAATTAGGAAACTATTTATTTGATAGCATTAGATAATAAAATTTCGATTATTGGAGTAGTATAAAATCCTTTTTTAAGAAGTAAAAATTTAGTTCAGGAAATAGTAGCCTTCATATATTAGCTATGAAAGTATACTATTTACTGAATCAGTCCATCATATAGAATCTATGATCAGTAATTTTAAAATTCCAACTTTGTTAAAATTATTAATTAAAGAAACTCGTTCATAAATATTACATAGTACTATAACTAATATTGTATGATTTGATAAATGCTTAAAAATAAATTTATATAAATAAATGAGTCCAACAGCGTTAGTAATAAAAAGAATTATAGATATAAAATCCTCTCATTTCTAAATGATTATATAGAGACTTAAAAGTTATGCCCTCTAAATAATAGCCGAATAGTCAAAAATTATAGATTATATTTTATAATTCCAATATCCAACACTTTTAATAATACTTATTTTTTACAGATATATAATAAATATTAAAAATATAAATATATGAAAGCATAGTTCAGATAATTTATATACATTAATGGCTTTATTTAATGTCTCATCATTAATTTTTTTGCAAGAAAAATAATTGGGATATTTTTTATAATTTGAATGAAATAACAGCATGATTTACCCTTGTATTTAATTTTTGTTTAGAAATTTTTTCAAATTATAAAGGAACATTCATACTTCAGAAAAAAACATCTATTTATCGAATAATTACATATATAAATTATATATTTTAAAATGATTTTTACATTGCCGAAATCATTATTTGAATTATGTGATTACACTTGATCAAGAAATAAAAAAAGCCTAAATGCATATATGGTGCGGTTTTAGGCTTTGTGACCCCGGAGAGGCTCGAACTCTCGACCCACTGATTAAGAGTCAGTTGCTCTACCAACTGAGCTACGGAGTCAAAAACAAGAAAAGCTTGAGAAACTCAAGCGAAAATTTACTATATGTGACCTGGCTGGGGCTCGAACCCAGGACCCCAACATTAAAAGTGTTGTGCTCTACCAACTGAGCTACCAGGTCTCCCTAATTTTAGTATTCTATATTGACTTTACCATCAATATATAACAATTGATGTGACCTGGCTGGGGCTCGAACCCAGGACCCCAACATTAAAAGTGTTGTGCTCTACCAACTGAGCTACCAGGTCTTTATTTTAGTACTCGCTAAGCATTTTCGTTTAGCGAGTGCAAATATAGTGACTTTTTTCGGGTATGCAAATAAATATAATAAAAAATCTCATATTTGTAAAAAATCTAAAAATTATGAATATTACTTTGCTGGGTTATATGGGAAGTGGAAAATCCACTGTAGGAAAAAGTTTAGCAAACTCTCTACAACTAGACTTTATAGATTTGGACGAGTATATAAGCGCACAAGAAAAAAAGTCTATTCATGAAATTTTTTCTGAATACGGAGAAATTTATTTCCGCAAAAAAGAAAATTTCTATTTAAAAGAACTGTTAGATGAAGATCATAGGGTATTGAGCTTAGGAGGAGGTACTCCGGTATATCATAATAATATGAATTTGATAAATAAGAGAAGCCTATCCTTTTACTTAAAAATGAATCCTTCGGAATTAGCCTTAAGGCTGAGTAATGAAAAAGAACATCGTCCTCTTATTTCTCATCTGGAAGATGAAGATTTATTAGAATTTATTGCTAAACACTTATTTGAGCGTTCTCCCTTTTACGAATTGTCTACTTATAAAATACAAGTCAAACAAAAAAATCCGAATGAATTATGTGACGAAATTATCGACTTACTCCAACTTGAGAAATAAACACATATTACAATTATTCATCTTCCCATTCTAGAGTATAATCATCCAAATCCCTCCTATCTTTTTTGGTAGGCCTTCCTACTCCTTTTTGGCGGTAATAATTTTGTGACTGAGCTCTGGTCTTCATCATTTCAATCTGTTCAGGATCTGTAAGGTCTTTAATATATAACGATACCAATTTAGCTCCTACTCTATTAGGTGGTATTTGTATTACTTGAATTTTGTAATCAATTTGATTTTTTCTTATTTTATATGTTTCACCAACTAATATTTCCTTTGAAGGTTTTAAAGGAACATCTTCCAAAAAAACTCTATTTTTTTTACATTCTTCCGTAGCTATTGCTCGTGTTTTATAAAAACGTACACACCATAGAAATTTATCTATTCTCATAGGGTTGATAAAATTAAATCTTTAAATTTTAAATTTAATTGTAAATTAGCAACTAATTTAACATATTTTAATTACATGATTAGAAAATCTTTTGTAGCCGGATATTTCTTTATTTTGTTATTTCTTGTTTCATGCAGTAGCGATGACAATAATACTTCTTCTTTATCCATTGAGGAGCAAAATACGGCTGATGATACTGCTATTATAAATTTTTTGAATAGTTATTATTTTGATGATCTTGGAAAAGTAACTAAATTTTCAGATGCAGTAACTCCTGAAGACAAAGAACCTTTAAGTAAAAATGCAAAAAAATCATCCTTAGGATATTGGATTGTAACAAATCCAAACGCGGATAAAGGCATAAACGATTCCCTAACGGCAGACGGAAAAAATAACATTCTAATTCATTATTCTCTTAAATATTTTATTGCTAGCGAAGGCGGAAATGGGTATTCTACCTTATATACTTCTTCAAGTTCTATAGATAATTCGGGCATTGCTCAAGAAGATCCTTTCTTTTATAAAAAACCTAAAAACGATACGATTAAGAGTGAAAATTATTATGTAATTAAAGGAATTGTAGACGGTTTAAAAGACTTTAAACCCACAAATAAATCTATAAATGACCTTTATAATGTTTTACAAGGAGTAATAATTGTTCCCTCACGATTAGCTTACGGTAGGGAAGAGAATTATACGAATAGTAAAAATGCTACTTTCATTCTAAATTTTGAATTATACAAAGTTTGTCCTAAAGATCAATCTTGTAATTAAAGTTTTTATAAAATCATTTATCATCAATTAATTCAATTTATATTCTATAAATAAATTATTAATATTTATTAGCAATATAAAGAATTGGAATTAATTTATATTTCGGAATTGATTTTAAAAAAAATCCATAGTAATTTAGCATATTTTTAGTTATAGAATGTAAATGCTAAATTACGTATGAACATTAAACTTTTCTTTTGAATTTAATTGTCTTAAAATTTCTAAACATGCGCAAAAAACTGAAGATAAGTATTCTTGAACCGAAATTTATTAAAATATAGCTAACAAAAGTAAATAACGTCTTGATTTCTATATCCTATCCTATTATCTATAGGCTTTAAAAAATTAGTAAATTTTAGGATTATATTTTTCAGGAAATTTAGCCATTTCCGGTCTATAAAAACCTTCAATTTCATCAAAAATTTCATCAATGGTTTTATCCTCAATATATATCATCTTATCTACGCCCGTTACTTTATTTTTATAATCTGCATAGGCAAGGGCTATAGGAACATTTGCTTGTTTAGCAATATAATAAAAACCTTTTTTCCATTTTAAAGACCAAGAGCGTGTGGCTTCTGGAGTATTAATAAGAGCCATTGATTTTGAATTTTTTATAAGCTCTGCCGAATATTGTACTAAATTATTCCATTGGCTGCGGTCTACCCCTATACACCCTAATGCTTTAAAAAAGCCTCCATACCATGGTTTGGTATACGAATCTTTAATCATTACTTTATAAGGAATATTTAAACACCAAAAACTAGCTAAACAATAATAGAAATCCCAATTAGAAGTATGGGGGGCACATATTAAAACACATTTTCTTAATTCATTAACAGAAACTTTATTTTTAAATTTCCATCCCATAACAAACAGCATTAATCTTCCTAGTATTTTTTTCATATTTCGTTTTTAACTACAAAAATAATTAAAAAATTCAGCCAATGTTTTAGCTGAACATTTCACATGTATATAATTTTCTTATTAACTGAACATTGACATTATGAAATCCATAATAACTAATACCATCTTAAAGAGAATTTGTACCATGATCTTTTATTTTTTCTTATTAATTAAAAACACTATAATATGTATACAGGCATTATCTATAATTAATAAAACCCTGAGTTTTAATTATCAGAATCCCTATATTATATGAACACCCTAATTTTTTGCTAAATTAAAAATTTTCTCTGAATATAAATAAAATTTATCATAAATAATCTGAGTTAATTTTTTTTCTTCCCTCTCTAATCTTTTCTTTTATACTATTCGTTATTCTTTCATTGAATAATTATTTTTTTTTATAAAAAACATTCGATTTAATATTGATTATATACTTATTATTAAAAAACTTATGAATATAAGCACTTTAAATAAAATGTTATACTTTTGTAACTATATACTTATCCTATGGCTCCAATTGTATCAGTTATTATGGCTGCTTACAATGCAGAAAAGCATATATCTGCATCTATAGAATCGATAATTAATCAAACTTTTAATAATTTTGAATTATTAGTAATTAATGATGGTTCTACGGATAATACACAATCTATTGTTAAAGAATATTGTAAAAAAGATTCCCGTATTATCTTATTAAATAATGATAAAAATCTTTTTGTTATCAAATCTCGCAATAAAGGAATTGAAAAGGCAAAAGGTAAATATATTGCCATATTAGATTCTGACGATTTAGCATTACCAAATAGATTAGAATATCAAGTTAAATATCTGGAAAATAATCCGGATATATTTTTAATTGGCAGCAGTGCTTATATTATTGAAGAAAATGATAAGGTAGAAAACAGCTTTATTGCTCCAACAGGATATGAGAAATTAAAAAATAATATTAATAAAAACAATCTTATATATCATTCTACAGTTATGTTTAGAAATGAGAACGTTTTTTACCGCGAGAAGATGATCTATTGTGAAGATTACGACCTAATATTACGTTTATTTTCCGAAGGAAAAAAGATTGATAATCTTTCAGATATTCTCATTTCTTATCGACAAACTTCCAATTCTTTGTCTAAAACTAAAAATAGATTGGTACAATGGCTATTTATCAACAAAGCCCGTTTTTTTTATAATGAAAGACTCTCCACCGGTAAAGATTCCTATGAATCATTTGATCCGAAATCCTTTACTCAGATATATAATATAAATTATCCTATCATAAAAGACGATTGCCTATTTGCTTTAAAAATCTGTTTATATAGACGAGATAGGGAAACTATGCGTTTTTTATTAAAAAAATATCAAAAAAATTACCCCATTTCTTTATACTTTATATTTTATTATCTTGTATCAGAAAATAAAAGTATTTTCTCTATATTAGGTAAATTTTTTTCTAAGATCTAAAATTATGGATATAATCATAAAATCATTTAATCGTCCGTTCTATTTAGACAGATGCTTGTATAGCATTCAAAAATTTGTAGAAGGTGATTATACAATCACAGTCTTAGATGATGGAACACCTGAAAAATATTTAACTAAAATAAAAACTAAATATCCGTCTATTAAAATTGTAAGATCTGAAAATTATGATGAAAAAACAGAAGCAATACAAGAAAATCTAAAAACCGGAGCAGATATTAATGGTTTTAAAATTCCTACTCAAATGTGGATTAATACAGTAAAAGATGCTTCTCCTTATTTTATAATTACAGAAGACGACGTTTGGTTCATCCGAAAAATAAATGTTAATGAATTAAATGAAATAATGGGCAAAGAAGACATTTCATTACTAAGATTGGGATGGCTGGGAAATGAAAATTTTGTAAATCAATTTAAACAGGTAGATATTACTTCTGAGATGTTTGCAATTTATCCTGATCTTTTTACCCTCCCACCTTTCCTTATGGAATGTTTTTTTTATAATAAATATAAATTTTTTAGCTTATTATATAAATTAGGATTAGTTACTAACAACACTAAAACAAAATATTGGATACTAAATTCCATACTGATGGGAATTCATAAAAAAGAATTTTGGTTAGCAACATGGCAGAATATTAACGGAAAAGTCGATGAAAAAAAACAATTATTTAATGCTATTATGTATTATCGAAAATATAAACATAATAAAACGATGATTGCGCAATTGAAGAAGGAAACGTTGAAAACAACTTTTTCATCTTCTGCTACTAATTCGTATCATAGCTATGGTTTTAACTTCGATGTAAATCAGTTTAATCATGTCGTAAATGAAAAATGGTATAACGATCAGTTCGATCCATTAGAGAATTTTCCGAAGGATTTTTCTGAAAGTTATATTTTATCATTATTAGAAAATAAAAATAATGAAAAAATTAAACCCGAAGAATGGAAAAAATGGACAAACAAGTTCAAAGATCAATATCGAAATCAGGGTTGTTCAGTTGACGAATAAATTGGAACTTATTTATAAATTTTCTAGTAAATTTATGAGTATACCTAAATAATTATATTATTTTACAATTATATTACACAAAAATTTCATCCTCATTTATTTATAAAATAATTTAATATTTAAATAAAAAAATAAGCAGTATTAACTGCTTATTTATATATTATAAAAGAACCAAAGAAGAATTAATCTTCATCATCTTCTTCATATCTTTCAATTTCTGCATCACAAAAATTAAAAGCTTGTTCTATCAGAGAATTTACTTCATTGGCAACTTCTTCTTCTTCTCCTTCCAAATCATCAAACCACTCTACCTCTTCTTCCTCTACATTTAAAATAAATCTTGGATATTCTGTATGCACAACAAATAAATCTTCCGGAAAATCCGAATTGTCTGCCATTAAAAATTTTGGTAACTTCATATTATTGTCTTTATTTAAATTTTAATCATCTAATAACTCCTTCAACTTAAGTAATTCTTCCTTTACTAATTCCAAGCGTGAGATTATCTCTACTTTTTTCGGTAAATTTTTTTGTGTTTGTAAAACAACTTTTGCTCCTTCTAAGGTATATCCTTTTTCCTTAACTAAATAATAAATTATTTTAAGATTTTCAATATCTTTTGGAGTAAAAAAACGGTCTCCTTTTTTATTCTTTTTTGGTGAAATACTATCAAATTCTTTCTCCCAGAATCTTATTAAAGAAGTATTAACATGAAAAGCTTGCGCTACTTCTCCAATAGAATAATATAATTTTTCAGGAAGCTGTACATTCATTATTCAAATCTAAGATTTTTTACTACAACTTTCTAAATTTTAATAAAAAAAACAATCTCTTTTAAAATATAATTTTATTACCTTAAAAATGAGCTTTAGGGAGGCTACTAAAAAATATTTATATTTGCCTGAATTTGGTGACTGTTATTAAAAAAGCAGTCTTAAAAGGGAATTCGGTGAAAGTCCGAAACAGGCCCGCTGCTGTAATCTTCAAAAAAGGTTTTAAGATTATACCACTAAGTACGTTTTGCTTGGGAAGGTTCTTAAGATGAAGTAAGTCAGAAGACCTGCCAAATTTAAATATAGTTTTAAAAGCTTTCGTGGAACAAGGCTGAAAACATTAAAAGCACATCTAATTTACTTTTCCTGTTTACTTTTTCCGGAAACTATATGGCTATATCAGTGATTTAAGATAATTTATCAAAAAAATGATAAATAATTATAAAAATATTTTATTTGCCTTACCAATAAGCTTGGTCTATTCATTTATTAATGCGCAGGAAAAAAAAGATAGCATTAGAATAACAGAATTGAAGGAGATTGTTACTATTGGAAAGAGGAATGATAAAGCAATAATCCCCTTTCAAGAATTGAAAGGAAAAGAATTGGAAAATATTAATAGTTTTTCTGTTGCAGATGCCGTACGTCTTTTTTCGGGAGTACAATTAAAAGATTATGGAGGAGTTGGAGGCATGAAAACAGTCAATATTCGAGGGATGGGGAGTGAACACGTAGGGGTCTTTTACGATGGAATACCTGTAGGAAATGCGCAAAACGGAATGGTAGATCTTGGTAAATTTTCGATGGATAATTTAGAATCTATCTCTATCTATAATGGACAAAAATGTCAAATATTTCAATCAGCAAAAGATTTCGGATCGGCCGGAACAATATATCTTACCACTAAACGACCGGTTTTTATGGGTAATAAAAAAACGAATATAAATTCTACTTATCGCTCAGGATCATTTAACTTAATAAACCCATCCCTTGTATGGGAAGAAAAATTATCATCTGTACTTACCTCTTCTTTCAATATCGAATACATTAATTCTGACGGAAAATATAAATACCGGCAGAAAAAAGGTACATGGGATACCATAGCCATAAGACAAAACGGAAATATCAGTGCTTTACGGACTGAAGCCGGGTTATTTGGTAAACTTACTAACGGTAAATGGAATTTGAAAGGATATTATTACGATTCCAGCAGAAAAATCCCCGGAGCCGTTATAAAAAATTCTTACGAAAAATATCAGTTCGGTAAACAAGAGGATCGAAATTTCTTTATGCAAGGTTCATTGGAAAAGCTGTTTAGTAAAAAATATAAAATAATGATAAATGCTAAATATGCTCATGATTTTACTCATTATGAAAATATTGAGATATATAAAGATTCTAAATGGGGAGACAAGTTTTCCTATCTTATAAATAATACCTATAAACAGGATGAATTCTATATCTCCACAGCTCAACAATATTCATTATTTTCTTTTTGGGACATATCTATCTCCGCTGATTATCAGTATAATAGCATGAAAGCTGATTTAGTGAATTTTGCTAATCCCATAAGAAATACAGAATTAGTAGCTTTTGCCACTGCTCTTCAGTTTACCAAAATTAAATTACAAACGAGTTTACTAGGCACTTTTGTACAAGATAGGACAGATCACAAAAGTAACGTAATGGGCGCTTCTGATAAAAATGAGCTTACACCTGCATTCTTTTTTAATTACCAACCTTTCAAATCAAATGAATTAAGCTTCCATAGCTTTTATAAAAGAATATTCCGTATGCCGACATTTAATGATTTATATTATACAGATATTGGAAATTCTAACTTAAAGCCAGAATATACTAACCAATTCGATATAGGCGTCACTTATAATAAAAACTTTACTTCGGGAGTGGTTTCTCATATAGGTTTTACCGTAGATGGATATTACAATACGGTTAAAGATAAGATTATAGCCTATCCGAAAGGACAACAGTTTCGTTGGAGTATGCGCAATATTGGTAAAACCCGTATACGAGGCATAGATATGTCCTCTCAAGTTTCTTTATTACTTAAAGATATTCTTTTCACTACTAAAGTTACCTATACCTACGAAGATGCTCAAAACCTAACGTCTCCGGTACTAAATTATAAAAATCAGCTTCCTTACATACCTTGGAACAGTGGCACTCTTTTACTTGGGATTAATTACAAAGATTGGAATTTCAATTATAGTTTTATGTACACCGGAGAACGTTATAACTCTCCATCCAATACTAATGATAATTTAGTGAAAGCCTGGTATACACATGATATACAACTTTCCAAAAAATTATATTTTAAGACCATACAAAGTAGGGCATCTCTGGAAATCAACAATATCTTTAATAAATATTATGACATAATAGCCAATTATCCCATGCCGGGAAGAAACTATAAAATTAGCTTTAAATTTAACATATGAATAAACAATTAATTATGACATTAAGAAAATTTATATTTTCATTTTTATTTATTATTACAACGTTCCTTATCTCTTGTAATAGTGACGACAGCTGGTCTGATAATAATATTGCACCTCAACCGGGAGCTAAAAAAGGGTTATACATATTAAATGAGGGCAGTTTTCAACAAAACAACTCTTCATTATCCTATCTTAATTATGATACGGGTGAATTTTTCAATAATTATTTTGAAAAAATCAATCCTAATCAAGGAGGATTAGGAGATACTGGAAATGATTTAAAAATTTATAAAGATAAATTGTATGCAGTTATCAATATGTCCAACTACGTTGAAATTATGGATTCCAAAACTGCAAAACATTTGGGCAAAATAGCTATACCAAATTGTCGTTATATTGCTTTTTCTGGAGATTATGCATATGTTACTTCTTATGCAAGTAATACGCCCAACGGTAAAGGTTATGTAGCCAAAATTGATATAAACAGCCAAAAAATTGTAAATGAAATAACTGTCGGCTTTAATCCAGAAGAAATGACTATAGCTAATAACAAGCTTTATGTTGCCAATTCAGGTGGATATCATGCACCGGAATACGACAATACTGTAACAGTAATTGACTTAAATTCTTTTATTAAAGTCCATGAGGTAGAGGTCGGCAAAAATTTGCATAGAATAAGAACGGATAAAAATAATCATATATGGGTTACTTCCAGAGGAGATTATAAGAACTTAAAGCCTTTTATAGCAGTCATTGATCCGTCCACAGATGAGATTATCAATAAGCTGGATATCAATATTTCAGATTTAACATTTTATAAAGAAAAACTTTATTTTTATGGAACTGAATATACATCTGGAGCAACAGTAAATACCTATGGAATTATTGATATAGATACCCAAAAAATTATCTCGTCAGATCTAATAAATTCAATAAATAATTCAGAAATTATGTCTCCTTACGGTATTTTGGCGGATCCTTCTGACGGAAGTTTTTATATTACAGATGCACTGGATTATACTTCAAATGGTAAGCTTTATTACTTTTCCAAAGACGGAAATTTACAATGGTGTAAACTAACCGGTTTAATTCCTGGACATTTGGCTCTTATAAACAAATAAATCATTATTTAAGAAATAATTGAATTAAATGAAAGAGTTGTTATAACAACTTTTTCATTTTGTAAATATATAAATGACTTGCTTAACTTTATAAATTCATCAAATTTAGCAAGATAAATATTCCTTGATATCTATTTTATCATTTTTTTAATTTCACATTTTAATCAAAAATTGTAACTTTGGCTGCAAAACTTTAAAATATACTAAAAATATAATGAGCATTATCATCATTATTTTCGCAGCAGCCATCCTTAGTCTTTATTCAGGAGTTTTCGGACATGGAAAATATTCACAACCATTTGCAATTATAGGGCTACTTATTGCTTTAATAACTTCTTTTTACGGAGATTTTCCTTTCTTCACAAGATACGCTTCTATGTTTGCGTTTGACCAAACGGCAAAGATATTTACTCAAATATCGTTAATAACCACGTTATTAATCGTTTTCTTAGGAAAATATGCTTTCCGTCTTATAGACCATCATCAGGCAGAAGTGTATAGTTTATTGCTTTTTGCTTTATGCGGTGGAATTGTATTATTCTCATATCAAAATTTAATTACCTTATTTTTAGGAATCGAAATATTATCTATACCGTTGTATGTTTTAGCTGGAAGTAATAAAAATGATTTGCGTTCAAATGAGGCATCTATTAAGTATTTTCTTTTAGGAGCTTTTGCCACAGGATTTTTACTATTCGGAATCACTTTAATCTATGGCATTACCAGTTCATTTGATCTTCAAACTATACGTTTATATAGTATCCAAACCACTCATTATCCAACCATTTACATAACCGGTATTATTTTGCTATTAATAGGATTATTATTTAAAATATCTATAGTACCTTTTCATTTTTGGGCGCCGGATGTATACGAAGGATCTCCTTCATTAATCACAGCTTTTATGGCATCTGTGGTAAAAATTTCCGGGTTTGTAGCTTTATATAAATTAGTTGAAACAGCTTTCATTGGTCAATTAAACCAATGGCAATATATCATATTCTATGCAGCGATTTTAACTTTATTATCGGCAAATATTGTGGGTGTTTTACAAAAAAATGCAAAAAGAATGTTGGCTTACTCCAGTATTTCACATGCCGGATATCTATTACTTATTTATTTTAATACCGATGCTAATTCTATATATACTTTAGCATTTTACCTACTAGCTTATTCGCTTTCTACAGTAGGTGCTTTTATTAGCCTTATTTATATTGAAAGAATTTCTCACGGAATTACGGATATTAACGCTTTTAATGGTTTAGCAAAAAAACAACCTATTTTAGCCTTGGTAACCACTCTTTCTCTGCTTTCTATGGCAGGAATACCATTGACATCCGGTTTCATTGCCAAATTTACTTTATTTTCGCAAGCCTTGTATACACAGCCTACTTTAGTTATTATTGCAATAATAGGTTCTGCAATTAGTATTGGCTATTACCTTAAATTAATAATAGCCATGTATTTCAAGCCTGAATACGAGGAATTACAAAATGCTAAAAAAGCTCCATTTATTTATAATGTTGTAGCTATTGTAATTGTTATTTTAATTATTCTTTTAGGAGTATATCCTGAACCTGTTTTTACCTGTTTAGCATTTACTAATTAATCGTTAGTAATAAAATAGGTAAATATTTTTCACAGATTTTTTTAGAAGTTATTACATTTTTTATAGAGGTTTTGGTTTTGACTGATTACTAAATCGATTTAGTAAGCTGCCCTAATTTATATTTTAATAAAAGACAAGAAAAAATGAAAATTAAAAAAATAGACCATTTTGTTATAACTACTAAAAACTTAGAGAAGAGCATTGCATTTTATAAGGATCTTCTCGGCATGAAACATGTAGAAAATAAGGGGCGACATGCATTTATATTTGGTAATCAGAAAATTAATATCCATTTAAAGAAGGGTGAGTTTCAACCTGCTGCTTTACATGTGGAATACGGAAGTCAAGACTATTGTTTGATCGTAAAAGAAGAGATTGAGTTAGTAAAAGAAGAGATTGAAAAAAAAGAATATCCAATCATAGAAGATATTGTAAAAAGACATGGGTCGCAAGGCGAAATTAAGAGTTTATATATAAGAGACCCTGACGGTAACCTTGTTGAATTATCAAATTACTGTAACTAAGTATAAAATCCAAACGAAGCTTTTAATTAACTGTTGATTAATTAAAGCAAAAAAACTATCTATAAATAGATTCTTTGTTAAATAATCACAAGAATTCTTATAAATTATAAAAGTATTATTAAAGTGTAATAATCTTAAAATATAAGATTATTACACTTTAATTAAAAAATAAAAGTCGAACATTAGTGCGACTTTTATCCTTATATGATTTATTCGAATTATTTTTATTACATAAACACATTAAAAATTAGCTTTTAATTCATGTAATGCCTCTTCATATACCGTGCTTATATTGCAGGCTCTTGTTGACTCAAGCAATGAAAACTTCCTAGTCCCCATATTATATCTGTTGAATCAATCCCAATCACATTTCTATCAGGAAAACATTTTTTTATAATGGTAAGTGCTATTTCGTCATTTTTGCAATTAAAAATAGGTACAATTACAGATTTATTGGCTATATAAAAATTAGCATATGAAGCTGGTAATCGACATCCATCAAAATAGACAGGTTCCGGCATAGGCAGTTCAATTACATTCAATGGGGTACCATTTAAAAACTTCATTGCTTTCAATTGCTTTAAGTTATGCTGCAATAATTCATAATTTTCATCGTCTTTATTAGTTTCTACCACAGCAAGAACTGTATTCTCGTTTACAAAACGAACAGTATCATCAATATGTCCATCTGTGTCATCACCAACAATTCCTTCATCAACCCAAAGAACTTGTTCTACTCCATAATAATTTTTCAGATATTCTTCTATTTCCTCTTGAGTTAGATGAGGATTTCTATTTATATTCAAAAGACAAGATGTTGACGTTAGAACGGTGCCTTTACCGTTAAATTCAACTGATCCTCCTTCCATAACTATTCCCGGATTAAATATTGGCAATCTCTCCTCTTTTGCTATATGTAACGGTATTTCATTATCAAGATCATAAGGAGGATATTTATTTCCCCAAGCATTATAATTCCAATTAACTAAAGCTTTTTTATGTTCTAATGAATTGGGATTTATTACAAATGCAGGTCCATGGTCGCGACACCAAGCATCATTGGTTGGGTGTATGTAAAAATTGATTTTATCAAGATCTGCATTCGTTTTCTCAATATACCCCATAGCAAACTCTTTCATTTCAATGCTACCAACATTTATATTAACCTCCTCTCCTTTTGAAAGTTCAGCTATAAACTTCGCATAGGGCTCATAAATTTTTTCAATTTTTCCTGGCCAGGATAATTCTTTATGTGGCCAAGATAACCATGTAGATTTATGCGGATAAAATTCCGCAGGAAAAAAAAATCCCAATTCCTTAGGTGTTTTATTTTTAAACTCTTGAGGTGTATATTTCATATAATCTTTATCTGACATATAGTTACATGTTTAATTCTTTAAATATTTATTTCAAAATTACTCAAATAAAAAAAATTAATCTATTTTTGTAAAAAATTTTAATAAATTATAAGTGATCACTTCCATAAAAAAGCACAAAAAACAATTGATTTTGTTTTTTATAGCAGGAGCTTTAAGTGCAGTAATTGAAATTTTATTTATGAAAATTTTATGTTCCCCTAATATGCTGCCTAGTTTTTTTTCTTTTGAAAATAAATCCAACGCATATCCATTATCCAATCTATTATCTACCGGCGCAGGTATTTTAAGTAATTATTTTTTTAGTATTCGCTATGTTTTTGAACGGGGCAAACATTCCAAAAAAAAGGAATTTATGCTTTTTATTTCACTTTCCATAATTACTATGTTTATGAGTTGGGGAGCTTTCGCAATATTTCATTATTTTATACATAAACCTATTAACCTATATTTTTATACTATGGGTGATATTGTTTTCTGTAAAGCCGCTGCAATTTTTGCAATTTCTTTAATAAACTATATTGCAAAAAAGAAATTAGTCTTTTCAAATTAACAATTTGATTATAATACACGCTTATTTTTTCAAAAAAATATAGCTTTTATAAACTTTGATAAGTTTATTAATTAAATTAAATGTTCTTTTACAAACATCTTTCACTAAGAAATAACATTAGATAATTATTCTGTCTCGCTATATGATTAAGGACTTCTAAGTTATATAAAACTAAATTTAATACATGCTTATTTTACTTAGATTTCAATACTAAGCTTCACATTATCTTTATTAATTTCCAGCAAGGACTTCCCCCCCATTATAATAGCACGTGTATCAAAAACATGACCACTCGGAAAACCAAATGCCATGGGGATATTATACTTTTGAAATCTGGAAGATATAACACTATAAGCTTCCTCATCATAGGGATCATTATAAAATTTATTCTCATCTTTAGAATCCAT
Source organism: uncultured Apibacter sp. (assembly GCF_946479295.1). Lineage (NCBI taxonomy): Bacteria > Pseudomonadati > Bacteroidota > Flavobacteriia > Flavobacteriales > Weeksellaceae > Apibacter > uncultured Apibacter sp. The sequence goes on from NZ_CAMLFD010000003.1 coordinate 21,644, forward strand.
TTTAGTGAATGCCCCTACTAACAACCCTTTAATTTTATTGAGTACTCCCGCCCTTTTCATTCCAATTATCATTCTATCAATATGGTAATAGTTTTCATGCCAATCTTCAATAAATAATATTTTATCTTCAAAATGATCCAAAGATCGACTTCCCAATAAGCTATATAAAATCGATAAATTTCCTCCGGTAATAATTCCTTCAACTTTTCCTTCCTTATTAAAGGAATGAGTATCAATTTCATAATGCAATACATTGCCTTTCAATGCTTCAATCATTGTTGTATAGGTCTCTTCTGAATGACCTTCAGGCAAGGGTTTGCATACTGTAGCATGTAACGTGGGGATACCTCTCCTGTTAAAATGCTGATGAAAGACCGTATTATCTGAATATCCTATTAACCATTTAGGATTTTCTTTAAATTTATTTAATTTTAAAAAATCAACTATTTGTACTCCTCCATATCCACCTCTTGCAAACCATATCGCCTTTGCTGTAGGATGATCCAGTGCCCATTGTAAATCCTCCAATCTTTCTTTAACTGTACCTGAATAATTATATCCAAAGTAATAATGATTAAATGTATTTTTACCTATTTCATAGTTCCATCCTTGTGCGCTAATTAAATCTATTGCCGATTGAATATCTTCTTTTTTTACTGTTCCTGCCGGAGCTACAATTAATAATGTATCTCCCTCATTTATTGATTTCATAAATCTATGATATATATGCATGGCTCTTCTTTAAATTTAAACGTATTTCCAACACTTACTTTATTATTATAGGTTTAAATACAAAATGCATGCATTTATTGTTTATTATTAATATGAAGTGAACTAAACCATTGTAAGAGAATTCTATTTTCTTCATGGGATAAATTAGCTTCTTTATGCATCCATATATAACTGGACAATGGCATTGATTTATTTTCAATTACCCTATGTAATGCTGAGTTTATATGTTCTTTTTGATACTGATTATAATTACCATATTCTGAAAAATTAACATATTCTTTGCCTTGATTGATATGTTCTTTAATATACCAAGAAATAGGAGCAATATTCGCATACCCAGGATAATTTATTTCATTAGAATGACAATCATAACATGCTTTTTTCAAAATCGCTTTCACTTCAGAAGGTGCCTTAGTAATATAAGTATAATCCATTTCTTTTTTTACTGGAGGATTATCTTTATTTATTCGAATAAATTGTATTATAAAAAAAACTATGATAGCATATATTAAAATTTTTTTCATGTGTATTTAGTCAATAAAATAAGAAATTTCTTAAATTATAGTATCCATACCTCATTTATATTCCATAATGGTCTAACATCTATCATATTTGGATATAAATAAGTGGGTTCAGCCGGTTTAAAAATATCGACATCTGCCTTATCCCAAACACCGTTGTTATTTTCATCAACCAAAATGCGAATCAAATATTTACCTGGATTCAAATTTTGAAAAGTAAAAGTATCCTCTGAACCATATATATTTTCCAGAATATCATATTTTTCATTTAAAAGTTGAAAGAAAAATTTTGAGCTTGGTTTATTTTTTAATTGAATTTTTAAATTTCCAAATTCATTCTGTCTTTTAGTTTTAATAATATATGATAATGTATCCTTGTTTTTTTGATCTAGAAAATCTTTACATGCACCGTCTTTCAAGGTAACTTTATATTCTGTGTCGTAAGAAACCGGAAATTTAATGATAAGTTGTTTAGCGTTTAGAGAGTCTATTTGTGAACTAAAATCTATAGGTTGTTTATTTTTAGATACTTCTATTTTATTTTTATCGATTAACTTAATAAAATTAGACGATTTTAACGTTAAATATGAGGAGGTAGGTGTAATTTCTTTTTCAACAGGTGACAAAGCTAGATCTGATTTCAGCGTATTATCGTATAATAGATTAATCGTATCAGCTTTTTGATTATTTTTTAATAATAATTTTACTCTAAACTTCTTTTCTGTTTTCTTTATTTCATTACTATTAAAATAGAAATACAAACTATCAGAGAAAGGTTGGTGCTGTACTTTATAGGAAGTTATTGACGGATCTATAGGAGTCAATGATAACTTATCGGGATTTCCTTTTAATTTCACTTTTATAGAGCCTTGCCCATCTTGTTCAGCTCCTAAAACTTTATATACTTCTTTTGCCGGAGAGAGAACAATATCGTATCTCATATCCTTCCCCGGAGAAATATATTCAGGATAAAACCCAATAATTTCCTTTTCGGTATCGGGAATTAGATTAGAATTTAAATCATTAAAGGCTAACAATCGAAATTTACCTTCATGAAGATGATCCAATTTAAAATTTCCTAAAGAATCAACTCTTGATATATAATAAGGCTTATTTTTTAAATTAATTGAATCTTTACCTGATTTATCTTTATCAACTTTATATAATGAAATTATAATTGGTTCTACCAGCTCTCTTTTTAAACTTTGTTTAACATTTCCGTTAACTTGAAGACTGTCAATTTTATCTCCTGTTGAAAAAGTGAAAGAAAAGTTATCTAATTTATTTCCTTCGTTATTATCTTGAATGCTTGATCCGAAATTTATAGTATATGTCGTATTCTCCAATAAAGGCTCAAAAAAACGAACGGTGACATATTTTCTTGCTGTGCTTAACGGTGTTATAGAGGGAGTAATTCTGGGAGATGGAGATATGATCACTTGTTGTGCTATATCTTTAAGTAGTACATATTCATCGAAATTTACAACAATTTCTTTAATTGCTGGATTAACACGGGTCGCTAAGGTATCGGGCTTTGAGCTTATAAATTTAGGAGGGGTAATATCTTTCGCTCCTCCACTTGGTGAGCCTACCCTTGCACATGAAACTATTAGGCTGCTTAGTACTAAAAATTTAATTATTTTATACATATAAAACAAAGTTTAGTATAGTGTTTACAAATATACTTATTGTAACCATTCTATTAGTTATTTCTTATTTTATCTTCATCTTATTTCCCGTTTATTATTGATTAAAGTAATCAAGATAGCAGTAATGAAAAAGATAATTATAAATTGATATTAGGTTTTCTACTGTATTTCATCATTTAGATTTTATTCATGGAATAATTATTTAATTTATTTTACAGCTACGTTTATAATATATAAAAATTATTCCATTTTAAAATCCTTTCCATAAATTGGATTTTCTTCTTCAAAAAGAGACGGATATTGATTTTTATAAAAGCTGACAATCATTTTTGAAACATTATTATAAGCAATAATTCCTTCTTTTTGCGAATTTGATTTAAGATAAATATTATTGATATATGAAAATACATCAGATCCTCCCCTCGACATTCTTAAATAATATTTTTTTTCTTTCTCTCGGTCCATTTTCATTCCTTCGGAATAATTTTTTATAATTATATGTACATAGGCAGAATCATTCACGTATATTTCTCTCAATAAATAGTTTAGAGCTTTGTATTTAACACTATATTGAAAATCTTTATTAAGAGAAGACTCTCCCATATAAAAGGCGTAAAAATTAGCTTCGTCCTCCCTTGCTACTCCTGCCTGATGTCCCATTTCATGTGCTATAGTAAAGGGAACTGATGTATCTGGAATTCCTTTTGCTACCTGTGCTTCTCCGGTAAATGGGTTATAATAACCTAATATACCTAACTTATTCATAATGGGATTGAATAAAGATACCTTTACATTTTCTTTTTGTCTGGATATTCCATAAAAAGCATTTTGTTCTATATTAATTTCTCTAATCATTTTGTAACGATCTACAGTAAATTCTCCCTTTTTATTATTGGATACTTCTTCTTTTAACTTCAAACATTCATTAAATAAATGTTTCGCAACTATTTTATAATCGTTTAAAAAAAATTTTTCTTGAGGATTTTCAAATTGTATAAAGGTTTTAAAATTATATAATAGGCCAAAGGAAAGCATAAACCATCCATACAAAATGTTTAAAAGAAACAAAATTTTAATAAAATAAGAGGTTATTTTATCCTTATTTTTTTTAATAAAATTTATGAATGCAAGTAGAAGCCAAATTATGATAAGTGCCGACAAAAAAATATACAAATAATCTCCTATAGAAAAAGATGTGATTCCAAAAATTGTATTTAATATATGCTTAACTTTTATGACAAAATGAAAATACCAACTATTAGTTGATTTTAAACTCATTTTCAACACTTGAAATAGGAAAAATTGTAATAAAAGTGAAGACAATAAACCGTTTATACTTACTTTTATTTTTTTTTTAACTAACATGTTTATTGAAATTTTATAGATCTTATTGGAGTCATTTTAGAAATTATAAAGGAAGGTAACAACAATACGACTCCACTGATGACTAAGGTTGCCAAAGAAATTAAAAAAATATAGCTGAAATTTATATAAACAGGCACAGAACTTACATAATAATTATCCGGATCTAACTTTACAACCCCAAAATATTTTTGAATATATAGCAATGCAATAGCAATACAATTTCCTATCAGTAAACCGGGAATCATAATAAAAAGAGTATAATTTATAAATATACTTCTAATCTGTTTGTTGGAAGCTCCCAGGGTTTTCAACATTCCTATAGAATTTGTTCGCTCAATAATTAAGATAAGTAACACCATTATTATATTGATACCAACAACTATCATCATTATAGACATAATAATAAATATGTTTGTGTCAAAAATTCGAATCCAATCATTTATCTGCGAAAAGGTAGTTGTAGCCTTTTCTGCATAATTATTAAATCCGGCACATTCCTCTATTTCAGGAAAAACATGATCCAAATCCTCAATATCTTTAGTAAAAATATCATATCCTCCAATATCTTCAGGATTCCAATGATTTAATTTCTGTATATGTTGTATGTCTCCTATTAAAAAAACATCATCAATTTGCTTAATATCCGTTCTAAAAATACCTTTTACAATAAAACGTCTATATATTGGAGTTGTATTTTCTCTTACGAAAAACATTACAAAAGAAGAATCAATATCAAGTTTCATTTCTTTTGCTATTTTTTCAGACAATATTACATCATTACTTATTGAATCTTTAGAATAGTTAGGAATATCTCCTTTAATCATAAATTCTTTAAATCGATTTCGATCAAAATCATCTGAAACTCCTTTTAATATTACTCCGGCAAAACTTGATTCTGTCCTAATAACTCCACTTCTTGTAGCATATGCTTGAACGTTGGAAACATCGGGATCTTCCTTTATTTTCTGTAATAAAACATTACTTTTATTTAATTTTGAACTATTAAAGGAATTGTTACTGTCGAAACTTCTAATAGTTACATGGCCGTTAAAATCGGCCATTTTTTGTTTAATTGCTTTTTTTGAGCCAAATCCTATAGCCATTGTTATAACAGAAACAATAATTCCTATGGCTATAGCTGTTTGACCTATACGAATTATAGTTTGAGATAGGTTGTTTTTATTGCTTTTAGATAAAGCAATTTTCTTGGATATAAACCAGGTAAAGTTCAACTCGAATATTTTTTTCAAATATACTCAATTGTTTATTATTATTACCTTTTTTACTCTATTTGATTATTTTTGAGAGCATTATATAATGCATTATTATTTTTTGATTATAAAAAATATTTCACACCTAGTGCCAACCTTCCAATCGCCCTTAAAAATTTTAATTAATTATCAACAAATACTCCTATAATTAGCTAAATTAGATTCGTTTGAATAAAAAAATAATCAATCGCGAGCAAATTCCTCAAGGTATTCATAGAAGGGTTGCATTAATGTATAGATATGTGTAGCATATGCTATAAAATCATTACTAAATAATTTTTCCTGAGGTAGATTTTTGATAACGTAAAAATTTTTTAATTTTAAATATTCGGCAGCAGGACTATCCTTATCAAAACCGTTAGGAATCCTTTTTAGCTTCGTATCATCTTGTGACAAATCCCCTATTTCTTTTTTAAATGTTTTTTCAGAAATGATATTTTGAAAGGACTCATAGTCTTCATAGATTCCTTTTCGTATATTTTTTAGCTGGCTAGATGTTAGATCATAATACCCACAGGTCAGAAAACTATTTCCCGGCTGGATATGTATATAATAACCGCAACCCTTTTTTTCATTTAAAACTGCACCAAAGTGAGTTTTATAAGGTGTTTTATCTTTAGAAAATCGAATATCTCTATAAATTCTAAATATGCACTTTTTGGGATTTAAATATTTTATTTGTAAATCTATTTGAGCCATTGATTGAATAAGCTCAGATACTAAATGCTCAAAATCATTACGAGAATTTTCATACCAACTTTTATTTTCTGCAAACCATTCCCTATTATTATTTTTTTCTAATTCCGATAAGAAATTTAAAGTTTCTTTTTGTAACATAATATTCTTATTTACTAATGTTATAAATATAGAGTTTTACCTTATATTTAATTTTAATTTATGATATATATTCTATTTATTTGCGTACCAATATTGATTCATCATATTAAATAATAAATCCTGATAAGCCCATCCTATGCTTTGAGCAGCAATACCCGTAAGGCTTATCTGGTTTTTTCTATGTGGTCTAACATTTCCTGTCATATTTGGCTTCATATTTAAATCAAATAAATAATAATCACTATTTTCATCTGATCGGCAGTCTATTCTAATAGGAGCTTTAGCTTTTACTAAAGATGCAGCTTTTTCACAATGAGAAAATAACTCTTTAATTTTTTTATTCTTAATCTCATCTTTATTTAAAACTTCACTATTTTTCACCACAGCAACTGTTCCATTATAGGGAACAATTCCATTGATATGATTAAATCTCCTGACCGGAGGAAGACTCCAATAATCTGACATAATTTTATATTGGTTACCAAATCTATATTTTCCTGGAGGCATTACAGTAATCGTTAATTCCTTTCCAGATAAATATTTTTCAATGTAAAACGAATGATCTTTTGAATATGTTTTCTGATTTTGTTGGAGACATTCGCATAATTCTTTACCGGAATCTATTTTTATCACTCCCTGACTTCCCCTACCTCGAACCGGTTTCAATAGTATGGGATATGAAAAATTAAAATTTAAGTTTATTTTTTTCACCTCGTTTAATAATAAAAAATCGGGAACAGGTATTCCATTATCTTTTAGTAATTCATTAGTGATAATTTTATTATCATACCTATCAACTCTATTAGGACACTGACCAATAAAACCTATATTTTTAGAAAAAAATTTTTCAATTGGATGTCCCTTATATAATACTGTATTCAGCCATAGCAACTCTGCTCCTTTATTAATAGCATGATTTATACCTTCTTCGGTATCCGGAAATACCCAATCCATATCAACAGTAATATTAGGAAATTTTACCGGAGTTATAATGGGAAAGGAATCTTTATATAAAGCAAAAGCTATATCTGCTCCACTGTCTGAATATCCGCCAGGTTTCATCGGCTTATAAATTCCATCCACTAATGGAGGATTATTTGCCTGATATAAGATGGCTATTTTTAAATTTTTCATAATTATCTCTATTCATATTTTATTTGATTTTTAGAATTTTTCACATAGAACTCTAAATTTTAAAATATTTTTTTCATATAGATATCATTCTACATTAATATAGATATAATTGTCATTAAAAATATTGTAAAATATAAAAAAATCCTGAATCTAATTATCCAGGATTTTATATTAATAATTCTTATTCCCATTCAATTGTGGCAGGGGGTTTAGATGAAATATCATAAGCGACCCTGTTGATACCTTTTACCTCGTTTATTATACGATTCGAAACTAATTCTAAAAATTCGTAAGAAAATTTAGACCAGGTAGCAGTCATAAAATCAGTGGTATTTGCAGAACGAATTACTGCCGTATATTCATAAGTTCTTTCATCTCCCATTACTCCAACGGATTTTACAGGCAATAGAACTACAAATGCCTGACTCACTTTATTATATAAATCATGGTTACATAATTCTTCAATGAATATATCATCAGCTTCTTGTAGTATTTTTACTTTTTCTTCCGTTACTTCACCTATTACTCGAATACCTAAACCAGGTCCCGGGAATGGATGGCGATATACCAACTCTTTAGGAATTCCTAATTCTATCCCTACTTTTCTAACTTCATCTTTAAATAATTCTCGCAAAGGCTCCAATAATTCTAATTTAAGCTCATCAGGTAGTCCACCTACATTATGATGAGATTTAATAACGGCTGAAGGACCTTTTACTGACTGGGATTCGATAACATCCGGATAAATAGTCCCTTGTGCCAAAAAATCAATATTTTCCAATTTAAAGGCTTCTTCTTCAAAAACCCTTATAAATTCATTGCCTATAATTTTTCTTTTCCTTTCGGGTTCATCTACTCCTTTAAGTTTAAAGAAGAATCTTTCTTCAGCATTGATTTTTTTTATGTTCATATTAAAATGCTCACCATAAACTTGCATCACTTTCTCTGCTTCATTTTTGCGTAATAAACCCGTATCAACGAAAATACAGTTTAATTGATCTCCGATTGCTTTATGTATTAGAACTGCTGCAACAGATGAATCCACACCTCCCGAAAGACCAAGCATTACTTTTTTATTTCCTACTTTTTCTCTTATCTTTTTTACTTCAGTTTCAATGAAATTCGAAATTTCCCAATTTTTAGTACATCCACATATACTAAAAACAAAGTTTTTTAAAATTTGCTCTCCGTATTCAGTATGAGAAACCTCCGGATGGAATTGAACAGTATATATCTTTTTTAGATCGTTTGCCATACCTGCCATAGAATTAGTTGAAGTTCCGATAAGTTCAAAACCATCAGGCAACACCGTTACTTCATCAAAATGACTCATCCAAACTATGGAAGTTTGTGGAAGATTAGAAAGTAAAACGTTATCTTTAACAATTGTAAATTCAGATTTTCCATATTCACCTTTTGTTCCTTCAGATACAACACCTCCTAAAAGTTTAGCCGTTAGCTGCATCCCATAGCAGATACCCAAAATCGGTATATTTTGTTCAAATAATTGTTCTTCCACCAAATGAGCTTTCTCAGAATTTACCGAAGAAGGACCTCCCGAAAGTATTATCCCCTTGGGTTGATGAGATAGTATTTCATCTAGTGGAGCATAATAAGGCAAAATTTCCGTGTATACACCAAATTCTCGGATTCGCCGTCCAATCAATTGATTATATTGTGAACCAAAATCCAAAATGATAATTCCATTTTTCATCAAGTATCGTATATATAAAATTGTATGTTTATGTCGACGTTTTATTAACTAGGAAATCTTATAATCTGTATACATTAATTGCAAATTTATTCTTGCAAATAAAAATCAAAATAATTATTAAGAGTTTACATTACTTAATCTAAGCATCGACTTTAATTATAAATAAAGTTGTAACTTTTTAATCTTACAAATTTAAAAAATTTTCATATCGTTTTTTTATAATATGCTTGTATAGTTTTATAACATATTTTTATTTTTCAAATAAAAATTAACATAATTTATAAATATAAACTTATTTTTTCTTTTAAAAAAATGACTTAGCTATTTTAACATTTTATAAACAAACTATTAATTTTTTTTTTAACGAAGCCTCTAGTAATCAGAATTAAATAAATAAAATGTTTTTTTAATAAACTATAATAATTTATTTCCTTTTTTCATAAATTATAAAAAATAATAATTTAACTGTTTTTTGTGTTATGTATGCTAAAAGTTTTTTAGTTTAATTACCTGTTATTTACAAAAATTTTCCACATCTTCTTTAGTAATAGGATCAGCTCCTAAAATAATTAATCTTTCAACCACATTTCTAAGTTCTCTAATATTACCCGTCCACTCAAAGGTTTTTAATAAATCAATCGCTTCTATATCGAATCTCTTAGCTTTAGATCCGTATTCTTCTGCAATAATTTCCGAAAAATGTTCGATTAAGATAGGTATATCATCAATTCTATCTTTTAATGAAGGAACTTTAAGCTCTATAACTGATAATCGATGATATAAATCTTCTCTAAATCTACCATCCTTTATCTCATCTTTTAAATTTTTATTAGTAGCTGCAAGTACACGTACATCTACAGAAATTTCACTATCACTTCCTACTCTGGAGACTTTTCCTTCTTGTAGAGCTCGCAGTACTTTAGCTTGAGCGGATAAGCTCATATCTCCTATCTCATCCAGAAAAAGAGTACCCTTATTAGCTAATTCAAATTTACCTTGCTTATCTTTTACTGCACCTGTAAAAGAGCCTTTCATATGGCCGAAAAGCTCGCTTTCAATTAATTCTGAAGGGATGGCCGCACAGTTAACCTCTACCATAGGCATAGCTGCTCTCTCACTTTTTTCATGAATAGAATGGGCAACTAATTCTTTTCCTGTACCGTTTTGCCCTGTTATGAGAACTCTCGCATCAGTTAAAGCAATTTTTTCAATCATTTCTTTAATTTCTCTAAGTTTTTTAGAGTTACCGATCATCTCATATTTTTTGCTTACTTTTTTCTTCAAAATTTTATTCTGTGAAAAAAGTTTTTGATTTTCACTTATAAGATTTTTCTTATCTAATGCATTTCGTACGGCACTCAACAATCTACCCAAATCGGGAGGTTTAGAGATATAATCGAATGCACCTTTCTTTATACAATTTACCGCAATCTCAATAGTACCATGTCCTGAAATCATTATAAAAGGTAAAAGCGGCTTTTCTTCCATTACTTGACAAAGTAATTCTTCACCGTCCATCTTAGGCATTTTAATATCACATATTACCAAGTCATACTCATTTTTATCAATTAATTGTTTAGCTTCTAATCCATCTTGAGCCTCGTCTATCTCAAATTTTTTATCCTCTTCTAAAAGTATGCTTTTTAATACTCTTCGTATAGTTTCCTCATCCTCAACAATTAAAATTTTAGTCATAAAATTAATTTATTTATATATACAAAGATACTGTTTTTAGGTTAAAAATTGATTGCTATATAGTTAGTCATTTTGAACTCTAATTAATGAATTAATTTGGAATCTGCATTTTTAATATTAATAATTATGTTAATTTTGCTTTTTGTAAATAATGAAGATGAAAAGACAAGCGGAAGCAAAATTACCCACTGAATGGGGACAATATCAAATAATAGCTTACTCGGATAATGAAAATGACTGGATGCCTCATCTAGCTATGATAAGTGCGAATACCAACTTAAATCAAACCGTAAATATTCGTATTCATTCTGAGTGCATAACTGGAGATTTATTTCACTCTAAAAGATGTGACTGTGGAAAGCAGCTTGACGCAGCTATGAAATATATACATGAAAATGGAGGTATTCTTCTTTATTTAAGACAAGAAGGAAGAAATATCGGCATCATCAATAAATTAAAGGCATATAATCTTCAAGACAAAGGGCTCAATACTGCAGAGGCAAATATTGAATTGGGTTTTCCTGCAGATGCAAGAGATTTTAAAATTGCGGTGGAAATATTAGAAGATTTAGGAATCACTTCTATAAATTTATTAACTAATAATCCCGAAAAAATTTCCTATATAAGTGAAAGTTCAATTAAATTAGTAAAAAGAATACCTCTAGAAATAAATCCTGAAAAAGAAAATCTGGATTATTTGAAAACTAAAAAAGATTACTTTGGCCATTTACTGAATAATATTTAGCTATCTATTCCATTCAAAGACTTTCATTTCCTTATTTATTAAATAGATCTTAGAATATACACTAAGGCTTATTATCCCATTTTTGGGGGATTAATAATATAAGAAACTTATAATATATAAATTTTATTTGAAAATAATTTATATTATTCACTTCAATACAGATAAAAATTATTCTTTTTCCATATTTAAAGAAATCTTATTTTGTTTTTTACATCATTTATATAATATTCAATCTAAAAACATATTTATAAGATTTGATTAACGGTATGTATATTTAGATTAAATAATTTACTAACAAATAGATTTTTTTATAAATTTGATAAAATTATCACTATATCATAATCTAATGTCAACAAATTTATCATCTCTTTGGAAAGACAAACTTCTTAATCGATTTTTAAAATATGTAAGTTTTCACTCAACTAGTGAACCAGGTATTGATAAAATACCAAGTACTGAAAGACAGTGGAAAATAGCTAATTATTTATATGAAGAATTACTGTCTATAGGCTTGGAAAATGTTTCAATTGATGAAAATGGATATGTAATGGGCTATGTACCTTCTAATAGTTCTCAAGATTTGCCAACTGTCGGTTTTATATCTCATTATGATACTTCACCTGATTTTTCAGGCGAAAATGTAAACCCGCAAATATGGGAAAATTATGAGGGTGAAGATTTAATTTTGAATAAAATTACAGGTTTCACATTAAGAGTTAACGAATTTCCGGAACTTAAAGATCACATCGGAGAAACAATAATAACTACAGACGGAACAACTTTACTCGGAGCTGACGATAAAGCCGGAATAGCCGAAATTGTTACGGCTGCAGAATATTTGCTACAACACAATGATATTAAACATGGAAGAATAGCTGTAGGATTTACTCCTGATGAAGAAATTGGAAAAGGTGCCGATCTATTTAATGTTAAAAAGTTTGGCGCAAAATGGGCATATACTGTTGATGGTGGAGAAGTGGGAGAACTCGAATTTGAAAATTTCAATGCCGGCGCTGCTGTAATAACTATAACAGGAAAAAGCGTTCATCCCGGATCAGCTAAAGGGAAAATGATTAATGCAGGATTACTTGCGGTTGAGTTTTCTAATTCATTACCTTTAGAAACGCCTGCAAACACAGAGGGATATGAAGGATTTTATCATTTAACAAAAATTACCGGAAATGTTGAAAAGGCTCAATTACAGTATATCATTCGTGATCATGATTTAAAAAAATATGAATCACGTAAGGAAAAAATGAAGAATATTATTAAACAGCTCAACTCTAAATATGGGGAAGGAATTTTCAAAATTGAGATTGAAGATCAATATTTTAACATGCGTGAAAAAATAGAAGATAAAATGTTTATCATTGATATTGCAAAAAATGCCATGGAGAAAGCAGGTGTTGAACCAAATATAAAAGCTATTAGAGGAGGAACTGACGGTTCTAAACTTTCATATATGGGTTTACCTTGTCCAAATATTTTTGCGGGTGGACTTAATTTTCACGGTCCATATGAATTTATTCCTCTTGAATCAATGATTAAGGCTACAAAAGTCATTATTGAGATATCTCAAAATATATATTAGAAACTATTTTTAAAATCGAAATGAAAAATTCATATTTTGTTCTTTTTTTTATATTATCACTGCTTTACATTAAAGGACAAACTCCTACTAAAATCATCGTTAAATTAAAAGATAAATCTAATGGAGAAATAAGTCAAGCAAAAGGAATATCTAAAATAAATAAGCTCTTCTCATCCAATAAAATAGAGAAAATCATACTCAGTGAAAAAGATAATTCAAGCATATATACCGTTGAATTTTCAAGCGAAACCAATATTCAGAAAATTATAGATGAATATTATAAAACAGGAGAGATTGAGTATGCAGAGCCAAACTATATTTATAAAACACAAGTCCACCAAATTAAACAAGCTGTGATTAGTCCTAATGATCCCAATTACAGATATCAGTGGGGGTTAAATAATGATGGATTTATCTCTACTGCTTTAAGAAATTTTCACTCTAAAAACGGAGTAGATATTAATATAGAAAAAGCTTGGGAAATTGAAACAGGAAATGACTCAATTATAGTAGCAATAATAGATACCGGTTTAAATGTAAATCATCCTGAGATTAAAGATCGATTGTGGATCAAAAAGGGTAAAAACTTTATTAAAAATGAGGATTCTAATGATTTATCTTCCAAAAATGATCATGCTATTAACGTAGCAGGAATTATTGGTGCTCATGCTAACAACAAATTAAGCTATACTGGGATAGATTGGAATTGTAAATTAATGATATTAAAAACCTTAGACAACAATGGAGAAGGTTATAATACTGATATTAGTGAAGCGATACATTATGCTGTTGACAATGGTGCCAGAGTTATAAATTTATCTTTGGGAGGGCACGAAAATTCTATTCTTATGAGTAAAGCTATTGAGAAAGCATTAAAAAACAATGTTGTTGTAGTCGCTGCTATGGGTAATGATAACAATGAAAAAATAAACTACCCCGCAGCTTATCCCGGGGTTATAGCAGTAGGTGCCATAAATGCTGAATCAAATCGTTCGAATCCATTTTATAATGTTCTACTTTCAGGTAGTAATTATGGTAAATACATATCTGTTGTAGCTCCTGGAGACGTTATTTTCGGCTTGGTAAACAACGATCTTTTAAATGTAGTATATTACATGAGTGGAACTTCACAAGCTACACCTCATGTTTCCGGATTAGCTTCTTTGTTATTAGCCCAAAATTCAAAGAGGACTCCTTCTGAAATTAAATCAATTATTGAAAAAACGGCCGATGATCAAATGGGAGATCCTTCTGAAGACACGCCAGGTTGGGATAAATACTATGGGTACGGAAGAATAAATGCCTATCGAGCACTTTCCAGTAACATTAAAAATGAAGATAATGAATCTAATAAAAATAAGATAAGGGTGTATCCTAATCCTGCTAGACAGAGTTTTAGTTGTGATTTTCCAATTAATACGAAACAAATTACCATTTTTAATGAGTTAGGACAAGTTGTTATTTCAAAAAAGATTAATGGCTTGATAAATGAAAATTTCTATATTCCTCATCCCGGAATTTATTACATACATTTTAAACTTGAAAATGGAAAGAAAACAAATAAAAAAATAATTATTATAAAATAAAATTGAAATCCCCCCCTTAACTATAATTTCAACTTACAGTAATTCTGAAAGTTGCTTTTTTTTAATCAATTGGCAAGAAAAAACGCGCAGGATTTCTAATAAATAGTTTTAAAGCCGAATATAAGATTTTTCCCATTTCTTTAGTAGGAACATTAACTGATTTCATAGCTACCCATAATGATAAAGAAAAACTTACCAAAAAATTGCATAATCCAATTCCAAATATACCTATAAAACCTAAAATAAAGTCCGTACAAGAAATATTAAAATTAAAATAGGAAAGTGCCATTGCATAATTACCTCCTGAGAATGTGATGTGACGAATATCAAAAGGTATTCCTAGAAAATTGCCTATTAAAAAAGCGCTGCCTAAACATATACCTAAAAATACATTTCCTGAAATCCCTCCAATTTTATTATTGTACCAGTTAACCCAATTTCTTCTTCTTTTTTCTTTTATAAATCGTTTTAATAAGGGATGATTATAAAGTCTTTCCGGAATATTATGGTAACGAGTATAATTTTCTGTAATACCGGAAATTAAACCGGATATAAATAAGAAAATTCCAGCAATGGATGCAAACCAAAAAATTTTATAATCCATATGTACTACTTCATCACGAAAATCTGTCGCTTTATGTAAATTTATTAATTCGATACCCGTAAAATAGGATAACAAATAATACAAACCTACGCCCACAATAAATGCAGCAAATACATTTCCTATAAAAGCGATAAACTGACTTCTAAATATACGTGTAAATAACAACCCGAATTCTTTATAATCACTGGCAGATTTTTCATCCTGATTTAACGCATGTGCTAATGTTGCTGCAGTCATTGCCGGTTGTTTAGTTGCTAATGTCCAATGTATTAAATATATTGAGACAAAACCCCAAGAATAATTTAAGCTGTATAATAATGCTTGAATGAATGGTGTATAGGTATGCATGCCTATTTGTGCCTTTATAAAACACAATATGGCAACTAGAAATCCACCTCCCATCGCCGAATAAAGCATTTGCATATATTCTTTTGAAGTATTAGTTATATATTTCTCTCCCGCTTGTCTATTATGCCACGTTACTAATGATGTTACCACATAAAGAGTGCTTTGAAACGAATTTGTGACACTACTTTTTGTAGAATATATTCCCAATAATTTTTTAGTTAAATTAGCCATAGCCAAGGATAATGGCTTATTATCCAATAAATACAATGCATTTATTAGAATAAGTATACGATCAATTTGTTGTCTTAAACAGGTTACTTTTATTGTAATGGCCAATGATATTCCTTTACTTTCTTTTTGGTCGATAATATTATCTAGGTAGATTTTACATAATTTTATTTGTTCACATAAAACATTTATTTTATCTAAATCAATAAATTCATGGTCTTGTAATATTTTTATTAAGCGACTCGTTAATTTTTGAAAAGGATTTTCTTCTATATTCCTTATATAACTCATTTTAAATACTTCTGGATCAGCAGCTCCGCCCACTACTCTATCTATTAATATAAGGGCACCTTCTCTTATCTGTTTTTTTACATATCCGCAATTGCAAATGACAATATCGTCACTAAATAAAACCTCATAAAACTTTTGCCAACGATCAAGAGGAATTAATTTCAAAAAATTGTGATTAACATTAGAATAAAGAACTTCATTTGCTAACGATAACAATGTTTGATCATCTGAGATTTGTGGTAATATTTTATTACCGATTTGCCTAAAAAATAAAGATATTAGTTTATCATTTGTAAATATTCCGAAATCCGTGATAAACTTCTGCATATATATATTTCGGAATAAAGGAACAAGGCGCTCAATAAATTTTTCTTTAATGGAAGGATTTTTATAGAGCATTTGTGTGATATGATCTATAAAATCAATTGAATTATCAAAATTTTTTCTTCCGTATTTCAGTATGCTCAGTAGAATATTACGCTCTTCTCGTGTATCTAATATCTTTTTTAAATTATCTTCCATCTTTATCTTCAAACTAACTTATAAGACTCATTATACATTATTTTTTTATCATTCAACTTAAATAATGATTAATATTATACACCATTATATATTTTCTATAAATATAATGTCGCATAATTTAAAATAAACGTATTGAATTTATAAAGTTAATATATCTTTTCCAATAAAGCTAAAATTTCTTTCAAACCTTGTATTTTCGCATGCAAGGTCGCCGTATTACCTCTAATATCTGCAATCGTATGATCGGCTCCCCTTTCTAATAATAATTTAACCATTGAAGGTCTATTAAAAGAAGCTGCATAAATTAATGCCGTAGCACCGCAATTATTCGTTTCATTAACATTTGCTCCAGCATTAATTAATTTGACTGCGATATTTTCAAATCCTTTAAAGCACACTCCCATCAAAGCCGTATTTCCGCTAGTATCTTTATCATCAATCATAGGATCTAACTCTAATATGAAATCAACTATATCTTCATATCCATAATAAGATGCTAAAAGTAAAGGATTGTATCCTCGGTTGTCTTTACTGTTTAATAAAGATATATCTTCTTTCAAAATTTTAGTAATTAAATCTAAATCATATTCTCTTATTGCTTGAAATAAAATTTCCTTTGTTCCCATATAAAATTTTATTAAAAAAAATCTGCCGAATTCTATTCGGCAGACCTAAATAATTTATCATTAATTATATAATTCCTAATGCTTTTCTTACTCCATTCCCGTACTCCGGATCTGCTTGATCAAACAATTTTAATTGCCTTTCAATAATTTCTCTTGACACCCCCTGCATGGCATCCTTAATATTATTAAATAGTCTTTGCTTTTCTTGTTCTGTAAATAATCTGAAAAGATCTCCGGGCTGCTTAAAATCACCGTATGTATCATTTTCTTCATATCTCTCAACATCTCCATGGATTTTATAAGGTGGCTCTTGAAACGAACGATCTTCTACTGGACCATTTTTAGAATTGGGTTCATAATAAGCGTCAGGATTTTCATTTAAATTTTCAAAAAATCGCATTTGTCCATCTTTATAATACGGATTGTTTTCTACTAAAGCATGATTAGCAGGTAATAATTCATAATGAGTACCTAATCGATAACGATGTGCATCTGCATAAGAGAATATTCTTGCTTGTAGTACCTTATCCGGAGAAAAGGATATACCAGGGACTATATTTGAAGGTGAAAATGCTGCATTTTCAATATATTGAAAATAATTGCTGGGATTCTCATTCAATTCCATAATTCCTATTTCAATTAATGGATAATCAGCATGAGGCCAGACCTTAGTTAAATCAAAAGGATTATAAGGTGTCTTTAAAGCATCTTCTTCAGGCATAATTTGGGCATATACTGTCCATTTTGGGAAATCACCTTTTTCTATCGCTCCATATAGTTGTTCTTGATAAAACTCTCTTGTTTTTCCGGTTATTTCTTCAGCTTCTTTATTAGTTAAATTTTTTATTTCTTGCTGAGTTTTAAAATGAAGTTTAAACCAAAATCTTTCCCCTTTATCATTCCAGAACGAAAAAGTATGTGAACTAAATCCATGCATATGCATAGGACTTTTAGGGATACCTCTATCTGACATTAATATAGTAACTTGGTGTAAACTCTCTGGTGTTAATGACCAAAAGTCCCACATGGCTTCACTTGATCTTAAATTAGTTTTGGGGTGCCTTTTCTGAGTATGTATAAAATCAGGAAATTTGTACCCGTCTCTTATGAAGAATACGGGAGTATTATTTCCAACCATATCCCAATTTCCCTCTTCAGTATAAAATTTCAAGGCAAAGCCTCTAACATCTCTATCAAGGTCTGAAGCACCAGACTCACCAGCAACAACTGAGAAACGAGCCAACATTCTGGTTTTTTTTCCTATTTCAGAAAAAATCTTTGCTCTTGTGTAGCGTGTAATATCATGAGTCACTGTAAAGGTCCCGAAAGCCCCCCAACCTTTAGCGTGAACTACTCTCTCAGGTATACGTTCTCTGTTTTGATTAGCTAATTTTTCAATTAACTGGTAATCTTGCATAAGAACCGGACCTCTTAATCCTGCCGTCAATGATTTTTGGTTATTAGCTATCGGATTACCGGCAGTAGTAGTCAACTTCTCGTTGCTCATTCTAATTGTTCTAAATTATTTAATAAAGTTTTTTTATATGAGTGTTAATAAAACCTTTACTTAAAATCATTGAATGATTTTAATATAGTATAAATATCTCTCATAATATAATATTTACATGCAATATAGCTATTACTATGCCAAATTGCAAATTATTATCTAATTTTATTTTTATTTTAAAAAATTCACATTATGTATATAAAAAAATAAAGTTACTATAATTGATATATTATAATATATAACATATAAATTATATTGATTTTAAAAATAAAATAGCAAATTACAATAATTAAAAAAAAATATTTATTTTATACTTATAAAAGTATATTTTTAAGATAAATAAATCTTTTAACGAAATGTTTGAGTTATATCTTTTATAATTGGTTAATAAATGGAAAATTATAAACAAATTTTCTTACTCAAATGTAATTTATTATTATATATTTTTGAAAAATGTATATACGCCATAGATTTATTGAATTAAATAAAAAATGAGGACTTAAGGTAGTAAATTTATTATATTAACAACAAAAAAAACGACTTTATAGGTCGTTTTTTGATTATATTTATTTCTAATTAGTTTAATCAATATTATTCTATTCTAACACTTTTAGCTTAGCAAATTTTAATAATAGCTTTTTGTCCCCTTCATTTTCAAAATTAATAAGCGCCTTTGCATTTTCAGGATCACCTTCAATTGATATGACTTTTCCCTTACCAAAACGATCATGCAATACATGATCACCAATTTTTAAATTAGCAATCGATCCGCCAACCGGATTTGTTAATTTAGCACTCGAAATTGGTTTTAAATTTTGTGGAGATTTTACTTGAGCATCGTTTTTTTGGTACTTAGGGTTAGGTCCTTTAGGGTAGCGAGGCACAAAATCATCTTCAAACAAATCCAAATTTAATCCAGAATTATTTCTATTGGAATTGGTAAAATTAATATTTAATACCTCCAAATGCTTTTCACTGATTTCTTCTAAAAATCTACTAGGTTCTCCATCAACTATTTTCCCCCACCTGAAACGGGTTGTAGCGTAAGTGAAATAGGCTTTTTCTTCTGCTCTTGTTAGAGCCACGTAAAATAATCTTCTTTCTTCTTCCAATTCTTGCCGAGTATTCAACGACATTTGAGAAGGAAACAAATTTTCTTCTAACCCAACAATGAAAACAATGGGAAATTCTAATCCTTTTGCTAAATGGATAGTCATTAAAGAAACTTTATCTTCTTCTCCATCTTCCGAATCTAAATCAGAGGCTAAAGCTATATTTTCCAGAAAAAAATTCAAACTTGGATCCCCTCCATCTAGCTGTCTTTGTTCATCAACAAAACCTTGTAAACTATTTAATAATTCCTGAATGTTTTCAACTCTGGATATTCCTTCAGGGGTATCGTCTTCTTTCAAAGTTTTTAATAATCCGGAAGTGACGGCTACTCGCATGGCAACTTCATATACATCTTCAGTTTTCAATAATACTTGAAAACTCTTAATCATAGTCCAAAAATTGGCTAATTTATCGATTGTTGACTTGTTAATGCCTAATGAATTACCATAAAACTCTATCTGCTCCAAGATTTCATCTAAAGATTTTCCTTGTTGATCGGCTCCAACAATAAGTTTATTAATAGTAGTATCTCCAATTCCACGAGCAGGATAATTAATTATTCTTAACAGAGCTTCTTGATCTTTAGGATTAACTAAAATCCTTAGGTAGGCTAGAAGATCTTTAATTTCTTTTCTTTGATAAAATGAAAGTCCTCCGAATACCTTATAAGATATATTTTTTTTTCGCAATGCTTCTTCAATGGCTCTAGATTGTGCATTTGTTCGATAAAGTATAGCGAAATTTTTATTTTTTTTCTGTTGTGACATTTTAAGTGAAAAAATCTCTGAAGCTACATAATTCGCCTCATCGGCATCGGATAGTGCTCTATAAACAGGGATTTTATCTCCTGATGGATTTTGTGTCCAAACATTTTTTTCTAATTGGTCGCGGTTTTTAGCTATTACTTCATTAGCTGCTTCAACAATTATTTGTGTAGATCGGTAATTTTGTTCAAGAGGGATAATTTGGGCATCCGGGTAATCTTTTTTAAAATTAAGTATATTCCTGATATTAGCGCCCCGAAAAGCATAAATGGATTGCGCATCATCACCAACTACACAAATGTTTTCGAATCTTGAAGCCAACGCTTTCACTATTAAATATTGTGAATGATTAGTGTCTTGATACTCATCTACCATAATATAACGAAAACGATCTTGATATTTAGCCAATGATTCAGGAAAACGTGTAAGCAATTCATTGGTACGAAGCAACAGATCATCAAAATCCATGGCACCTGACTTAAAGCAACGTTCTACATATGCTTGGTAAATCTGTCCTATTTTGGGACGCATAGCAGCTGTATCGGCTTCTATTAATTCAGGATTATTAAAGTAGGCACGAACAGTTATCAGATTATTTTTATAACTTGATATTCTTCCTAAAACTTGTTTAGGTTTATAAATATCCGTATCAAGCTGTAATTCGTTGATTATCTTTTTAATTACATTTAGACAATCTTGCTGATCATAAATTGTAAAGTTTGAAGGAAATCCTAACTTATTTGCTTCTGCACGTAAAATTCTTGCAAAAACAGAATGAAAAGTTCCCATCCATAAATTTTTAGCTTCAGTACCCCCAATTAATGACGATATCCTCTCTTTCATCTCACGAGCTGCCTTATTTGTAAAGGTTAAGGCTAGAATATTAAAAGAGTCAACACCTTTATCTATAAGATGGGCAATTCTATACGTTAAAACTCTTGTCTTTCCAGAACCTGCTCCCGCAATAATCATTAGAGGTCCTTCGGTTGTGCTAACTGCCTGTTTTTGAACTTCGTTTAAATCTGCAAATAAATCTTTCATACGAAAATCAAAGGTATGAATTTTTAAGAAAATTACTACAGTTTACTTAATGAAGAGGTTATTAATGGTTAAGTATTATTTCTGAATACGCTTATTTTAAATTAGACCTAACTATTAATTTATGAAAAGATTTAATTAGGTTCATATATATTTGAATTTTATTTTAAGAGGGTATTTACTTTACTATTGCAGCTATTTTGATATACGACGAAAACGCTAATTCTATAATTTAAATGAAATATCATTTAAACCAAAATGCACTTCGTTTTCTTTTATATCATAAATTAAAAAAAATCTTATATATCCTCTAATTGTATCATTATGTGTTATAATCGATTAGCTCTATTTTTTATTCTAAGGAAAATAACAAGATAATTTAGAATTCTAAATTATATATCAATTTTAAAAGGGATTTTATTAAAAAGTAAATAAGATATTTCTCGTAAACTATTTATGAGAATTAATTACTTAGGATGTATTACTAAAATCAAACTTTATTCCTTTTTGCTCATGTTTTGGAAATAAACCGAATTCCTTTTCTAACTTTCATTTTTTCAGTAGTGAAATATTAATCTAATCTTTTATGTAATAGCTGTCTTTTATAAACTTAATGTCAAATCAATATTTTTTAGATATTGCATTTTCGTTATAAAGTATTATTCTTTTTTAGATTCTAAATATTATAAACAATTAGTGAGATGATATTTATGTTTTAATTTGTAATTATAATGTCTAACATTTTATAAAAATCTCTAAGAATTTTAGCATTTCCCGGCCATGCAGGTGAAGTAACTAGATTACCATCAAGTACAGTATCTGTAGCATCCACTTTTTTATAAATGGCTCCAGCCAATTTTACTTCGGGCGCCACTGCTTCATAGCATGTAACTGTTCTTCCTTTTATTACGCCAGCTGCCGTTAAAACCTGTATTCCATGACAGATTGCTGCAACGGGTTTTTGCTGTGTAAAGAAATATTGTGTAATATCAAGCACTTTATCATTTAAACGGATATATTCGGGAGCTCTTCCGCCTGTTATAAACAGCCCGTTGTATTCATCAGGATTAATCTCTGAAAAAGTTTTATTGATTATAAAATTATGACCTCTTAACTCTTGATAAGTTTGAAATCCAACAAAATCGTGAATCGCAGTTACTATGCTATCACCGGCTTTTTTATCCGGACATACTACATCTACTTTTACTCCTAAAGATAATAGTGACTGATATGGAACCATTATTTCGTAATCTTCAACAAAATCTCCGGCTAACATTAAAATTTTCATATTCTTTTTCATTTCATATAATCATTTATCTTACTAAAATAAGAATTTATTAAATTATTTATCTCTTAATCAATATATAATAACATAATATAAAAAATTCCCTGAAAAATTCAGGGAATTCAAAGTTTATTATAATTAAGTGTTTTGAAATTACAATTTAGGTCCAGCTGCAACTAATTTTTTTCCTTCTTCAGTATCAGTATATTGCTCAAAGTTTGCAATGTACTTAGCTGCTAAATCTTTTGCTTTTGTTTCCCATTCAGATACATTTGAATAAGTTGTTCTAGGATCTAATATATCTGATACATTAGGTAATTTTGTTGGGAAAGTTAAGTTAAGATATGGAATTTTATTGGTTTGCGCTTTTTCAATAGAACCATCTATAATAGCATCTACAATTGCACGAGTATCTTTTAATGATATACGTTTACCTGTTCCATTCCATCCTGTATTTACTAAATATGCTTTCGCTCCATGCTGTTTCATTTTAGATACCAGAGTTTTTGAATATTGAGTTGGATGTAATGATAGGAATGCTTCTCCAAATGCTGGTGAAAATGATGGTAGAGGTTCTGTAATTCCTCTTTCTGTTCCTGCTAATTTAGAGGTGTATCCACATAAGAAATGATATTGTGCTTGTTCTTCATCTAAAATTGATACTGGAGGTAGTACTCCAAAGGCATCTGCTGATAAATAAATGATTTTTTTAGCATGCCCTGCTTTTGATGGAAGAACAATTTTATTAATGTAGTAAATAGGGTAAGAAACACGTGTATTTTCAGTGATGGATTTATCTTTAAAATCAACTTCTCCATTAGATTTTACAACTACGTTTTCTAGTAAGGCATCTCTTCTAATTGCTCTCCATATATCCGGCTCTTTCTCTTCAGAAAGATCAATAACTTTTGCATAGCAACCGCCTTCATAATTAAATACACCGTTGTCATCCCATCCGTGCTCATCATCTCCGATCAGATAACGTTTAGGGTCTGCTGATAAAGTTGTTTTTCCTGTTCCCGATAGACCAAAGTATATAGCTACATCTCCTGCTTCACCTACATTAGCTGAACAGTGCATAGAAGCCATACCTTTTAATGGTAAATAATAATTCATCATAGAGAACATTCCTTTTTTCATTTCTCCACCGTACCAAGTTCCTCCTATAATCTGAACTTTTTGTGTTAAGTTAAACATAACAAAGTTTTCAGAATTAAGTCCTTGTTCTTTCCAGTTCGGATTGGTTACTTTAGAACCATTCATAATAAAGAAATCAGGTTCTCCATAATTTTCAAGTTCGTATTGGGATGGACGTATAAACATATTGGTAACAAAATGTGCCTGCCATGCCACTTCCATAAC
This sequence comes from uncultured Apibacter sp., assembly GCF_946479295.1. Taxonomy (NCBI): domain Bacteria; kingdom Pseudomonadati; phylum Bacteroidota; class Flavobacteriia; order Flavobacteriales; family Weeksellaceae; genus Apibacter; species uncultured Apibacter sp. The sequence goes on from NZ_CAMLFD010000003.1 coordinate 46,172, forward strand.
AAAACGAACTTTCATTCTTGTATCTTTATTGGTTCCACAAAATGTGTCAACTACATATAGTTTTTTGTTGGAAAGTTGTTTTGCAACTAAACCTTTTAGATTATCAAAAATTTGTGGAGTTGTTGGAACATTAATTTTTCCATCCCACCATATAGTATTTTCGGTTACTGAATCTTTAACAATATATCTATCTTTAGGCGAACGTCCGGTAAAAACTCCTGTTTTAACTGCTACGGCTCCCGATGTAGTCAATTCTCCTTTTTCATATCCCTCATTTTTAGGGTCCATTTCAGCTTGATAAAGTTGTTCATAGGTAGGATTGTGAACAATTTCTGTAATACCTGAGATTCCATGTTTCTCTAGTGATTTTATTAAGTCTTCCATAATTTAAAATAAATTAATTTTCTTTTTTTGTATATACAAATCTAATAATATAAATCAACATAATTTTTTCTATTATATATGATATAACTCACAAGTTGAAAATATATTTATATTCATTAAATAAAATATTTTTTCAACAAATAAACACATAAAGTAATATTTACTTGCTTTTACTAAAAAAAATATTCTAAATAATATTATTTTTATTTTATTTTCCTAAACTAACAAAAGCTAATCTTTTTAAAGTTAAAGCAGCTAGAATAAAATAAACGAAGCAAGTTAGCCACATTTGCATCCAAAGTTCTTTAATTTCAATAAGGCTAGCTCCGAATTGTGTTATTTCTAAAAAACCTTTTACTGCCAGAGTAGACGGGAATAAATAAGAAATACCTTTTATCCAGTCAGGAAAAGCCAATGTTGGCCAAGATACTCCGCATAAAAATAAGGAGGGTATAGAAAAAATAGTAACTACCATGATAGCATCTTCTCTCTGCTTAAAAAAATTCATTAAGAAAATTCCTAAAAATGTTACTGAAAGTATAAATGGTATTAAAAAAATGAATATTTCAAAAGGATTTCCTCGTTGCGGAAAATTAAAAAGTCCCATAACTAAACCTACTTGTATTACCATAAGAATCATAGATATTAACATATATGCTCCTGATCTTCCTAATAATACAGGAATAGCTCCCAACGGTCTTTTAATAAAAGGATATAATTTAATAAATGATTTTCTTTCTCTTTGTGTCCCTCCTAATACACCCATTGCCGAAATTTGCAATGTCTGAATTGCTATTAAAAATACAACCGGCATTACGAATGTTGCATATCCTGATCCAATATTGAATAATGGTACAGATATGGTTTCTATGGGTCTTCGGGAAGCAACTGCTTGTCTTTGAGATGCCCCACTGGCCATAAGTTTATTAACTTCTATTTGAGCACTAAAGTTTCCAACGGAAGCCGTTACTGAAGTTAAAAACTGTTTATAATAAAGCATATAAGAAGCATCACAATATACAGCAATAGAAGGAACTTCTCCTCTTTGTAAATCTCTGGAAAAATCCTTAGGAAATAAAATAATTCCTTTTACTTTTCCCAAATTAAAAAGATTTTCCGCTTCTAGTAAGCTTGTAGCTGAATGATTTATTTTTACCTGTTGAGAGGAATTCAACATACGTGTTAACGTATGAGTCATTTGTGACTGATCTTGATCAACCACAGCAATTGGTATTTTTGTAACTACTTCATGGGAGTATATGTAGGAATATAAGAATCCAACAATAATAGGGCTTATAAGATAGGATGATTTTACAGCGGAATCGGATAATATAAGACGAATCTCTCTTAGAAATGTTTTACCAATTACTGATATATATTCTAACAAAACTTTAAGCATAATATCCTCCTTTTTTTAATAATCGATTGTAACGAGGCATTGAAATAAATCCTAATGCGCAGAATACCATAAAAGCTATTATATATCCGAAGTTTAAGCTTCCAATTTCTATACCTCTTATTGCATAATCAATTATAAAACGTAAATAGGAAGTAAATGGAAAGGTATAACTTATGTATTGTATCACATCTGGTAATCCTTCTTTAGGAAAAGTATATCCTGTAAATGAAAACGCTATAGCTGAATAAGAGCCACCTAACGTAAGTGCAGTACGTAAATCTTTATTAAAGCTAACGTAAAATAAACCTAATAGCTGGCAAACTAATACAAAAACTATAAAATAAATATTTACTATAAAAAAATTACCTCTTAAAGTAATTCCTATCTTATAATATAATAAACTATTCATAAAGAAGCCAACGATAGAAAATAGAATGGTATATGGTAATGATTTAGCCCAAAATGAAATCCATACATTTCCTCTACTTGCAACGAATAATTCTCTTCCTTTCCTTTCTTTCAATACAGACCCTAATACATAAATTGATACTACTATCATAATAACCTGCAAAGCCATAGGCATTAGTGAAACAGTAAGATAATAAGAATAATTTGTATAAGGGTTAAATAATATATGCTGTTTAGTACTTATAGGTGATGTCGCTGCTATAGCTTGTTTTTGAGTTAAACCCTGTTGGGTTAATCCGTTTATATGTGCTTGAGCAGCAAGCGTTCCTACTGTAGATTGAAAGGCTTTGTTAATGAGTCCTCCAGCTAATAAATAATTATTATTGTAGAAACATACTAACTGAGAACTTATGTTTCTATACATATTTTTTTCAAAATTTACTGGAATGACAAGTAACGCAAAAGCTTGATCCGTCCTAATTAGTTTTTCTCCATCTTGCTGATTTTCAACTTCAGTTATAATGTTTAATGAAGAAGTTGCATTTAACATTCTTCCTAATTTCCTAGAAGTGTTAGATTTATCTTGATCCAGTAAAACAACAGGAAATTTTCTTGGAACTCCTTGTTGTAATAAACTTGCATAATATAGAAATATTCCACAAGGTAGAATAACCGCCAAAAACAGTAATCTTGGACTAGTCAGTAGCCGTTGAAATTCTTTTAAAAATATAGGAAAAAAACCTTTTCGCATTAGTTTTTCTTCAAAGATTTTTCATCTACTAAAGCACTCATACCAGGTCTCAATCCTTCAACTTTTTCTGTAGGATAGGCTTTAATTTCAAAGGTTTTCATATCAAAATCGCCTTGAGTCTTGGTAGCATTCCATGTGGCAAAATCACCTTGAGCAGCAATATAACGAACTTGTAATTTGATCTTTTTATTATTTAAAGCAGGAATTTGAGCTTCGAAAGTGGTTCCTTTACTAAAGCTTCCCATTAAATTTTCTTTAATATTAAAGACAACCCAGACATCATTTAAATCTACAAGGTTAACAATAGGATATCCAGCACTAACCACCTCCCCTCTATTAGGAATTATTTTTAAAACTTCTGCGGTTGCGGGAGACAAAACTTTTGCTTCTTTTTTATAGGCCAGCACTTCTTCAATTGCTCCTTGTGCCTGATTTACTTGTGCCGATGCCGCTTCTTTATCTTCACTTCTAGATCCGTTTAAGGCCATTTCATAATTTGCATAAGCTGCTTTTTCTTGCTCTCTAGATGCTTTACTTTGTGTATAGGCTTCATCCCTTTTTTGTGCAGAAATAACTTTATCATTGTATAAATTCTGCATTCTTTGGTAAGTTTTTTCTGCTAATTCAGCAGAAGCTTTTGCCTGTTGCCATTGGTTTAAGGCTCCTTGGATCTGCTCATATCTGGTTCCTGTCTTCGCTTTCTTATCTTGAGCTTCTGCAGCAGCTTTTGCTGATTCAGCTTGTACTAATTTCGCATCTAACTCAGGTGTGCTTAAAACAGCTAATAAATCTCCTTCTTTCACCATATCTCCTTCTTTTATTAAAACTTGTTCCAATCTTCCAGCTATTTTAGGAGACACATTAATTTGAGTAGCATCTACTTGTCCTTGAATAGTTTCCTTTGCTGGTTTATTCATAAACCATATGGATAGTCCTATTATTGCTACTATTATAATAATACTTATGATTGAACTTATAAGTTTACTTTTCATATAAATGACTATTGATTCGTATATTTTATAAAATCTTGACTTAATCCGCTATATTCTAATAAAGATGCTAAATCAACTACATAATCATAACTGGCCTGTAATTTTTGTAGTTTTATCCCTGATAAATTAACTTCTGCATCTACTACATCCGTAGAAGTTTGTACTCCTTCAGAAAAACCTCTTGCTCTAACTCTTACTAATTCTTCTGCTTGTACAATCTGAACCTCCAAATTTTGTATCTGCTCTTCCTGCTTTTGTAAATCTTGAAATATTTTTTCAATCATTGTACGAATATCTTTTTTCGCTTTCTCTTGTTGAAATTCAATACTCTCTTTAGTTGCCTTAGCGGCTTTTATCTCATTTTTATGTTGAAAACCGCTAAAAATATTATAAGACAACCCTACTCCTAAAGACCATGGTTTTTTATTTTTTTCCACTCCGCCTATCGGATTGTTATGTACTAAAATTGAATTACCTAATGCTGATATTGTTGGATAATAAGTAGATTGCTTGGATTTTAGCCCTTGATTAGCTAAATCAATTTGTAGCTGAAGTTTCTGTAACTCAGGATAATTATCAATAGCAAAATTCTGATAATATTCTAATGGCTGTAAAAGCGGAACAATAAAGAAAGGAGTAGATAATTCTTGACTTATCCCATCTATTCCTAAAGTATTTGCCAAAGCCAGTCGTGTCAATTCAGCGTCTTTTTGGGCAGCAAGATATTGACGATTTGCTTCAGAAACGGCTACATCTGCTTGAAGCTTTTCAACAGGAGCAATCAATCCTTGTTCTTCCATTTTTGATGCATTATATAAATGCTTATTCATAGCGTCCAATACTTGCTTTCTTACTATAACAGCCTCCTCAGCAAGTTTTACCTGAAAATATCGTTGAGCCAATTCTGAAATGAGCTTGTTTTTAGTACTTACTAATTCTTTATTTCCTATTTCAGCTTTTATTTTTGAAGCTTCTATTGCTGCATTAATTTTACCACCTGTAAAAATCGGCCAAGTAAATTTTACCCCTCCTAACAAAATATCTCTTTTTAGAAGCCTTACATCCCAATTACCCAATTCTTCGGGATCCGAAATATTCAAAATATTAGCAACTTCTGACCTTGCATTATTTAAGTTGCTCCCAATTCTTTTATCCCTATATATCCCAACACCAAATACATCTAATTGAGGATAACGTAATCCTTTAGAAGATTTAAAATCGAATTGATAAGCTTCTTCCTGTTTTTCGACAGCTTTAATCAGATTATTTTCTTTGTACATAATAATCTGAGATTCAGAAAATGATAGCGATTGTGAACAGAGTTTTAAGGATAAACTAAATGATACCACTAATGTCAAGGAAATTCTGATATATCCTATCATATTTTTTGTATATTTAAGTGCAAAAATAAAATATTTTTTAATATAATTTATTTTTTATTGAAGTATGCATTGCAAAGTTATTAACTTTGGATTTTAAATATTTTAATAACAATACATATGAAATTCTTGAAAGAATTATTTTCAAAAAGTAAAAAACACGACCAAACTGAACAACATCAAGAAAAACAACCATTCCAAGCACTTATTGAACAATATGGAGGGCTTGGTTTTGAAAAGCAAATCGATTTAGATGGTGTTATTGACGATAAGCCCTGGGAAATTGATATGGATGCTCAGCAACTTGTTTTTGGCGGTGATTTATATTGTTCTTTTCAGCTATTGGGAACCTTTTCGCATTCGACCACGACTTGGCTTTGGGCTTGGGGCAATGAACAATCTGATCTTCCGCAAGGTGTTATTAAGCAGTCTCTTGAGCTTAAAAAATATGGTGAAGAGCACAATATTGATTTATTTAAAATTCGTAAATTTGAAACCTCTGAAGCGAATTTACACCTAATTGGACTTATTGCTAGTGGTATGTTTGATTCAAGTGGTTATTATGTTGCTGATTATGGTCAAGGTGTACTTGTGTTAACTTTTAATAATGAGAATATTAACCAAATTCATCAAGAAAACAACACTCATCACCGCATTGCTAGCGTAATCCCGCAATTAATTGCCAATTATGAAGTGAATCACTATGCTGCAATAAAACACTATTTGCTAGCTAAAGATTATCAAATAACCTTTGATGATGGTTTAAAGCTGGTCGCAATTAAAGGTGAAAACCAAATTAGCGCAGAATTTGACAATTCATCGCGCTTAATTGGACTAGAAGGCTAAAAACGATTATTAGTGATAACACAGATAAAAGTTTATTAACAAAAGAACGTTATTATTTTTAAAACATTGATGAATTACTCGCGTTAGTTAATTATCGATGGGGATTGATATTAAGTGATTTTGTACTGAGATATGAAATCCATATACTATATTAAGAACAATTAACCGCCGGATCCCCATCCGGCTTTTTGTAAAATTAATTATTAGCTACATATAGTTACATAGCCGTATTCCTCTCTCTGTTTTTGGTATCCAGTTAAACATATCACTAATCAAATCAGGTAAACCATTATTTCCTGCATTCATTTCCAATTTATCCCAACCGCAGCTTAGGCTATTTGCCTAATAAGTGGTGTAAGTGACATGAAATCAAATCATGCAAACCACCATTATTTGTATTCATTTCTAATCTATCCTAACCGTAATAGCCAATATGAGTAATAAACTGAGTAAGTATTATGATAAGTTCGATATCGCGAAGCAACTTATCAAGTGAAAATTAAACCAGTTTTATAACGGAAGTTCACCAAAAGGTAGCGAAAACCTTAATAGATTTTATCATCTTCATCTCTACGATTTTACATAAGAATAGTTAACTTGACTACACTAATCGTTGGCTTAATAATTGAGTATGTAAAACCGGAAATGAGCCATGATAAAAAGGTTTAGGTTATTTCTCCTACTTGATCGCTGAAATAGCAGGTAGCAAATTGACAACATCATTTTAAAAAATTTAAAAATTATTTACAATTATAAAAATATTATAATATTATGTCGAAACTATTTACCCCCCTACAACTGGGAAATATTATTTTAAAAAATAGAGTTGTAATGTCTCCTATGTGTCAATACTCAGCACATGATGGATTTGCAAATAATTGGCATCTTGTCCATTATGGTGCCCGAGCAGTAGGAGGAGTTGGCGCAATCATTCAAGAAGCTACTGCCGTTTCGCCACAAGGAAGAATTACATATAAAGATTTAGGGATTTGGAAAGATGAACATATTGTTGAATTAAGCAAAATAGTACATTTTATCCACGAAAACAATTGTTTAGCCGGCATACAACTAGCGCATGCTGGAAGAAAAGCAAGTACTCCTATTCCATGGAATCCTAGTGAAAAGCTGGAGGAGGGCTATAGTAAATGGGCAATAGTTTCACCCTCTCCCATTCCATTTAATATAAATTATCAAAAACCTAGGGAGCTTTCCGTTGATGAAATAAATATTATTATAAATGATTTTAAGGAAGGTGCCGAAAGAGCAGTTAAAGCAGGTTATGATATTATTGAAATCCATGCTGCTCATGGATATTTAATTCATGAGTTTTTATCACCGTTAAGTAATCAAAGAAAAGATGATTATGGAGGTAATTTTCAAAACAGAATTAGGTTTTTACTCAGAATCATTGAGTCGATTAAAAAAATCATTCCTAAAAAAGTCTCCTTATGGGTACGAATTTCTGCTACTGATTGGGAAGAAGATGGATGGTCTGTAGATGAATCTACAGAATTAGCTGAAATAATTAAAAAATTAGGAGTTGATGTAATGGATGTTTCTTCAGGCGGGTTAATTCCTTATGCAAAAATACCAAACAAGCCAAATTACCAAGTTCCATTCGCTAATAAGATAAAAAATAATTCAGAAATAATTACCGGAACTGTTGGGCTAATCACCAATGCAATTCAAGCAGAGGAAATTCTAGAAAACAGAGAAGCTGATTTAATTTTTGTAGGTAGAGAACTATTACGCAATCCATATTTTGTGTTGGAGGCAGCAAATATATTAGAGAATACTATTGATTGGCCACCCCAGTATGAATTATCTAAATTCCGATAAGCTTATTGAAAAATAATTGTTTATTTACATCTTTTTTAATATACATGGTATTATTTTTGAAGCTAAAACAAGCTAAAGTAAAATTAAAATTCGTAACTTTGCATTCATGAAAAAAACTGCTATATTATTTTTCTTATTTTTAGGATATTTTATTTCAGCTCAGTCTATTTCGTTTGAAAAAGACCAAATAGATTATGGAATTATAAAAAAGAATTCAGACGGTTATCAAACTTTTAAATTTACTAATGAGGGTGATAAACCTTTAATTATTTCTAATGTCAAATCTTCTTGCGAATGTTCTGTTCCTACTTGGACAAAATCACCAATTTTACCAGGAAAAAAAGGAGAAATAACTGTAAAATACAATACAAAAAATATAGGTAAGTTTTCAAAATCGATTGAAGTTTTTAGTAATGATCCCAAAATTTCCAGAAAACTTTTAAAAATTAAAGGAGAAGTACAATAATCTTATAAAAATAATAGTTAATATTAATCAAATATGAAAAAATTCATTCTAAGTTCAGCATTCCTATTGGGAGCATATTTTTTCAGCAATGCTCAGGAGATAAAAATTATCAATTATGAAAATAATACGGTAGATTATGGAACAATAGATAAAGGTTCTGATGGCAAAAGAATTATTAAAATTCAAAATGTCGGAGATAAACCATTAATTATTTCCAATATTAGAACTTCATGTGGCTGCACTGTACCTCAATGGACAAATGAACCTATAGCTCCAGGAAAAAAAGGAGAAATTACAGTTACCTACAATACATCTATAGCCGGTAAATTTAACAGGAAGATTACTATTTTATCTAACGACATAAATGAGTCCAGTTTCATAGTTAAAGTGGAAGGTACTGTCATAAATCCTGAAACTCCGGCTGCAGCTAACCCTTAAAAATAGTGTTAATTATTTATTATGCTAATACTAAGGACATTGCTTATGACAATGTCCTTTCTTTTTAAAATTAAAAATTATTTTATTCCTGTGTACGTTTGTTTTTTGTAGTTTTGTGTTTTAACAAAAAGTTAATACACTAAATTCGTTTTTATCTCTAATATTCTCTAATTTACATGAAAAAGATCGTTAATATTTTTCTATTTTTAGTTTTTTTGATAATTGTAGCAGGCTGTATAATGCCATCATTTCTTTCTAAAAATATCGAAATTACTATTTCTAAAGATTTTAACAATCCTATCAGTGAAGTTTTTGCAGAATTTAATGAATTGGAGAAATATGCAGCTTGGGGGCTTTTAATCAATGACGATTCTCTCAATACAAGAATAAATTATTTTTCTCCTTATAAGGGAACCGGTAGCAGCTTAACTTGGAGCAATTCCAAAAATAATACTATTGGTAAAGGAGAATATAAAATATTAAAAAGTAAATTAAATAAATATATAAAATCTCAAATTATATTTGTAGAAACTGGAGTTGTTTGTATTGAAGATATTGATTTTGAATCTAACGAAAATATGACTACCGTTTCGATTCACTTGAAGACAGAAGATTTTTCTTACTTTACCCGTATTTTTGCTTATTTATATTCTCATAAATTTAAAGAAAGTTTAGCTGAAAGTCTTGAAAAACTTACAAATTTATTAGAGGTTGTACATTCCCGTAAACAAATATCTGAGGGTGGTGGCATCAAGTATATTGACTTTCAAGGAATCCAACTTTTATGTATAAAAAGGGAAACATCATCCAAATATTCCGATGTTTATAATGCCGCACATAAATCCTTACAGGATATTTCAAAATACCTAACAGATAGTTTAAAGTATTCAAGTAATGAAATTAAAAAACCTATAATTTATTATACTACGGTGGATACTATAGCTAATAAGACTATATTTTATTCAGGCTATGCCATAGATGCAACAATAATTCCACCTAGTAGTGCAATGAATTTTATTACACTTCCTAATGGAAAAGCAATTACAACTCCTATAAATGAAAAAGTTCACAATCTTTTTAATGCTCGCTATATATTAGAGGAATACGCTAAAGACAACGACGTTAAACTTAAAAATATTTATTGGGAGGAATATCAAGAATATCCATCATCCATTGACGATGATATTAAGGGTAAGGCCTTTTATTTAATTACCGAATAAATGTAAAATTATATTTATGAAAAGAGCTTTGATAAGTGTTTCAGACAAAACTAACATTATAGATTTTTCAATTTTTTTAAAATCTCAAGGCTATGAAATTATTTCAACCGGAGGAACTTACAGGCATTTAAAATCTAATAACATTGAAGTTACAGAGGTTAGTGATTACACGAGTTTCCCTGAAATCCTTGATGGAAGAGTAAAAACTTTACATCCAACCATTCATGGAGGAATACTTGCTTCAAGAAAGAATAAAGAACATATACAATCCCTCCATACCCTTCAAATACGTCCTATTGATATAGTTGTAGTAAATCTATACCCATTTTTCGAAAAATTAAATACTGATTTATCCGAAGGGGAAATGGTTGAATTCATTGATATAGGTGGACCTACTATGTTGCGTTCCGCTGCCAAAAATTTTTATTCTGTAACTGTAGTTTGTCAGATTGAAGATTATGCATTAGTAACAGAAGAAATGAAAAAAGATGGAAATACTTCTCTTGCTACACGTAAACAGTTAGCAGGTAAAGTTTTTAATCTAACCTCTTCCTACGATGCTGCCATTTCCAATTATATTTTAAACGATGATTATCCGCAATTCTTAAATACTTCTTATGAAAAAATAGAAGATTTAAGATATGGTGAAAATCCTCACCAAAAGGCTGCTTTTTATATAGATAAAACTAAAAACGGGGCAATGAAAAACTTTGAACAATTACAAGGTAAAGAACTTTCATTTAACAATTTTCGTGATATGGATATGGCTTATAAAGTAGTCAATGAGTTTTCAGAAATTTGTTGTTGCGCTGTTAAGCATTCTACACCTTGTGGAGTAGCCATTGGAAATAATGTTGTTGAAGCATACAAAAAAACGTTCGAATGTGATTCAATATCGATTTTCGGTGGAATTGTAGCATTTAATAGAACTGTTGATGAAGAAACTGCACAATTATTGGTTACCGTTTTTTTAGAAATCGTTATAGCACCGGCATTTACAGCTGAAGCAGTACAAATATTATCAACAAAAAAAAGTTTACGAGTCATAAAAATCAATAATTCTTTATCCGATTCTATAGAATTCGTAAAAGTGGATGGAGGACTTTTAGTACAAGATGTTGATAAAGGTACTACTAGGGATTTTGAGCAAGTAACTCATACATCTCCAAATGAAAATCAACTAAAAGATTTAATTTTTGCTCAAAAAATAGTTAAGCATGCTAAATCAAATGCCATCGTTGTTGCTTCTCAACAACAAGCCATAGGAATCGGTTCCGGGCAAACTAACAGAATATGGGCAGCTCAACAGGCAATTGAACGTGCTAAAGAAAAAAGGACAGATCATTTGGTTTTGGCTTCCGATGCTTTTTTTCCATTTAGAGATGTGGTAGACACTGCTGCTAAAAATGGTATTAAAGCAATTATTCAACCCGGTGGCTCAATACGTGACAAAGAAAGCATTGACGCTTGTAATGAACATAATATCGCCATGCTGTTTACAGGCATTAGACATTTCAAACATTAATTTATTATCATATAAAATTTTTTCAGATGAAAAATCTGTAAAATTATTTTTATCTTTACGGTATGAAATTAATCCAGTCTATACTATTGATTTGCATGGTTTTATTTGCAAATCTTAATATCTATATATACCAAAACTGGTGTCATGGAAAGAATATAGGCTATACGGTTAATTCAAAAAAATTTCCAACTGTAGTAAAAACAGATCCAAAATTAAGAGAAATACCTTGTTTAAAAAGAGATTTATGTTGTAAAGATGTACTTATTAAATCTAATGAGCATTCCGTATTTTCTTTTGATAATTTCTTTACAAATTTAAATTATTATTTTATTGCTATAGTTCCTGATGTAAATTGGGAATTACCTATTTTAGCTTTTTCTAAAAAAGAGGGAATTGTTCAACTTTATTCAAACCCTCCTCCTTCAATATCTAAATTATACAAATTTTATTGTCGTTATACCTATTACGGATAATATATTTTTCATTTTAGTCAATTTGTTTAATCCCTAAATATGGATTAGATGTAAATGTATTATTGTTTATATACTTACTCAATAATACAGTCAAAATTTTAATATAACATTATACTAAAAATAAAAAATGAAAAAATATATAGTTATGTTTTTGCTGTTCTTAAACTTATATTCAATCGCACAGCATAAGACATTAAAAGGTAATATCGTTACTTCTTTAGAAAATGGCGAGAATATTCCCGTTAAAAATGCTGATGTAAACTGGAAAGAACATCCCGTTATGAAAACCGTAACTGATAGCTTGGGTAATTTTGAGCTAATGTATCACGAAGGACTATTTTCTATAGAAGTTTCAAAAGAAAGATTTATTTCTCAAGAAATTTTAATAAAGAATGTTGACAAGCCTGTGGAAATTTATCTAGAATTACAATTATCTCCTTCAGAAAAATTATTGGATGAAGTTGTCATACGTCAAAAAGCAAATGCCGTAAGTATCAAGGCTAATTCAGCATCTCTTACTTATAATATTAATAAAACCGAATTATTGAAAGCAGCCTGTTGTAATTTGGCAGAAAGTTTCGAAACTAACCCTACAGTTGATGTATCAACAACAAATGCCGTAACCGGTTCGAAACAAATCAGAATGTTAGGACTTGATCAAAAGTATACATCTATAACAGTAGATAACTTACCAGAAGTAAGGGGTTTGTCATCAGCAAGTGGTATAAATTTTATTCCCGGAACTTGGATTAACAGTATACAACTAACAAAAGGTGGAAGTACCGTTAATAATGGTTATGAGGCTATTACCGGACAAATTAACACTGAATTAATGAAGTATAAAGATAAAAATTTTACTAATATTAATTTTTTTGCAAATCAAAATGCGCGATTAGAATTAAATATGGTAAATGCATCAAAAATATCCAACGATTGGAGCAACACAACTTTATCTCATTTTAGCGGAAGACTAGTCAAAGAAGACATGAATCATGACGGTTTTCTTGATAATCCTCTTTCTAAACAAATAAATTTAATGGATATTATTCGTTATGATGGAATTAAAAAAAACGGATGGGGCTCAATGTTTGGATTTCAAGCACTTTATAGTAAGGAAATAGGAGGAGAAAAAAAATTTAGAGAATCTACCGATCGTCTTACTCAGAATCATTACGGAATTGGAATCGAAAATTCACATTATGAGATATGGAATAAAACGGGATATGTATTCCTTACTAAACCTTATCAAAGCATAGGATTACAAACTAAATTTATTCATCATAATACAAATAGCTATTTTGGACAACGATTATATAATGGTAATGAAAATTCTTTTTTCACCAATTTATTGTTCGAAAGTATTATTGGGAATACCAATAATAAATATACTGTAGGAGCTAGCTATCTACATGATTCCTATAATGAAGATTTTGAAAATATGAATTATAAAAGAACTGAAAATGCACCGGGGATATTTGCTGAATATACCAACACTTCATTTAAAAACTTTACTTTGGTTACAGGGTTGAGAACCGATTTTCATAATTTGGCAGGAACTCAACTTTTACCGAGAATCAATATAAAATATGCATTTTTGCCTAAAACAACACTTCGCTTAGCAGCAGGAAGAGGAATGCGAACCTCAAATATATTTTCCGAAAATATGCAATATTTAGCTTCCTCACGAAAAGTTCATATTAAACCTAATAATGGTGATATTTATGGACTAAAACCAGAAATTGCATGGAATTATGGCGGTAGTTTAATACAAGATTTTAAAATTGGTACTGTTAAAAATACCTTAACTTTCGATTTTTATAGAACAGATTTTAAAAAGCAAGTTCTTGTTGATTTAGATAAATCTACCCAATCTCTTTGGTTTTACAATTTGGATGGAAAATCTTTTTCAAATACTTTTCAAGCTGTGTGGGATATTATACCTATATCTAATCTCGAATTACATTTTGCATATAAGTGGTTTGATATTAAAGCTGATTATATGGAGGGTAGAAAGCAAGTTCCTTTCACTTCTAAAAATAGAGGATTGTTTTCTATTTCATATTTTACAAATGAAACAGAAAATAAAAGTAAATGGACTTTGGATTTTAATCTGCAATATGTAGGAAAACAAAGAATTCCTGATACATCTCAGAATCCGGTAGAATATCAAAGAAAGTCTTTTTCTCCTAATTATGCTTTAATGAATGCTCAGATATCAAAGCATTTTACGGATAAATTAAGAACTTATTTAGGTGTGGAAAACTTAGGAAGTTATAAACAAAAAAATCCAATCATAAATTCAGAGAACCCTTTTGGAGATTATTTTGATACTTCTTTAGTTTATGCCCCTATTGTTTCTGCTATGTTTTATATGGGAATTGATTTAAAATTATAATAAATTTTATTCATTTGTAAATATAGAAAACGACTGAATAAATTCAGTCGTTTTATTTTTTTTATTACATATAACCAATTAATAACTTCTTCTAAAATTATTTCTCGGTTTTTCATCTCTTGGACGTGCTTCGGAGACGTTAATAACTTTACCATCAAATTCTTTTTGATTTAATTCCTGAATTGCCGTTTTAGCTTCAGCATCTGCCATTTCGACAAATCCAAAACCTCTTGATCTGCCGGTTTCACGATCCTGTATTATTTTTGCTGATTCAACTTCGCCATACTCTGAAAATAAGTCATGTAAATCTTCGTTGGTCAACCTGTAATTCAGGTTTGAAATAAAAATGTTCATATAAAAATTTTATAAAATTGATAAAAAATTAATTGAGAAGAAATCAGACTAAAAACTAGCAATTCAATTTAAAAAGTAGAAGGAAGTATAATAACAATCTCAACATGCTAATTTACATAATTTTATCAATAATTTATGTATTTATTTTTTATTTTTTACATAAATAAGTAAAGACTTTATGTATAAAGAGATTCGAAGATATTTTTAATTAAACTTTATCTAATTATATAAAATTAAAAGGAATTATTCGCCAAATTTTTACTTATCTTATATTTAATAATTTCGTAGTAATTATAATCATTAACTTTCAATATAGGAAGGCAGGACTAAAATTTAAGATAATAATTTAAATAAACTCGAAAAGTCGTAAGATTATTTATAAGTAAAGTGTATCGGAAGTTTTTAAATACTAAAAAATTTTTTTAGCTATAAAAGCCCCAATAATGCAGCCTAAACAATCTGCGATCATATCAGAATATTCAAATGTTCTTCCCAATTTCATATACTCTTGAAAAAATTCAATTATTATGCCGTATAGAGTTCCTAAAATTATTATTAGAAATTGATTTTTTTTAGGATAAGCTATTTTTGCTAATAAAGAAAGTCCTAAAAAAGTTAACATGTGAATTAGCTTATCATTATAAAGAGGCATGAATTTTAAAAACTCTTTATTACCTTTGGGGGCTCGTAACAACAACCAAGTTAAAATACAAAAATATATAATAAGTATAAATCGTATTTTTTTATGATGTTCAACTAACCAATTCTTTATATTTTTCAGCATTAATTAAATGGTTTGTTAGGATATTCACTAGCTTAATTTTTATTATCCACCCTTTTCCATAGGAATCTGTATTTATTAAACTCGGATCGCTTAACAATTCAGAGTTTACATCCAAAACTTTTCCATCTAAGGGCATATAGAGATCTGTGACAGTTTTTATTGCTTCAAGACTTCCGAAAATTTCATTAATTTTCAAAGTAGTGCCAATGCTTTCAACATCTACATATATGATATCACCGAGCTGTTCTTGAGCGTAATCAGTAATTCCAACATAAGCCACATTTTCTTTTACTATTTTTACCCAAATATGTTGTAAACTATACAATAGTTCTGATGGTATTATCATATAATCAAATGTACTTACTTTTTTTTAATTACCAAAAGTAAAAGTAGCACTTAAACCAGCTCTTATAGTAGAAAGGGGATAAGCAGTTGAAACTTTATATTTTGTTATCATTTGCTCGTAGAAGAATTTAAGATTAAAATTCTTAGTAAAACTATAATCAGTTGAAAATTTTAATGATACTAAATTTTGTCCACCAGTTACTTGTGAGTCTAATTCCACTAAACGTCTGATGGTTGTTTTATTATCTCTTATAGAAATATCTCCACGTATATTTAAATCTCCTGTCAAAGGTTTTGTAGCTCCTCTATATCTTAGTTTTAATTTAACATCTTTAACTATATATCCTAAACCGAAGACTACTTCATTGCCATAATCTTCTTGCAACGTATAATTTGTCAAACCGAGAGAATATATTCTATCTTTATTATATGCTATTCTTATCTGAATATTATTTCTCATAGTTACATCTACTCCAACTAATGGACTAAATCCTTCTGACATTACAGCCGTTCCATAGGTATAATAATTGTATCTGTTTCCATTCATATCTTTTTCCGGAGCGGTAGAATCGTTTTGAAATAGGTAGTAATCAGGATTAGTTTGTACGCCGTTAACTGTATAATTTGAAACATAACTATGATTAATTCTAAACTCTTTAAACCAATAATTTATAAGTGGTATATTTTTTAGACCACCATAGGTAATCTTCCAGTTAGGAATTGGCATATTGCGTTTATAACCCAATTTTTGACTACCTGCACTTCTTCCTGTAAAGGCTGATACAAATGATGGTAATAAAACCTCTGAATTTGTTAATCCATAACCATCTATGTAGCCATCATTATTAGCATCAACTAACGGCTGTCCTTGTTTTTCAGCTACTCTTTGAGACAATATCATGGAATTGCTGATCATCTTATTATATACATATTCTCCTGATTTAAACGCCGTAGCTATGGATATAACTGTGGAACTGAACATAGCAGATTGATTTACAAATGTATTAGCCATTTGTCCAGTGATAGGATCTATAGAATTAAACCCTGAATGAGATAGAGTTTTTTGATGATTTCTCATAATATTTAAATCTATCTGTAATTGATTAACGGGCTCTAACTGTAAGGTAGCGGAAACCTGCGAGTTATTGTTTTTTACATATGGATTGGTCATATATTCATTTAAGGAAATCCAACCTTCTGTTACCGCTTTATTTCTTAAATCAAATTGAGACCCAAATAGAAAACCAAAAGTAGGGCCGCTTTTGGAACCAGCATATCTTCCTACTCCAAAGAAACTTGGTTCCGGTAAAAATCCAGGCAAAATGGTACCTTTATTTTCATTCACTTGAATTTGTCCTCTTTTGAAACTACTTGCTATCATCCAAAGGTAATCGGTAGCTTTATATTTAGTTTTTAATGTATATTTTTTATATGATTTAGGTTTTTTCAGAGCAAAATTTGATTCATAAGCTCTATTTAAAGAATCTATTTCTCTTTGTCTTTTTCTTCTCTTTTCCTCAAATTTTTTATAGTTAGTAAAGTAATTATAAAACTTGCTAAAATCTATATTACCTATTGCTGTTATAGTTTGAGCATTTTGTGCGGTATTACCTAAACTTCTCTTTCTTGGATCAGCATTTGTAGGATCATATGAAGTTTGAAAACTTGAGCTTGCCTGCCAATCATATTGCCCTGTATATCCTAATTCCATAGAGGTAAAATCCATATATGGAAGCAAATGAATAGGTAATTTATAATTTAATTGGAATCTTTGGTTATAATTTATAGGTCTTCCCGAATTTAATAAACCGTTCCATATCATACCATCGTCGGGTACGCCGTTTCCTATATCATCCAATATAGTCCTTGTTCCAGATGAATAATCTAACTTTAAAGAACGCGTAAGATTGAATCCTATGTTATATTGCCACCCGAACAAAAAATTGTTAGCAAAAGTTGAACTGTAACTACTCGGATTATTATTAAGATATGCATTAATATCTCTATATTGGAACTCATTATAGGTTCTGGCAATATCTATCTTAAATGATAAACGAGTAGGTACCGGATTAAAATTAATTTCTTTTAGCCATCTTAAATATTTGGCAAATCTACTGGTATCCTGAACTACATTTAATTTCTTAAAAGGTTGATAATAAATACCTTTGGGCGAAAAATTATAATCTAAAGATGCCTGTAAATTTTGATATAAGCTATATGTTGTATAAATATCTCTAAAATAATCAGTTGAATATGAAAAAGAAGCTGATAAGTTTTCCACATCATAAAACCTTGGTTGTTTACTTGTAGTTCTATCTTTTCTAAAATTGGATAAAGAAATATTTTTTTGTGATGAATAACTTCTTACCACTTTTTTAAGTTCACTTTTTCTTGGGTCATTTTTTAACTTCACATCATTATCCAATGGATTATATTTAGGATCTATAAAGGTCTCTGACATGCTAATACTTACAGGTATTTTCATACCCCATTTTTCCGGAAGAACTTTATCTACATTCACCGCCGCACTAACCATATATTGCTTGGTTTCATCTTGGCTTCTTTCACTCGGTTTACTATCTATTGCTCCAAAACCTACGGATTGATAGGTTCCGGATGCGGATATTTGAGCAAAGTCTGCAAGATTAAAATTAATACTTGCATTGGCTGCATATCCTCCTTCATTATCAATATCAGTCAAGCGAAGTTCATCTAACCATAAGACAATATGTTTTTCTAAGGTAGAAGTATTTCTTACCCCCATCATAATTGAGTTTACATTGCCTATTGAGGGCCTACCTTTTACATATATAATTTTATCATCACTACCGGTAACGTGGCTACGATAGCGTATAGTACTATTATAAAGGTTATTTTTATCTTTTTCATTTTTAGCGGCTACTAAATCTTTTAACCTTAATTCAATTGTATTTTCAATAGGCCATATATCAATAGAAGAGGTAGCTGTATTGGGAGTGTATTTTAATGGAAATTCATATTCATAATAATTATCTGATAAATCACTACCTATACGGATAAAGAATTTAGCTTCTTTATCTACAATATTACTGGATACATCTTGCATATTTTGAGCATGTACAAACATTTTTAATGTTTTATATCGTCTCATATCCAGCGCTATATTTTTATAAATACCTCTAGGTTCAGAATTTTTCAAATCTTTTATTTCCAATTTCAACGAAGATTCATTTTGCATTTGTGTTCCGGTAGTATTTCCTAATATTTCTCTACTAATTCCCGGAGGCAATACATAAGGCGGACGAGAGGTAGAATTTTCTTCTAAATTTACTGCACTAATGATCACGTTTGAGACAGGTAAAAGTGTTGCTGTTCCTTCGTCTGAATCTTGTTTACTTTCACCAGTTATTGAGGAAATATTTTTTTCATACTTTCTCCAATCGCTTCGAACTAAATCTAAAGTCGCAAAACGTAAGGTAGCTGTATTGGAAAATCCTTTCATTAGCATACGAATGTAGCGTACATTATTTAATATTTCAGAAGAACCAAATTCATAATCGCTAACCGGGATTCTCACTAAATACCATGTTGTATTACCCTTTTTTCCATTAGGAAGTGATACTTCTACTTCTTTTTTATCTACTACAAAAGAATTTTGACTATTTCTTAAATTCGAGTCTAATAATGATAAACGATATTGTGTATAATTTTCCGTTTCATCCAGATTGAAGTCTTTATTTAAATCTTCTGTATCCGGAGATGCTGATGAAGCATCCATAGAATTGGCAGGAGAGTTACCTTCTAAGTTTCTATAATATTTATATCTGTTTATAATAGAACTTTTATCTTTAGAAGAATCCCATGCACCATTCAAATAAAATACGTAATCGTCTCCAGAAGGATCAATTTCACCGGTTATAGGATTTATATAATTGGCATAGTTTCCAATATTATATCCTTTACTTTTATAATAGTCTGCTTCTTCAGAACTCATTAAACCATCGTAACCAACATCTTGTTTCTTCCTTTCATCTCCTTTAGTATCAAAAGCATATACTAAAGGATAATTTTTGGGTTGCTTACCTAAATTTGTGGTTGTCATTAGGCTTAAATCATCAGTAATACCATTTTCATACTGCATAAATCCATCTTTTAAGACATCTTCGGATACATTACCTAATTGTATTATTAATTCGGGATTATTTCCTAAAGGATTTGATCCCGGTGATTTACTGTCAGCATAAGGATCCATCATCCAAAATTCTACATATTCTATATTAGCTTCCGAAAAATTAGTTACTGAAATTGGTCTCATTAATCCCCCCCATCTATCTTTTTCTGGGTCTTCATTGAGTGTATTGAAATTGTAAGGCCCTCTTTCTTTCGGATAAAAAGATACATCAAATGTATTCATATATAGCTGCTCTCCCGCTATATAATCTCTATCTGTAAATATTTCTTGATATTTAACCCGTCTTTGTAAATGTAGGGAAAGCGCATTATTATCTATACCCGCAGGTTGACCTCCTCCGATTCCGAAAAATCTTGGATCAATATTATACCAACTTATTAGAGCCCTTCCATTACCGTTTTTTATATCGTTCATGTAGGTCCCTTCTTTTTCTGGCTTACTGGCTATTCCCCAATATCCGGGCTCTTTTAAACTTATTTTTGAAGCTGTTGTTTCAAAATCATCTATATAAGAATTATCATTGATAGTTTTATTTTGTCCCGGCAATAAAGCAGCGCCTTCCACTTTAAAACTCATATTAGATTCCGCTTCGGTTTTGATTCCCGGTATCCAATTGGTAAGTTTTGTTAAGAAAGGGAATTCCTTATTCAACATCATATTAAATCCAATCATGGAATTATTAACGGGTTCTGATCCAAATTGTACTTTTTGTGTAAGAGGTCTTTCTTTGTAGTTAAGGAATGTTGCTCCAACAATAAAGTCGTTATTAAATTTATGCTCTACATTCAATCCCATAAATCTCTTCTTTTGCATATTAAATGCAAATTGGTTTTCCAAACTTATATTAATGGGAACTCCCGAATTTTTATAAGTCTCATTTATGATTGTTACCATTCCCATTTGGTAATCCACTACGTAGTCTACCCCTTCCGTTAAAGTTTGCCCATTGGCTGAAACTTGTACCGAACCTCTTGGTACATTAAATGCACCTAGTGAAATACCGTTTCCTATACTTCCTTTAAATCTACCTTCTATAGTATATCTATTTGCTAGGGGATCAGAAGTAACTGTATTACTCCCTTTTAAATCTTTATATAATTTTTCAAAAATATACTTCCCGTCTACCGATTTGGTTTTTAAGTATTCACCGAAGGGCTCTACTTTGGTAAATATCAATTTACCTTTTTGAGAGTTTATGGTAACCCCTTCTACAAAGTCAAAAATACCATCTCCTTTTCCGCTGTCAGTTGCATCACTATTTTGATTTAATCTATCCCAATTTAATAATTGCATTAACTGCATATTTCTAACATTGGGATCGGGCAAATAATTTATTTTCCCTTGAGAGGCATCTTGATACATAACATTTAACATGAAACCTTCTGAAGAAATTTGTGAAGCTTCCATAGAATAAATATTTTTCATCATTAAGTCCCACATAGGAGATTCAGGAGAAACAATTTGGTTAGGCTTCAATAATTTTAATATTAATACTCCTGTTACTTCATTGGAAAATTCTCCGACTTTATAAATCTTACCTGGATTTTTCGAATCTGTATATTGAAAAGCTACCGCTAATAGTTGATCATTATTTAACTTCTGATTCAATGATATATATCCTAATTGCGCATGGTAAGAATATTCAGATTCAGATAATTTTTTTACTCTTTTGTGAACCACAAATTCTTTACCACTTTCATAATTTTTAACGGTAGATGGCGAAGCTGAGGTTGGCACAACTGGTAACGAAACGCCGTTAACTGTATTATAAGTTGTCGAAGCATCTCTAATTCCAGCAAGGGTTGAAATTGTATTATATAAATTTATATTTGAATTATCAGGTAACTGTCCAGTATTGGATTCCCCTAAATCTCTTAAAGCTATAACTGGATGTTGCTCTTGTAAATTTGAATTTCCTAAATCAATTCTCCACACTTCAATTTTGGTAATATTAATAGTAGAAGCTATTACCGGATAATTTTCCAGGGACTTATCATAATTATCTCTAAAATAATGGGTTAAGAAGTAATGTTGATTTTCATCGTAATCAATAGCTTTGATTTTGAAATTATTTAGCACCCCTCCTCCTTGAACGGTAATATTTCTGGCTTCCGATTGTTGCTCTGAAAATACTGTTGTTAAAAAAGTATTTCCAAATTGAAATTCACCTTTAACTCCGAAAAGTGATTGAGCACCGGTAATTAAACTGGTGCTGAGAGGCATATTTACATTTCCGAACTCTATCTTTTTAATTATATTATCTTCACCTCCGTTGGCACCATTTGGCAGGTTTCCACCATTTGCCGAACCTGGAATCCATGCTAAATTTAATTTATTCTCAAAATTAAATCCTGCTTGTGTGTCATAATTAACACCTAGATGTACATTATTTCCTACATTTCCTATAAGGCTCATTTGTATTCTTTGCCTTAGATCTATAGTAAAATTTCGTCTGTTTTGAGGTAAAATCTGAGGATTATCAATCTTTTGATGTAATATACCCAAATCAAAAGAAGCAAATCCTGAAGGTTTTAATTCAATTTTATTACCTCCAAAAATTTGCTCAAACAATTTTGATTTTACAGTAATTCCAGGAATAAATCCCTTCTTTTCAACTTCTCTACCTTCTTTATTGGCTCTTCCTATTTCATCTTGTAAACGAGATCGATCCTTGTAATATTCATCAAACTTTTGTTGCATTACATAGTTGGTATATTCTTCTGCAGTCATAGTTATCGGTGTACCGACTACTACCCCACCCAACTTGGGATATAAAATGTAATTTCCGCTTTTATAATCATAATAAGCTTCGTATTTTACAGGATCATCAAGTTGTAAAACTTGTTCATCATCATTTTCCTGTGCAATTAAAACTCCTATACTTACACAAAATATGGCTATAAATAGCAAATAATTACGAATATACCCTAACACTTTTAAACTTTTATAGTTTTTTTAAAGTTTCCTTAATAAGTTCTTCAACTTCTATTTCCGGATTATCCTTTAAAATTTTATCAATTATTTTTTCGGTAATTTTTTTAGAAATGCCTAACACCTCCAATGCACTTAACGCTTCAGATTTGTTTTTATTGCCCAAACTATTATCTAATAATTCAGGCAATTCAAATGTAGAAATTTTATCCCGCAAATCAACTATTATCCTCTGCGCGGTTTTAGCTCCTATTCCTTTTATTTTCTGTAATGCTAAATTGTTACCGCTTGAAATAGCAGAAGTTATTTCTAATACGGACATAGATGAAAGCATCATAATGGATGAAGAAGGACCCACTCCATTAACACTAATTAGTAGATTAAATAATAACCGTTCTGTTTTTGTTGAAAACCCATATAAAGAATGGGAATCTTCTCGAATAATTTCTTGTATATACACTAAAGACTTATCCTGATTTTGTATATCTTTATATGTTTGTAAACTTATGGTAGCAAAATATCCCACTCCATTGCAGTCTATTATTACACTGGAAGGGGTTATTTCAAAGATAGTACCTGATAAATGAGATATCATTTTTAATTTTTTAGCGAAAATATAAATTATTTCCTTCCTTGTGCATCTATAGCTGCAAGAGAGGCAAGATTTACAATTTCATCTATATTTGAATTTTCATTCATTATATGTATCGATTTTCCTAATCCCAATAAAATCGGTCCTACACTTTTTATGGAGCCTATTCCTTTAGCTAAATTAGCACTCAAATTTGCAGAAACCATATTAGGAAACACTAAAACGTTTGCAGGTTTTGTATTTAATTTACTAAATGGGAATTCATTTACTAATTGATCATTTAATGCATAATCTGGTTGTATTTCTCCATCTACTATCAAATTAGGATTTGCTTTATTAAGTATTGCAACTGCTTCAGCTACTTTTTTGGATATTTCCGAATTTCCTGAGAAATTTTCGTTGGATATCATTGCTATCCTTGGTTCAATATTTAGCTTTTTAGCATAATTAGCTGTAGTTTGGGCTATAACAGCCAATTCTTCTGATGTTGGATCATCTGTAAGTAAGGTATTAGCAATGAATACAGGTCCGTTTTTAGATAGTAAAACTATAATAGAGGCTAGATTATTAGATATTTCTGAATAATTTACAACTTTTACAATCCCACTCAAAGATTCCTTGTAGCTTTTAGAAAACCCTGTTAAAAAAGCATCAGCATCTCCCATCTCTACTGCTACTGCTCCGTAGTAATCACTAATTTTTAGGAACTGCTTTGCTTGATCTTTTGAAGTTATTCCTTTCCTTTGTTTTGTTTGATAAAGGTATTCTGAATATTTTTCAAAACCTCCTTGAGTATCTATCGAATCTATATCAATTATATCAAGTTCAATTTGTAAATTATATTGATGTAAAACTTTTTTGATTATATCTTTTCTTCCTAATAAAATTGGTTTTGCAATTTTCTCTTCTGCTAATATTTGTGCTGCTTTTAAAACATTATATTCTTCAGCATTATTTATTATTATTTTTTTTGGATTAGATTTTGCCTTTGCCTTAAATTGTCTAATAAGTTTTTCATCATTTCCCCCCATTCGATCTAATAATTCTTCTTCATAGGCTTTCCAATCTGTAATGATATGTTGTGCTACACCACTATCGATTGCAGCTTTAGCTACTGCCATAGATACTTTTGTAATTAATCGGTTATCAAATGGTTTAGGTATAATATAATCTCTACCAAACTTCATGCTTTTAACGTTATAAGCTCGAATTACTTGTTCAGGAACACTTTCTTTAGCCAATTCAGCCAATGCTTTAACTGCCGCTAACTGCATTTCCTGATTAATATCTGTAGCTCTAACGTCTAATGCTCCTCTGAAAATGTATGGAAAACCTAATACATTATTTACTTGATTAGGATAATCACTTCTTCCAGTTGCCATTATTACATCTTTGCGAGTTTCAATTGCTAGGTTATAATCTATTTCCGGAGTTGGATTAGCCATTGCGAAAACTATAGGATTTTCGTTCATTGATAGGAGCATTTCCGGAGTAAGCAAGTTACCTTTGGATAATCCAATAAATACATCACTATTTCTTATTGCATCTTCTAATGTTCTATCAGGTGTATCCACAGCAAATTCTGTTTTTTCTTCATTTAAACCTGTTCGACCTTTATAAATAACCCCTTTGCTATCACACATTAAAATATTTTGAGGGCTAGCTCCCAATGCTTTATATAAACGTGTACATGATATAGCTGCGGCACCTGCTCCGCTTACAACTATTTTTACCTCAGATATTTTTTTATTAGATATTTCCAATGCATTTAATAAAGCTGCAGCTGATATAATTGCGGTCCCATGTTGGTCATCATGCATTACCGGAATATTTAATTCCGCCTTTAGTCTTTTTTCAATTTCAAATGCTTCTGGTGCTTTTATATCTTCTAAATTTATGCCTCCAAATGTCGGAGCTAAAGATTTAACTATTTCAATAAATTTGTCCGGATTGGTTTCATTTACTTCAATATCAAAAACATTTATTCCAGCAAATATTTTAAATAATAAACCTTTTCCTTCCATAACCGGCTTAGAAGCATCTGCGCCAATATTTCCCAATCCTAAAACAGCGGTACCGTTAGAAATCACAGCAACTAAATTGCCTTTTGCTGTATATTTATAACTATCTGCATTATTTTTTTGTATTTCTAAACATGGCTCTGCTACACCGGGAGAATAGGCTAAGGCTAAGTCCCATTGAGTTGAATGGGGTTTGGTAGGGATAACTTCTATTTTACCTTCTGGTTTGGAACTATGATATTCTAAAGCAGCTTCTTTTAAATTTTTTTCTCGTGACATCGTTTTTATATTTTGACATACAAAAATAAATATTTTTATTTTATAACATAGACATGATTTTATACCTTTAATTTATATTATAAAAATATACATAAATATTATTTATTTAACTCATAGATAATCACTTGATTAGTAAATATTTGAATTTAATATTTATAATTACTTATTTTATGTTTTTATAAGATATAGAAATTTTGTTAAAATATTATAATTAAAAGAGTTCCACGAATAAATAAGATATATCCCAAATCCATAAAGAAATTGTATATTTTCATATTCAATTATTTAAATTAATGAGCTGTAATCTAATTATAGATTATTGATATACTTTATAGGTAATATTTGTTTACTTTTGTAGTGTAATAAATTTATTCATGAGAACAACTTTAGAAATTAGAATTGATAGATTAAAAAATAATGGTCATAATATATCTGTGAATAAAGTTCTTACAGATGGTTTTAGTGCTTGGAAAAGTACGATTTTTTATGGTTTTTTTTGTATAATTTTCAGTTATCTATTCAATAATTTGGTTAGTACTATTCTCAGTAATTATCTGGGAACTCATATGATAGAGTTAAAATTCAAAAACTTAGTATCTCAGCTGAATAATGATCCTAGAGTCTTAGAGGAAATTATTTCCCTTTATAAAACTAACCCAATGTTTATTAATAAAATTATCCTTTCTTCTTTTATTGGTATTCTATTATTATATCCTTTAAATGCAGGAGTTGTTTTCTGCGCACATCAGATCGACAAAAATGGTAGAACAAGCTTTAAAGATTTAATCAGCGGATATCAGGGAAAAAAATTTATTAAATTGTTAGGTTTACAGCTAATACATATAATAATAATAAGCATTAGTTGCTTGTTTCTATTTCTCCCAATAATATATATAGTTCCCGGTTTTATTTTGGCTGGAGCTTTCATTATTATTGATGATGTTCCATTAACCAAAGCTATTTCTTATAGTTTTAAAATAGTAAATATGTATTTTGGAAAGATTTTACTGGTTTTAATCTTTTCTTACTTTTTTAGTAAAATATTTGGAATTTTAATGTGCTTTATCGGTCTCCTTTTTACCCTTTCCTATTCAAATGCCATTGTTTATTCTATTTATAGGAATACTGTAGGCGCAATTGTTATTGATAACGAAGTAAATGAATAATATTATTTCCTATATTAAAAATTATTTTGAATTATTTAAAGATTCAATAAAAAAAATACGAATTAAATATAACATCCTAATAAGGAAATTTAGAAATCAAAATCCTCAGGTATTTATATATTTAGCAAGCATTTTAATAGGAATAATCGGTGGCATTAGTGCGGTAATCTTAAAAAACTTAGTTAGCTTAACTGAAGAACTGATTTATCATAACAAAAATTTCAATTTTAATTATTGGACTATATTTTTTCCAACTATAGGGATTATTTTAACAGTAACTTTTATTAAATATCTTGTTAAGATGGACATCAGCCATGGGGTTGAAAAAGTTTTATTTACCATTTCAAAAAAACGTAGCATAATTGATAAGAAAAACACTTATAGTTCTATCATTTCCAGTTGTTTAACTATCGGATTTGGTGGATCAGTGGGAACAGAAGCTCCGATAGTATATACGGGGGCTGCTATAGGATCCAATATCGCTCAAGAATTTAAACTAAATTTAAAGTTAAGAACGTTATTTATTGCTTGTGGCTGTTCTGCGGCAATTGCAGGTATTTTCAAAGCTCCTATAGCAGCAATTATTTTTTCTCTTGAAGTTTTAATGATTGATTTAAGTATGTGGTCATTAATACCTATCTTAATATCTTCAACGACCGGAGCATTGATTTCTTATTTCTTATTGGGCGATAATATTTCATTTTATTTTGCAATATTTGAGCCATTCGATAAATCTAAAATTATTTATTATATTATTTTAGGCATTGCGTGTGGATTTTTTTCATTATATTTTATTAAAATCAGTCGTTTAATTGAAAAAAAATTTTCTAAAAGTAAAAGTATTTATGTAAAAGCTATTTTAGGAGGTATGGCAGTTGGGCTGTTAATCTTTATATTTCCACCTCTTTTTGGGGAGGGATATATTGGCTTGCAGCATTTAATGAGCTCTAGTCCCGAAAGCATAGCCAAAAATTCTCTCTTTTATTTGGTACGAGAAAATGATTATTTTTTAATTATATTTTTATTAGGCATATTGTTTATAAAAGTAGTGGCAAGTAGTTTTACTACATCTGCCGGCGGTATAGGTGGGGTATTTGCTCCTGCTCTTTTTACGGGGGGAATATTGGGATTTGTTTTTACTAAGATTATTAATCTAACTAATTTTACTAAACTTTCCGAACATAATTTTACTTTGGTAGGTATGGCTGGTGTTATGGCTGGTATCATGCATGCACCTATGACCTCTATTTTTCTTATTGCAGAAATAACTGGCGGATATAGTTTATTATTTCCTTTAATCATAACTTCAACTATTGCATATCTTGTTAAATATCATTTTGATAAACATTCTGTATATACTTATAATTTAAAAAGAAATAATCAGATGATCACTCATAACAAAGATAAAGAGGCGATTAGAAGAATGAATATTAAAAATTTGATTGAAAAAAACTTTGTTAAGATTTCATCTTCTTTATCTTTTACGGAATTTATTGAGGATATTATACCTACATCAAGTAAAAAGTTCTTTATTGTTGAAGATACTGATCAATGTTTTAAAGGATACATCATTTTGGATGATTTGATAACTATTTTACTTCATAAAGAAAAATATGAGACTTTACATATTGAAGATTTAATTGTAACCTCTTCGGAACGTATTTCTTTACTTGATGATAATGAAACTATTTTCAAAATTTTTGATAATTCAAAATCATTATATCTTCCTGTTATAGAAAATGATAAATTCATCGGCATGCTTTCCAAATCAAAATTATTGGATAAATATCGAAAATTAATTGTTGATTTTTCCGAAGATTAATTTTTTAAATATTTCACACTACCGGATTTTTAAAAACTATATTTAAATATAATTTCTTCGATATAAAACTACCTACCGGTAATGTTCAATATTTTAACTAAATTTATGTTTTTTTATTTTTTCAGCTTTAAAAAAACATCAGAAAGACATTGTACAATGCTTTGAGCTGTCATAGCCTCTTGAGAAAATTTTTCAGATGCATAATCTCCAGCTTTGCCGTGTATATATACACCCAGTATTGCTGACAATTTTGAATCATATCCTTGTGCCAATAGTCCCGTTATAATTCCGGTTAGCACATCGCCGCTTCCTCCTTTTGCCATACCTGCATTACCGGTAGCGTTATAATAACAAAGTCCATCAGGTAATAATATAGCTGTATTATGTCCCTTTATTACTATAACAATTTCATATTCTTTTGCTTTTTTTCTGGCTAATTCGCATTGTTCAATTGAAGAAGATGTTTTTCCAAATAATCTTTCAAATTCTTTAGGATGAGGGGTTATAATTGAATTTTTTGGAACCAGTTTTAATAAATCATTATTTTCTGATATTATATTTAGCGCATCGGCATCAAGAACCATAGGATTATTTTCTTTTTCCAATAATTTTTCAAATGCCATTTTTGTAAGTACCTCAGTCCCTAATCCAGGGCCTATTCCAATTCTATAATTTTCAAAAGGTATCTGAATATCTTCGATATACTTATCTCCACATGAGAAAAACATAGCCTCAGGAGCTAATGTTTGAAGTACTGAATTACCATATTCGGGTGCTCCAGTAAATACAAGACCAGTACCTACTCGTAAAGCAGACAAGGTAGAAAATGTAATAGATCCCATTCTTCCATAGCTTCCTCCTACAATGATTGCTTTTCCAAAATTACCCTTATTGCTAAATGGATTTCTTCCCTTATAATTTTTTTCGCAAAAACTATATTCTATAAGATAATTATCGGTTTTTTCATCTTCTATAAACTTCTTGTCTAAACCAATATCAAGTACATATATATTTCCTGCATATTGCGCAGCTTCGAGATGAAGAAACGATCTTTTATAAAATTCAAATGTCAACGTTTCATCTGCTCTAAATACGGTTTGCCCTTCTTCGGGTATTGAATCAGCAAATAATCCTGATGGAATATCGATGGAAATTTTTATAGCATTAGATTCATTGAGTTGGTTAACTATTTTTTCTTCTATGCCGGATAATTTTTTATTTAAGCCTATCCCAAATAAAGCATCTATGATGATAGCCTTTTCTTCGCTTATTTCAAAATCGTCTCCTTCTATAAAATATACAGATTTTGGATATTTATCGAAATTTTCCTGAGTTTCTTCTGCAAAATCTGAAGAGGACTGTATTATATGAGCCTCAACATTATAATTTTCACTATTTAATAATCTTGCTAAGGCTAATCCATCTCCTCCGTTTTTTCCTTTACCACAGAAAATATAGTAAGTATATTCATTTGAATACTTATTTTTTAGCCATTCAAAGCATGCTATAGCCGCTTTTTCCATTAAAGCTAAAGATGTTGTCTCCTCACTTTTAATAAATTGACTCTCGCATTCTTTAATTTGTTTTGATGTTAATATCTTCATAAGTAGTATTGTTAGTTTCTAGTTATTAAAAATCTCCAAAGTTTATTTTTCCAAATTTCTCCCGCATAATCTATTCCTATCCTTTCAGTGGTAATAAAATTTGGCTTAACATGAGAATCTTCAATCCATATTTTTGAAGAGTAAGATAAATCTTCACCATAAAAATCTCCACTTAACTGCAATAATTTGCCAACCCTTCCCGGACCGGAACATTTTTCAACTCCTCTTATCAAAACTGCTTGAGGATTATTTTCTTTACCAGTTACAAAATTTAACATCCAATAAATTCCATATATCAGATATACATATACTTTTCCTCCTTCATGGTACATAATTTCTGTTCTTTTAGTTCTACCTTTGCTTGCATGACACGCTAAATCTTCTTCCCCTACATAGGCTTCGGTTTCAGTAATTGTATATTTTTCAATTTTCCCGGAATCGTAAACTCTTACAATTTTTTTACCTAATAATCCTTGTGCAACAAAAAGTGCTTCATTTTGAAAAAATTCACTATCGATTCTCATTTTATCTTCACTTCTGTAAAAATAAATACTTTTTTTTAATTATAAGTTATTAAAATTAAATTTAATTAATAAAAATAACAATTTATTTTATTTATATAAACTTACATACAAAAAACAAATTATAAATATTTATACATCAAAAATTGTCTATTTTTTTTATTATTTTAAAAAAAAACACAATTTGTATTTTATTTTATAAAGGAATATAACACATATCTACTTTATTTTTAATTCGAAATGAGAAAATATAAAAACTTTAATATTTAGAAAAGATTCTCAAAATGAAATTAAAGTTACATTATTTAGGCTAGTTCAGCTGCTTTATTATCAATACAATTTTTATTGCTTAACTGTTTTAAATTATCTAAAGTTACTAAAGCAATTTGTGTAAGTGCTTCTTCAGTAAAAAACGCTTGATGGGCAGTTACCAATACATTGGGAAATGAAAGTAATAATTGAATTTTATCATCTTCAATAATTGTCTCGGATAAGTCTCTGAAAAACAACTTTTCTTCTTGTTCGTATACATCAATACCTAAGGCTCCGATTTTTTTGGCTTTTAAACCGTCAATTATGTCTTGTGTATTAATAAGACCTCCCCTACTGGTATTTATTAAATATACACCTGTTTTCATCATATCTATTGTTTTTTTATTGATAATATGATGGGTTTCAGGGGTTAATGGGCAATGTAATGAAATTATATCCGATTGTTGCAAAAGCTCTTCCAAAGTGGCATATTTAAATCCTTCTTTTTGTAATTCCTCACTTGGATATACATCGTATGCAATAACATTTGTTCCTAAAGCTTTAATCGTCTTACAAAATACCCTTCCTATGTTACCAGTACCTATTATACCCACTGTTTTTTTATAAATATTAGTTCCTAACAAACCATTAAGAGAAAAATTTTGTTCTCTAACTCTATTGTATGCTTTATGAGTTTTCCTGTTTAAGGTTAAAAGCATAGCTAACGTATGTTCTGCTACTGCTTGTGGGGAATAAGCAGGCACTCTACAAACTTTAATTTCATATTTTTTTGCTGCTTCCAAGTCTACATTATTAAATCCTGCATTTCTAAGCGCTATATATTTAATGCCTCTATTTTTTAATTTCTTAATAACTCGTTCGTTTAATTTATCATTTACAAACACACAAATAGCATCTGTTCCTTCTTCAATGATGTTCACAGTATGCTCATCTAAATTAGGTTCAAAGTATTCTAGATCGTAATTGAAATTTTTATTACATTCATTAAAGAATTTAATATCATAGGGTTGTGTTGAAAAAAATGATACTTTCATATATAAATTTTTATTATTAAACTTATTTTTATACAAATACAAATATTATACAAAATTATATATAATTTTTTTTTACTTTAAAGTTTATATTTATAAAAATAAAATATAAATTGTTCACATAAAGATACAAAATGCTTATAATCAGCGATTTAATTAAATTAATTTAATCATATTTTTATATAAAAAAAGAACCGTAAAGATTACGGTTCTTCATGAATTATTTTTCTTAAATATTTTGATTCAAGAAAGGATTATTGTCCTTCTTCCATCTTTCTTTTTAATTCTTGTAATTCATCTAAATCTCCTAAAGTAGATTTTTCAACGCTTTGATTTTGAGATTTCACTTGCTTTTCAGTTTCTTCTCTATTTTCTTCTTCACGGAAAGTTCCGGTATGTGAAACTACTACTCTTTTGAACTCTTTATTAAATTCGATTACTTTGAATTCAGCTTCGTCTCCTTTTTTAATTTTAGAGCCATCTTCTTTTTCTAATAATCTTGATGGACAAAAACCTTCTACTTCAACATCTTCGAACTGAACGGTAGCTCCTTTGTCAAATAACTGAATAACTTTTCCTGTGTGAACAGTTCCTTCTGCATATTTAACTTCGTATTTGTCCCAAGGATTTTCCGTTAATTGTTTATGACCTAGACTTAATCTTCTAGCTTCGGTATCTAATTCTAAAACTACTACATCTAGAACATCACCTACAGAACAAAATTCAGAAGGATGTTTAATCTTTTTAGTCCAAGAAAGATCCGAAATGTAAATTAATCCGTCTACTCCTGCTTCAAGTTCTACAAATACTCCAAAATTAGTAAAGTTTCTAACGGTTCCTTTGTGTTTTGATCCAACAGGATATTTAGCTGTAATATCAGTCCATGGATCTGGAGTTAATTGTTTCATACCTAAAGACATCTTTCTTTCTTCTTTATCTAAGGTAAGAATAACACATTCTACTTCATCTCCAATTTTAACAAAATCCTGAGCTGATCTTAAATGTGTTGACCAAGACATTTCAGAAACGTGTATTAATCCTTCTACCCCTGGTGCTACTTCAACAAAAGCTCCGTAATCTGCTAATACGACTACTTTTCCTTTTATCTTATCTCCTACTTGTAAATTTGGATCTAAAGCATCCCATGGATGTGCTTCCAATTGTTTCATTCCTAATTGGATTCTTGATTTTTGATCATCAAAATCAAGTATTACCACATTTACTTTCTGATCTAGTTGAACAACTTCAGATGGATGGTTGATTCTACTCCAAGATAAGTCTGTGATGTGAATCAATCCGTCTACACCTCCTAAGTCAATAAATACTCCATAAGAGGTAATGTTTTTAACCACCCCTTCTAATACTTGACCTTTTTCAAGTTGTCCGATAATTTCTTTTTTCTGATCTTCAATATCTGCTTCAATCAGTGCTTTATGAGATACAACTACATTTTTAAATTCGTGATTAATTTTAACGATTTTAAATTCCATAGTTTTTCCAACATACTGATCGTAATCTCGGATAGGTTTTACATCAATTTGTGAACCTGGTAAGAAAGCTTCAATGCCAAATACATCTACAATCATTCCTCCTTTTGTTCTTGATTTAACATATCCTTCAACAATTTCTCCGGTTTCATGAAGTTCGTTAACTCTATCCCATGCTTTTAGCATTCTTGCTTTTCTATGAGAAAGTTGTAATTGTCCGGTTTTATCTTCTCTTTGAGCTACCATTACTTCTACTTCGTCACCCACAGCAAGGTTCGGATTGTAACGGAACTCATTTAATGAAATTACTCCTTCTGATTTAAAGTTTATATCAACGATAGCTTCTTTGTCTGTAATGCGCACAACTTTACCTTTGAAAACTTGGTTCTCATCAAGCTCTCTCAAAGAAGTATCATACATTTTTTCTAACTCAGACTTTTCTTTTCTATCCTCTGCGTTTAATCCAGATTCAAAAGAATCCCAGTCAAACTGCTCGGGAGTTACATTTGCATTTTTTAGAGCATCTTGCCCTTCTTCAAAATTTTTAGTCTCTTCAGACATATTTTATTAACATTGTATTCCTTAGCTTTTCAACGTAAGAGTATGGCGAAATTGATTGCTTAGGAAGTGGATTATACTTTACATTATAACGATTTTCTACAAGTCGCCAAATCGAAGCGCAAATATATAAAAAAAAATTAATTTTATTAATCTTCCCCCTTCTTTTTAACTGATTTTCTATTGGTTATAGGTTTTATATAAAAAATGTGACAATAACTTTGATACAGAATTTAATTTTTAAACGCGAATGCGAAATATATTCTCCAAATATTAAAAAAACTATAACACACTTAAAACTAATTGTAATACATTACCTAACATCAAAATAAAACCCGAAAAAGTTATTTGAATTTTAGATTTCTTTAAATATGATAAACGTTTCTGGGATAAGCCTGGATTATTTAAATAAAAATCATCCATAAAGAGAAATCATGGATAATGTTATTACTTTTTTAAACAAAACGGTGAACCTTGGTAGTTTTTTTTACACTTTTTGAATTTGAAACCTTATTTTAAGTAAAGAAATTTTGCTTATATCGAAAATGAATCACATAGTGAAATTGAAAGAAAATTTAATGATAAGCCTATTTATTGTACCCGAAAACTTTAATTATTTTATTGCCTGCAGTATTTAAAAAGTAAATGGACTTCGTATTAATTTCTGCAGTAATTAAATGATTAAAAAAATCATCAATAAAATATAAAACAAATAATCTTGTTATTTTATTTAGTTCTTTATCAAATTTAAATGATATATAAATAATTAAATGTAAAAATATATAGGTGGATGCAATCCTGTCATATAATGGAAAAAAATCTTTATAATACTACAAATAATTTTATAATTAGGTAAAAAATTTGTAGTAATTTTGAGGTATGGATTGGTTTGCAGAATGGTTTAATACTCCCTATTATCATATTTTATATAAAAATCGAGATAATAATGAAGCTCAGGAATTTATTACCAACTTACTAAAATATCTCTCCCTATCCGGGAAAAGTAAAATCTTAGACTTAGCTTGTGGTAAAGGCAGGCATAGTATCTTTTTAAATCAGTTGGGATATGATGTCGCAGGTGTTGATTTAGCTCCTGAAAGTATTGAATACGCTAAAAAACACGAAAATGAACATCTTAAGTTTTTTGTGGGCGATATGAGAAAACCAAACTTTCCACACTCTTTTAACGCAATTTTTAATTTATTTACAAGTTTCGGTTATTTTAGCAATGATGAAGATAACCTTAAAGTGTATCAAGCAATCTATGAACAATTATTAGATAAGGGAATTTTTGTAATGGATTTTATGAATGTTTCATTAGCTATTGATAATTTGGTAGAAAATGAGGATAAAGAGGTTGATGGCATATTGTTCCATTTACATAGGAAAATTGAGGATGGTTTTATAATAAAAGACATCAACTTTCAAGATAAAGACAAAAATTTTTATTTTCAAGAAAGAGTTAGGACTTTTCATTTAAATTACTTCGAAAATATTGGTAAAAAGGTAGGATTTTCATTAAAAAATATCTTTGGTGATTATGATTTACATGAATTTAATGTAAAAACTTCTCCTCGCTTAATTTTAATTTTTGAAAAGTAAATGGACTATATCGTATTAATTTCTGCAGTAATTATCGGAGCAGGAATAGCATATTTTTTCCAAAATAATTCAAAATTCAGCAAACGACTATTAATGTTTAGTGCCGGACTTCTTCTGGCAATAACTGTTTTGGATATGTTTCCCCTCCTATTTCAATCAGGAGAAACTAATGCGGGAATATGGATTATTATAGGCGTCGGTACTCAATTACTACTCGAAGGCTTATCAAAAGGTATAGAGCATGGGCATTTACACAGTTCTAATGATCATACTCATAACGTTATTCCCTTAAGTGTTATGCTAGGATTATTTATCCACTCATTTTTAGAAGGTACTCCACTTGAAGTTCATCACCATCATATGCATACACATGAAGTACATGAGCCTCATCTTCATTCTTCTAACATTTTGTGGGCTTTAAGCATTCATAAAGTTTCAGAGACCATTGTTTTATCAACCTTTTTATTTTCATTAAATATTAAGAAAATTTTTGCTGTTTCAATCCTTATCTTATTTGCTGTTTCAGCTCCTATCGGTGCATTTTTCGGTTCATTTTTAGCCCCTAATGTATATCCCAAAATATTAGGTATAGTTGCAGGTATTTTTTTACATATTTCTTCTGTAATCATTTTCGAGAGTAATGAGAAACACTCTTTAGATTGGCAAAAGCTTCTTTTAGTTTTTAGTGGAATGTTCTTAGGTTTTCTTATCAGCTAACTAAGACACCTTTATTTTTACTATAAAAAATTCCCCTAATTTAAGATTAGGGGAATAAGATGTTAATAATAATTTAAATTAACTTACTGGAATATCTTTATTTACATTTTTGCTTCCTACTAATGCATAATAAAGAATGAAAGCAAATTCTATTATAATCAACCAATAACTTGAAAGAAATCCGAACGAATCAGCAAAATAATTTTGAATTAGTGGTAAAATTCCTCCTCCGCATACCATCATCATAAAAATGCCGGATGCTGCTGAAGTATATTTACCAAGACCTTCAACGGCTAGATTAAAAATTCCTCCCCACATCACTGAAGTACATAGACCGCATAATATAAAAAATACTATGGTAATCGGCAACTCTGCAAAGCCTATAGATATATCTGACTTAAAAACCGGCATACTTACCGTAGAAGAGATAGGGCTAATAATAGCCAATAATATAAATATCAATCCTAAAAGAGAGGTAAATGCTAACATGGTTTTACTTGAAATTCGAGCTCCTAAAGAAGCTCCTATCAATCGTCCGATTAACATTAAAAACCAATACGTACCTACAACAGTTCCTGCTACAGTAGTATCAATCCCTAATCCACCTTTGTCAGAGGAAGATGTCATATACAAATTAGCTGTATTAGGAATACCTACCTCAATACCTACATATATAAATATGGCTGCTACCCCCAGACAAAAATGCCTAAAAGAAAATGCGCTATATTTTCCTTCTATTTTTTCTTTTTTATCTAAAAACGGTTCCGGTATTTTAACTAGTAATAATACCATAAATGCTAAAATAAAAATACCCATAGCTAGAAATAAAGCCGGATTTGCTTCTTTAATGGTTGCGCTTGCGGCGTTACCAATGAGATATCCAACTAATACAGGTACAATGGTAGCTCCCAAAGAGTTGATAGAGCCTCCTAGCTGTAATAAAATATTTCCCTTTTTACCTCCTCCACCTAAGGTATTCAACATAGGATTGACAACTGTATTTAACATACACATAGAAAATCCGGATACAAAAGCTCCTATTAAATAGGCTGCAAAGCTTTCCATTCCTCCGGAAAGATATTGGATTCCAACCCCTACAAATCCCACAATAATTGCAAGTAAAGCTGTCTTTTTATATCCTATTTTTTGCAAAAGCATACCTGCAGGTATCCCCATAAATGCATAGGCTATAAAATTTGCTGCATTACCTAATTGAGACATAAAGTTTGAAGCACCAAATTGATTTTTAACTATGATTCCCATCGGGTTTTGTAAGCCCGTCACAAAAGAAATCATAAAATATAGAGCAAACATCATTGCGATAGGCAATGCATAATTTTTTTCTTTATTCGTCATATAATTTGATATTATTTTAAATTATTTATTATTAAAAAGAATATTTGAGACTAAATTCAACCGTAAAAGGTCTTATATAAGTTCCTGATAAAATAGTTCCTTCCTTCTTTTTTGCTTCTTCAGAAGTTAAAATTAAATCTGCATCACCCATATCCCCTTTAGCTCCTCTTTGATTAAACAAGTTTATTACTGTTGAAGAAAAACTTAAATTTTTATTTATCTTATATTCCAAGCCAGCAAAAGTTTCCCAACGACTAGCAAAATATACTGTGTTCGGCCTATTTGCATACTGTTTACTGAAATACCTTGCACTTGCCCATATTCTTAAATCTTTCCAAACATAACTAGGATCGATTTCTAATAATACTTTTGAAATGCCGGTTACATATTTGTCAGTAAAGTCATATTTAGAAATGGAACCATCAGCAAAATCAACTTCTCCAACAAAATTTTTATATTTCGGACTTTGTAACGTAATTAAAAAATGTAATTGAAAATTTTTAATAGGTGAAGAAACTATATCGGTTGTCCAACCAATAGTTTCTATGTCATAATTAGTTGTTTTTCTTCTAACTTCTCCCGGATTATTAGGATTGGAAAAGTTAACGGTTGAACGATATTCATCTCTAGTTATATAAGTTGCTTTTGAAACGATACTAGCTAGAGGATGATTAAAATATACTCCTAAACCGGCAGCAGGTATTTTAGACTTTTTTATATTGGGATTAACACCTATATTATAATATTCTAAATGTCCTGCTTGCTCATTATAATTTACTTCTCCTAAGAATCCAAATCTTTTGGTCATTTTATATACTGTACTAAGCATATATGATTGATTTACCCAATCTTTGTTTATATTTTCCTTATAATTTTCATCTATGATCTGTAATCCCGGTTTTTTTTCTCTATCCAGATAATCTCCTCGTAAAGCCTGATATTCTATACGTCCCCCTAAGTTTAATTCTAATTTATCTATTATATTCCATTTATCTAAAATGTATAAAGCAAATTTATTCTCATTTCCATTGTGATACTCCAACCCACCATTTAAGTTAAATTCTCCATTAGTACTGGCATTAGAACTTCCTCCCAGCTGCTTTAATTTTCTTGGGTTGGGAGCCACTTCCTGAAAATACATGGCTGTTTCTGTTGTATATTTATCAACTTTATAATGCCATTCATTAATACCTACCTTTAAATCATGGTTACCGATTTTTTTCCCCAACTCAACCGTTCCTGTTATAGATTTAACCGGAGTTCTTTTAGTGGCTAATACTAATACTCCTTGCGCATTGTTGCCTAAATAGGCCTCCCCTGTATCTGCATATACATATTCACCGGGTAAAGCAGTAGAAACTCCAGCCATTATCGGTATATAAATTCCAACTTTTGATGAATGGTAACGTACCATATAATTAAGATGAAATCCATTATTAAATTTATTATTCCCTAATAAATCAACAGTATGAGATTCCGTACCATAATCATCTAATATGTCTTTTTCAACTAGATTCCCAGTAAAGGCATCCATTAGAGTTATTTTCCCCGATCTTTCATGATAAGATTTTCTTCCTATTTTAAAACCCGAAATTTCACTAACATCTCCATCTTTTCCATAAATAAACGGGCTATAATTGTAGGTTAGATTTTTCACATTAACATATTTATATAATACAGATACTGAACCTTCTCCTCCTGTATATTTATAGTCTTGGGTTAATGCTATTTTATATAATTGTGTTTTATCTGCATAATATCTATCAATTTCCGAAGGTTTGAAGGTACCTGGATCGAAACTTAAATAAGCGCCTGCTGAATATTTCAGACCTTTATTGTTTATAGGACCACTTACATTGGTACTTCCTCTCATTAAGCCAAAATGATTGGATTCTAAATTTACCTTTCCTTGAAGCTTATCGGTGCCTAAATTATCATAGGTATTTAATGAAAAACCTACGTCGCCGATGTTAATAAAAGTTTGCCCCAAAT
Source organism: uncultured Apibacter sp. (assembly GCF_946479295.1). Lineage (NCBI taxonomy): Bacteria > Pseudomonadati > Bacteroidota > Flavobacteriia > Flavobacteriales > Weeksellaceae > Apibacter > uncultured Apibacter sp. Next base: position 86,293 of record NZ_CAMLFD010000003.1, read on the forward strand.
CAAATAATCCCGAACGATTAATCATTACGTCTGATCTCCAAGCTTTTGTTGGAAGTTCTGGCCAATAATGATATACTACAGGAAGTCCGTTTTCTAAAATGGTTGTTCCGCCAACTGAGGCCGGTAAACCTATATTAACATCTCTCGGTCCGGTACTATTTGCAGCATTTAACATTACATTTCGATCTTTTTTTTGATCTAAATCGACTTTAATAGTGTCTTTTTTTGTTTGATTCTGACTATATATTTCATTTGTACTTATCAATAAAAATAGTACTGAGAATGAATATATAATTTTTTTATTTCTCATCTTTTTATAATTTTTTTTCTGTGGTTTAGTTTTCTGTATTTTTTGATGTTTACAGAATTTTACGTTCAATGAAATTGATGAATTATAACAGTATCAAACACTAAAAATTATATAAAGTCGATTTAATAAAAGGTTTTAACGAAAAACCAGTATTATAGTTAAATAAAGCAAAGCATTGAATACTATTATACATTCATGTAAAGCATATCCTTCAATTTTAAAAATGCAGTAAATTTTATTTAATAGTAAACGTTACGGCTATTATCATTTATTTGATAATTTTTTTCCTTTTTCTACATATCCCATATCACCAAAGGATTCAACCGTAAACTTTCCATCCTTATAAACTACTTTTGATACAGCCGCATTACCCATGTGAGTTCCGGCTATTTTTTTGCCGCTACTATCTAAATCAGAAAGGAAAACGCTGATAGCCATTCCGTGGGCTACTAATAATATGTTTCCTCCTCCGGATGTGGCCTCTTTTTCAGCTATTTCACGAATAGCTTTTTGACCTCTTGCTTTAACATCATCATAATTTTCTCCAATACCTAATGTTTCTAACGTTTTAAAAGTTTCCATTGCTTTTTTTAGAACATCCGGATTTTTAGCCATATCGGCAAATAATTCTTTGGATGATTTATAATGTAAGTATAGAGCTGCATCACCCCACATTTTTGAATTAAGGTCTCCTTCATAGCTACCGAAATTGGTTTCTCTTAGCTGAGGTACTTCGATTATTTGTAAGTTTGATTGTCCTTTGTTGTCTAAAACGATGCGAGCCGTTTGCCTAGCTCGTCCTAAATCACTGGAATAGGCTGCTTTAAAATTTACATCTTTAATACCTTTCCCTAAGAATTCAGCCACTTCAACTCCTTCTGGCGTTAGTGGAGTATCAGCCCACCCTTGTACTCTGTCCATAGTATTAAGTATTGTTTTTCCATGCCTGGTAAAATAAATCGTTACTGTGTTATCTTTTTTCGTTGTATTTTTCTTTTGCCCATAAATTTGTGGGTTGATAAATAGCGTCAATAATATGAAAGCTATTAATTTTAATTGTACATAATTTTTCATTTATTTACATTTTATTTTTTTTATTTATTAAAATACAAAACAACCGGATAATGATCTGAATAGATATCTGTAAAACTATCTTTAATGATTTCACATTTTGTTATATCCTTTTTCATATTTCCACTTACGTATAGATAATCGTATCGAACCGGAGATTTTGATTGATCATAAAACAATTTAGTTGGTGCAGTTGCATCAAATTCAGGATGAAAATAACGGAGTGCATCTATAAAGCCGAAATCGAGAATCTTTTGTTGTATTGTATAATCAAGTTCATCATCTTTACCTAAATTTTGATTATGAGGTCTCTTTTTTCTGTCTTCTCGTATGAAGTTACGAAGTTTGTTATCTTTATATGCACTTTTATCGAGAGGAGAAACTGAATTCAGGTCTCCCATAAACATCCATTTTTGATTAGTCGGTTTTGATTTTATAGTTGCTAAAATTTGATCTATTTCATAACTTCTTTTTTGTGATGAGAACGGATGAAAATGCGTTACAATGAAATGAAGTCCTTCAATTTCTGCCTCAATAAATCCGTGAATATTATTATCTAATACTCGATTTACATTTATGATCGGATATTTAGAAGTAATAGCTACCGGAAAAGTTACAGATCCGTCAGTAGATGGTTCTCTAACAATAACAACATAAGGATGACCATAACTTTCTGCTAATTTTCTAAGATTGTTGGGATTCGCTCCTTTCGGTGCAAACTCATATATTCCGGCTGTAAATCCGTTCATTTCTTGTAATGCAAGAATATCCGGATCTTGTTTTCGAATCCACTCGGCAAATTTGGATTTATCTGTAGTGGAATCCTGCTTCATTCCCCAATATACATTATAACTAATCAACTTCATAGGCTTCTTCGTAATCTTATCTTGCGCCCATATAGTTCCACATTGAACTAACAGAATTAAAAAGTATATCGCTGTAGTACATTTATGATAAATCCAACTGCGTTTCATTTTTTTTATTTAAAATTTAAATTTAGTTTTGAACTCTATGGTAAATGGACGAATATAAGTTCCTGCTACCGCTCTATCGTAATAAGGGGTAGGATCCATAGCCGTATTGGTTCCAGATATTGAGCCTTGTGCTCCACTTTGGTTCAATAGATTAACGGCACTTACTCCAAAGCTTAAATTACTGTTATATTTATAGTCTATTCCAGCAAAAGTTTCCCATCTTCCTGCAAAATATAAGGAATTGGTATAGTTTGCATATTCTTTACTAAAATAACGTGCACTTCCCCAAAACTTGAATTTTTTCCAATTATAGCTTGGATCTAATTCTATAATAGTTTTCGAAACACTTCTAGCTATGTTCCCATCATAGTCATATTTAATATCATAAGCTTCAAATTTGTAATTTTTATATTCAGGATTTTGAAGGGTTAACAACATATGAAATTGAAAATTTTTAAATGGTGTAAAGAGAGCATCGGTAGTCCATCCAATGGTTTTTACATCATAACTGATAGTTTTTTTCATATAATCCGTAGGATCTTTAGGATTTGTGAAAGTTGAATTATTAGTAAAATTACTCCTTTGTATATAGGTAACTTTTGATACAATTCTTACTAAGGAATGGTTATAATATACTCCAAAGGAAGCTCCAGGTATTTTAGACTTTTTTATTCCCGGATCGTCAGCTCCAGCATAACTACTTAGTTTTCCTCCTAATTCCGCATAAGTTCCTTCTCCTTGAAGTCCAAAAGAGGGCATAATTTTCCATAAAGCCTTAGCAGTAAACGTTTTATTTATCCAATCCTTTTTAACTTTAGTTTTATCTCCTGATACCCAATTAGTTCCTGCCAATTTTCTATCTTCTCCTTTGTACCATTTCCCGTTTATATTTTGCCATTCTAATCGCACACCTCCTTCTAATTGAAATTTATCTGAGGGTGTCCATTTTTCTGTTCCATAAATAGCCATTTTGTTTTCGCCTCCTGTATAATATTGCATAGCTCCATTATGATTATAGCCTCCAAATTCGTCAGATCCTTTTCGCGGTTGCCAAGTACCTGTTGTGGGATCGAAATTTTCCTGAATTAGAAGTGAAGGATTAGGCACTACTTCATGATAAAAGGAGTACGAAGCAGTATTATAATTATTTATGTGATAATACCATTCATTAAATCCGATATTCCAATTATGTTTTGTAGTATTTTTACTTAATTCTATCCGGCTCATATAAGTATTAAATGGAGTTCTTGGAGTAAAAAGCATTAAAACCGACTGCACTTTTCCATTATATATGTTATCAGAACCTACATAACGAAAACGTGTTTTGCCCTCAACTGGATTACTTATAGAGGAATAGTAAGGGTTAAAATATCCGGATTCAGAATATTGATATCGTAAAATATAATCAAGCTTCATCCCATTATTAAATTTATTTTTACCAAAAATGTCAAAAACATGATTCTCTCCTCCACTTCCTTTCATAATATCTCTTGTGGTAAACTCTCCATTTAAAGGGTTTATATAATGTACTAATCCTGATTTTTCCAAATATGATTTTCTTCCTAATTTAAAGCCTTCTACAGCGTCTACTTTTCCATTTGAACGATAATAATAAGGGTTTTGTTTAGTCGAAATAGCTTGTACGCTAACAAATTTATACTGTACCCCTATCTCACCTTTACCTTCGTTATATTTTTTATTGACTACCGCTTTATATATTTGGGTCTTATCTAAAAATTGAGAGAAAGCTGAATTAAATGTACCGGGATCCATATTTGCATAAGCACTTACAGAATAATAGAAACCATTTTTCATAGGACCGCTTACATTAAAACTTCCCCTTAGTAATCCATATGAATTAGTAATAAATTCACCTTTACCTTGAAGTTTATCCGTACCTTTATTAGTATAAGTGTTTACTGATACCCCAATATCTCCTACACTTAAGGCTGTTTTTGCTAGATCTTGAACTTCCATTCGCTCAAAACTTGAATCAGATCTCCATGCTCTTACAGGCATTTGTACTATATAATCCATTACAACCGGTAAACCATTTTCTAAAATAGTGGTTCCTCCGACACTTGCTGGTAGTCCTATATTTACATTTCTAGGTCCATTATCAGCGGATGCGTTTAACATCACAGTGCTATTTTGGTCTTTCTTTATATCCGTTTTAGCCTTTAGACTATCAGACTTATTCTCCTGTGCCTGAATTAAATTCATAGTAGAAATTATTATAAAAGCACTAAGAGACTTCACTGCTCTTCTCATACTACTTATCTTTATATGTTTTTAGTTTGATTTAATTTTATAATTTTTTATCCGTATAACTATATTGTAATAATATAGTAACAACTCATTTTATATTTATATTCCCCTATTTTTTTATACCATATTTTGACGTTCTTGCATCTTTTATTACTCCTTTCCAATTCAGTCCGTATCCAAAATTATAAACGTTCCCTTCGCTATCTTGATGACATTCCATATCAAATGGAACATCTTCTTTTTGCTTTTCTACAGTAGACATATTTGCCGGCATTTGTAGTGGTAATAATCCGGAAGGTTCATATTTTCCGGAAATAATGTCTAAAATTGCTTGCTCACCTATACCAAATCTCGCTATTATTCCTTCTACTCTGTTTTCAAATTCATGAAACACCATAGGCCTGCTTAAATTTACTACAACGATAACCGGCTTACTGCCCATTTGACTTTTAGTGGTTAAAATGGTAGATAAATCCATTGTATTTGAAACGGTAACGGTCTTACCTTTATAACTTCTATCCGTAATGGTCGGATCAATTACAGGATCTCCTGCTGCTATACTATGATCACGAGCATCTGTTGCCGTATAACTGCTATATTGTAAGGATATAGGAACATATCCATTACTTCCCTTTTCTCTATCGTTACTATCATACCCTCCTCCATCATTATTCATCTGTGGACTTGATACGAAAACTATAGAAAAATCAGCTTTTTTAGGATCTTCCGTTACATTAAAATATTTTTTTACTAATTCAATATTAACTGAATAATCTAAACTGGGCTCTGACCAGTTTCCCCACCAATCTTTGATTGAAGGCTGGTAATTTTTTGGAATAAATACTGTTTTTTTATCTTTAATCGGTAGTATTTGATTTTTATTTTTCAATAAAACTACTGATTTGACTTGAGCATCATATCCGGCTTGCATAAATTGAGGATTTCCAACGGTTTTAACACTTTCTTCAACATTTAGGTAAGGGTTTTCAAACAATCCTAATCTAAATATATTTTTCAGTAGCCTTAATCCGGATTGTTCAAAGCGTTTTCGCATATATCCTTTTCCGTAATCTTTTACTCCCATTTTATAAGCATCTAAAATAGGTTGCATTACATTATTTCCTCCGAACTGATCCATTCCAGCCATTAAAGCTATATAATGTCTTTCAGCTATTGTTTTATCTTCTACACCCCAAGGTTTTCCTTTGAATTCATCGGGAGTTTTGCCTTCATTTGCTGTTATTAACCAATCGGTACATAATACCCCATCATAACCATATTTTTTTCTAAGTAGATCGGTAATAATGTATTTATTAAAACCATTCGCATAATTGCTTCCATCTTTGGATTGATTATACGAAATAGTATAGTAGGGCATAACGGCTGAAGCTTTAGACGTTTTTCCATCAAGTTTGAAAGCGCCATTGACAAAAGGACTCATATGAGTTTCAAAATTATTACCGGGATATACTGCATATTTCCCAAATGCCCAATGTGCATCTCTGCCTCCTTCTTCAGGGCCTCCGCCCGGCCAATGCTTAACCATAGTATTAACGCTTTTATACCCCCATCCATCTGAAATTTCATCATTTCCGGTTGATGTTTGGAAACCATCTATATAGGCTCTTGCCATATCTGTAGTCAATTCAGGGCTTTCTCCAAAAGTCATATAAATTCTATACCATCTTGGCTCAGTACCTAAATCTATTTGTGGAGATAGAGCTGTTGTTATTCCTAAAGCCCTATATTCCTGAGCGGCTATACTTCCGAAGTTTTTTACTATAGAGGGATCAAATGTAGCTGCTAGACCTAATCCATCGGGCCAAAGGGAAATAGCACCTCCTGCTCCGGCATTGAATTCTGATTTAATATTACCTGTAACTTGATCAGAATGTCTGGGATCAGAACTTGTATTTCCGGGAATGCCTAATCCTTGCCCCTCTAAAAATGCTTGCATTTGGTTATTCCATCTCGCTGCTATTTCCGGACTTTTAACTGAGGTAATCAATATATGCCTTAAGTTATCTTTTTCTAAAAATTTTCGTTGCTCATCTGATAATTCCCAAGGTTGAACTCCACTTGCTGAAAAGGATTTACCATTATAAGTACCAGAAGCAAATCCACTGTCATTTGAAGGTATCGCTTGATGATTACTATATAGCATTAATCCAGCTATTTGTTCTAAGGTCATTTTTTGAACTAAATCTTTTGCTCTTTCTTCAACAGATAATCTCCAATCTTCATACTTATCTAGTTTTCCGTTTTTATTAAGGTCTTTAAATTTTAATCCGTCTACAGTTAAAATTTTTATACCTGAAGTAGGTGAATAACCTAACTTTACCCCATTCTTATTATCCACCAAAATAAAATCTTTTTGTTGAGCTTTTGAAAGAAAAAGAGACAAGATTGTTAATGTTGTTAAAATCTTTCTTCTCATAGTTATGTTTTTTGTTATATTTTATTTAATTTTTAAGATAAAAGAGTATGTTTATCGTAATAATACAAATATAATTTAAATATCTTATTATAATATAAATTAAGAAAGTAACGCAAAATCAAATTCATTTCATGTACATTTAAATATATCATTATCATATAATTAAGAAATTTATAATTGATTAATATCATATTTTAAATCTCAATATTTTATCTGAATTTAAGCTATAATTAAGAATTTTAACTTTATATATTCTAGCAAATTAAATGTCGAAGAAAAAAAATGTTAATTTTTTTAACTTTTTATTAATTATTTTCTTTTAAAAAACATAGCTTAAACTGTAGATTATTCAATTGTATTTTACTTAAAATTATACCTTGATTTTTATTTTAATTTGAATGAAAATATATGATATAAATCAACTATTGAGAAATATTTGCAATTGCAATGATAACTTTTATTAATTTTATTTAATAAAAGCATTTGGAAATAAAATTTTGTTAGAAATAACGGTACATTTTTATATTCATCATAAATTTTCAATATATAACTTTAATGATAATATAAATTAATAAAGTATATTAAGCATTTAATTTAATTTCAAATATTTTTATTTTGTACTTTTGAAAACATAACTAAAATTAAATACAAAAAATATGATTCTTTTAGCAGATTCAGGTGCTACTAAAGCCGATTGGATTGCCATTGACAATAATGGAAATCGATTATTTTCAACACAAACAAAAGGTTTGAGCCCCGAAGCCATAGATAAAGACGAAATGATCAAACGATTAAATGAACGTTTTGACATTTACCAAAATAAAGATTCAGTAAAGAAAATATTTTTTTATGGAGCCGGTTGTGGATCCGATAAAATGAAAGAAATTGTAAGAAATGCTTTAACTGAATTTTTTCCCCATACTGAAGAAATTGTAGTAGAGGAAGATACATATGGTGCTGTTTATGCAACAACTTCTCCAGGAACGCAAGCGATCGTTTGTATATTAGGTACCGGATCTAATTGTAGTTATTTTGACGGAGAGCTTTTACATCAAAAAGTTTTGTCTTTAGGCTATTTTTTAATGGATGATTGTAGCGGAAATAAATTGGGTGCTGATTTGATTCGAGCCTATAATTTTAGAACCCTTCCCAGTGAGCTATCTGTTAAGCTATCGCAAGAATATAATATGGATATAGATTTTATTAAAATAAATTTATATAAAAAACCTAATCCGAACGCATATCTAGCTACTTTTGCCAAATTTATTATTCAAAATAAAGATCACGAATTTATTCAGCAAATCATCAATAGACAGATACAAACTTTTATTGATTATTATATTAAACAATATGATAATTGTACCGAAGTTCCTATCAACTTTAATGGCTCTATAGGATTTTATTTGAAAGATGAATTAGAAAAAAAATTATCTGAAAATGGATTAAGATTAGGTGTTGCTTTAAGAAGACCAATAGACGGTCTTATTGATTACATTTGTAAGCATAGACTTACCTAAAATTTAAAGATTATATATAATTAGCTAAAAAGGGAATGGAAAAAATATCTATTCCCTTTTTAGTTGTAATTTGATTGGAATTTTTGAAATTAGTTATATTTTTGTTAAGTATTAAACTACCAAATGGCTAAGACAGTAATTATTACAGGAACCTCATCGGGGATTGGATTAGAATTGGCAAATTATTTTCAGGAAAAAGACTATAATGTTTTTGGCTTAAGTCGATCTATATCTAAAAATGCAAAATTTAAAACAATTTCAACTGATATTACTAATGAAAAAGAAGTAGATAAGTCTATTTCAACTATACTTGCTAAAACCGGAAAAATTGATTTGTTAATTAATAATGCAGGAAAAGGTATGGTTGGTCCTGTCGAAAACGCTAATAAAGATGAAATTATAGATTTATTTAACTTAAATTTAATAGCTCCTATTTACTTAATGAATAGGGTTATACCTATCATGCGTAAAGAAAAAAGTGGGAAAATTATAAATATCTCTTCTATAGGAAGTGTAATAGGACTACCATTCCGAGGTTTTTATTCCGCTTCTAAATCTTCTCTGGATATGGTTACTGAATCTTTACGTTATGAATTAAATAATACAGGTATAGAGGTATGTACCGTAAATTTAGGAGATATTCGTACTTCAATAGCCGATCATAGAATTAAAAGTGTAATTTCTGAAAATTATATGAAAAGCTTTGAAAAAGTTTATGATCATATGAATAATGATGTTAATAATGGTTTTCCCCCTTCTTGCGTTGCTCCTTTTATTGAAAAATTATTTTTACAAAAATCGAGTTTAAAACCCCATTATTATTTTGGTACTTTCGTCCAAAAATTATCATTGATAGTTAAAGCTATGTTTCCACAAAAATGGTTTGAAAAAATCATAGCGAAATACTCAGGTATATAAAAAGCATACAAAAACCTCTTTAAAAAGAGGTTTTTGTATTAAAAATATGCTTTTATTTTGCTGAAGCACGTAACATCCATGCCATAGTTTCATGTTGTTCCATAATACCGGTTAAGAAATCGCTCGTTCCATCATCTTTGTTTTTATCTGCTGTAGGAATGAATTCAGAACGAATTAAGCGAATGATAGTTTCTTGATCTTGACACAATTCAATCAAAATCGTTTTCTCATCAGCCACTTCTTCACCATCATGTTCTAATAAGTCTACCACTGCACTAAACTGTTTATAAGATCCTAAAGCATAATGTCCTAATTTTCTCACTCTTTCAGCCACTTCATCAATAATTTCCGCAATTTCTTTATACTGACTTTCTAATAGCAAATGTATTGATCTAAAGTGAGGTCCTTCAACATTCCAATGAAATTTCCTGGTTTTAGTATAAAGAAAATATTCGTTTGCCAACAATCTGTTTAATCCATCAGAAATAGCTTGCCTATTATCTTCACTAATTCCAATGTTAGCTTCAATATATTTATGTTTTACTGCCATAGATTTTTTCGGTTTTTTTAAGTTAAATTTTTAGACTATTAGTTATTGTAACCTTTTTAATCTAAATAATAATTGTTGTATTGCTTCTTGATAATCATCAAATATTGATAAGGCGTAATCATCTACAAATAATTCTCTTCCGTCTTGAAGAAGCATATAAAAATTTTCGCAAGTTTTTATAATATCTTTTGGAGTAGGAGTTTCTTTAATAGTAATATCGATATCTCCAAACTGCGCATAGGTGGTTTCCACTAATCGGTCTATGACAGCCAAAACAGAATCGATTGCCTGGTCTAAAGCAATATGTGCTGCATAGCTTCCTTTACCGGTTACCTGCCAATGATATAATTTTAAACTGCTGTTGTATGAAAAAATTTCACCAAAAAATTTACCTAATTTTTTGTTTTTTGAAGATTCACTGTAAGTACTTTTCACTTCGTTTTGCTCTTTGATCATAATTTTAATTTTTAGCTTGTTATTAAATATTTGATTTATAATATGTTTATAAAATACAAATATCAGACCTAAAGCAATTAAGCATCTTTTTAAAAAATAATGATTACATTACAAAAATTGATTATACCAATACACTAAATGTGAATCCTTATTTTTTTAAACAAAAAAAATCTTCATAATAGAAGACTTTTTTTTAGCTCTTAGTTAGAAAAATGATTATCTCATTTTTTTATATGCATTGATTAGTCCATTAGTGGAAGAATCATGTGAAGTTATTTTTTCGTTTCCAGATAATTCAGGAAGGACTTTGTTTGCCAATTGTTTTCCTAATTCAACTCCCCACTGATCAAAACTGAATATATTCCATATGACTCCTTGGACAAATATCTTTTGTTCGTAAATAGCAATTAACTCTCCTAATAACTTAGGGGTTAAAATTTTATATAGAAAAGAGTTTGTGGGACGATTGCCTTCAAATATTTTGTAAGGTTTTAGCGCATTAATTTCTTCTTCGTTTTTACCTTGATCTTTTAATTCTTTAACTACCTCCTCTTCTGTTTTACCAAAAGCAAGCGCTTCAGTTTGAGCGAAAAAGTTGGAAAGAAGTTTTTCATGGTGATCTGAAACTTTATTTAAAGACTTAGCTCCAGCAAAAAAATCACAAGGAATAAGCTTAGTTCCTTGATGTATTAATTGATAAAAGGCATGTTGACCATTAGTTCCCGGCTCTCCAAAAATTATAGATCCTGTTTGATAATCCACTTTTTTTCCACTTCTATCGATATATTTCCCGTTCGATTCCATATCTCCTTGCTGGAAATAGGCTGCAAAACGATGTAAATATTGTTCATAGGGTAATAATGCTACATCTTCCGCTCCAAAAAAGTTATTGTACCAAATCCCTAATAAAGCTAAAATTACAGGTATATTTTGTTTTAATTCAGCATTTCTAAAATGTATATCTACTTCATTGGCTCCTTCTAATAATTCAGTAAACTTATCATAGCCTATTGCCAAGCAAATACTGAGTCCAATTGCCGACCATATTGAATATCTTCCTCCTACCCAATCCCAAAACTCAAACATATTATCTTTATCTATACCGAATTGGGTCACTGATTTTTGATTGGTAGATAAAGCAACAAAATGTTTAGCAACTTCAGATTCTGATTTTGCAGATTTTAAAAACCAATCTTTTGCCGTCTGGGCATTAGTCATGGTTTCTTGGGTAGTAAATGTCTTTGAAGCAACAATAAATAGAGTGGTTTCAGGATTTAATGGCTTTAAAGTTTCTACAATGTGGGTCCCATCAATATTAGATACAAAATGTAGGTTTAATCTTGTTTTATAATGTTTCAAACCTTCAACTACCATTAAAGGGCCTAAATCCGAACCACCAATTCCTATATTTACGACATCTGTAATTTCTTTTCCAGTATATCCTTTCCATTGACCGGAAATTACAGAATCCGAAAAGTTCTGCATTTGTGCCAACACTTTATTAATTTTTGGCATTACATCTTCACCATTCACCAATACCGGAGTATTTTTACGATTTCTCAACGCTGTATGTAATACGGCTCTGTTTTCGGTTTCATTAATTTTATCTCCCGTGAACTGCTTTTCAATGGCTTCCTTGACTTTTGTTTCTTCAGCCAGCTCAAGTAATAATTCAATCGTTCTTTCGTCTATTCTATTTTTTGAATAGTCAAATATGATGTCGTTAAATTGTATTGAAAATTTTTCAAATCTTTGAGCATCTTCTTTAAACCATTGACGAAGGTGTTTACTTTTTATTTGTTCATAATGATCCTTCAATAGTTGCCATGATCGGGTTTCTGTTGGATTAATCTTAGATAATGCCATATGAGATTTATTTATTTAGTAACAAATTTACTTATTTATCTCTTGCTATCAATAAAAAAACCTCTGAAATAAATCAGAGGTTTACTTATTCTTTTATTGATTTAATATTTAAAAGCTAAATTTTTTAGTTACACCTACTTGAATAGCTTTACCAAACGTTATATCAAAATTTTTCGTTTTACTGGATTCGTTATATTTAAATTCCGTATTTTCTTTTGTATCGTTCCATTCAATTCCACCAATAGAAACATTCAATCCAAAATTATTTTTAAAGTTAATAAACAGAGCGGGTACAAAATCTATATAATAACCGCTTCTTCTTACTCTCTCGTCATCATATACTATATTTGCTTGAGTATCTTTAGCATCTGAGCGATATTGTTGATATCCTGCACCTAAATCCGCATAAATACCAAAGGTTTCGCTAAACGGTTTATAATATCGAACAAATCCTCCTATCTTAGATTCATAACTTTTAATTTGATAATCTCCACTAGTATTTTTATCCCATGTTAAAGATGTCTTAGCTCCTACAAACCAATTATCGGCTACTTCATAAGCAATAACAGGTGTAAATGTAACTTCATTAGTCTTTATATCGTCGTAACTATTCTTTCTTTTATAGCTAAAGTCTGTACCCAATAGAATAGAATTTTTTTGAGCCTGAACAGAAAAGACGCTAAAAAGAGCAAGGGATGCTATTATAATTTTTTTCATGCCTTTTTTTTTATTAATTAGATAAACTTTCATTTAAAAATTTCATTCTATAATTTCATTAAATTATAGTGAAAAGTTTTTAGAAATACCAATATTAAATGCATTTCCAAAAGTTATATCAACCCCGTTAGATTTGTTTTTTGATACTTTTTCTTTCATGTGATTGTATTCAACCCCACCAATACTAAAGTTTAACCCAAAATTATTTTTGAAATTAATGAATAAAGAAGGTTCGAAACCGATGTAAAATCCATCTCCTTTAATTTTAATTATTTCACTGCCAGTATTTATTCTATTTTTAGTTTCTTGCCATCCTGCTCCTAAATCTCCGGATATTGAGAAAGTCTCACTCAATGGTAGAGAATAACGTAAGAAACCACCAATTCTGTTAGTTTTTTCATCACCTCCTTGAAAACCTAGTGGGTCTTTTCCAATATCAGCTTTTTTAAAAGATACTTTCGCACCGATTGTTAAATTATCAGTAAACTGATATCCTAAATAAGGAGCCCACTCATAAGAATCCAATTTTTCTTTTTGTCCAGCACTTCCTCCTATTTTGTTTTCGGTATGATTGTAACCTACATTACCTCCTAATAAAATACTGTTCTTTTGTGCGTTCATAGTTGTTAAACCAAAAACTACTGCTGCAAACAACACTAACTTTTTCATAATTTTCTTTTTTAAAATAATTTAATTCAAAATTTATTTAATTTATATCTCCTCATTTAGAAGAAGTTAAATTTCTCTAATTTCGTGTTAAAACTATATTAAATACCGTGCCAAAGTTAATATTTTGTTAAAAAATCTATTATTTTTAAGTTAATTTATATTACATTCATATACATTTTAGAATGAAATATTAATGATTTTTTTACTATAATTTTTTACGATATCTAAATTTTTGAATGCAAATATAAATAAATCCTAATTTATTTAGTTATTTAACTATTAAATTATTTTTTTTAACATAAATTTAATAAATTATAATCTACTTTAATTTTACTCTATAATTTAATATTTTTTTTTAAATTAAGAAACAATTTAATATTTTAACAAATATTTAAATTATTATATATAATTTTATATACGAAATTGAATTTTAACTATTTTATCAAATATAGCTTGAAGCAAATGTTCATTTTATTTAGAAAGTATTATTTTTATTATAAAATATGACTTTAAAGATATTATTGTTAATTGAGAAAAATGATCATTTAACAGTTTTAAATATTAGTAAAAATATTTATCACGTTCTTTATCTAATAATAGATATAGTTATTGAGCTAAACTTTCTTTTTATTACTGCTTCCAATTACTAATTTCGCACAAAGTGACATAAGTAATTTTTGGAAAAATAATACTTAGTATATTAATCAAATCATAAGAGCCATAAAGCTGATTCACTTTATAAACTAGGATTGTAGAAGAGGTTTAGGTAAATCTCAATACAATGATGGTATTTCTTAAAAGATTAATACACATGATACTTACAACTAATCGTACTCTGCATCATATGATAAGGAATGCTTTCCTTATCATATGATGCCTTAAAAAAAAAATTGATGAAACACATATAACGTTAACAAATCAATTCATACTCACAAAGTGTAGATTGTGAACAAATAACAGACACGAACATCACAATATTTGGGTATTTTTGAAATTGAACCTACTAAATATGGCTATATATAATTTAATAAAAATAATTAATTAATAACAAAATATTGACTTAAAAACAATAATTTAGTTTTCTATTTAAATTATTCATTTATAAATTATAATAAATAAACAAATTTTAACTAACATTGAAAAAAACAACTATGAAAAAAATCCTTTTTTTATTATTGCTGCCAATTATCAATTTCGCACAAAGTAACATAAGTAATTTTTGGAAAAATGATTCTTGGTATATTGATCAAATCATAACCCGTAAATCTGATTCAATTTATATATTTAGGATTGTAAAACAGAATTCAGATAGACGTAAATTTATTTATGGTACGTTTTTAGATTTTAATGCTGATGGTACTTTCAGAACATGGAACACTGCTCCTTGCGGTAACGGTTGCTTTTTTAATTCATATGGTACTTTTAAAAAAATTGATGAAACACATATACAATTACAGATCAATTTATTCTCACAAGAGGGAACTTGTATACCTGTAACAGACACAATACGACAAAATTTAGGAATTTTTGAAATTAAACCCAATGAATATGGTTATCAATTAATAAAAACAAAAAATTAATAGCAAAAAAATAGTTTTCTATTTAAACTATAGATTAATAAATTTTAATTATCTATAAAAACAACTATGAAAAAAATCCTTTTTTTATCATTGGTACCAATTATCAGTTTCGCACAAAGTGACATAAGTAATTTTTGGAAAAATGATAGTTGGCGTACTGATCAAATCATAACTCATAAATCTAATTCATTTCACATATATAGGATTGTAGAACAGGATTCAGATATACCTAAATTTAATTATGGTACGTTTTTAAATTTTAATACTGATGGTACTTTTAGCTCAGGAAACACTGCCCCATGTGGTAATGATTGCTTTCGTCGTTCATATGGTACCTTTAAAAAAATTGATGAAACACATATACGATTACATATCAATTTATTCTCACAAGATGGAACTTGTAAAAAAATAACAAAATTTTGACCCGAAAACAATAATTTAGTTGCAATCATGGGAATACCTGCAAATGTAGGATAAAAAAAATATTGGGTTAGAAGCTGCTATTCATGTCATGGGATAATCTTTCTTTACCATCCTATCACTAAGCTATGGCAAACCCAACACGATGAATATTTCTACACGGAGCTAAAGCTCCTTGTGTTTATATTGTCTTTACTGGACGCAGCTATTATCCGAATCAAATTAATAATGTTTTGGCATTTCCAGGCATATTTAGAGATGCTTTAGATGCTAAAGCAAAAAATATTACATTAGGCATGTAACTTGCAGCGGCCAAAGGATTAGCTAATAACATTATACCTGAAAAACTGTCGGTTAATTGTATATTGTCAAATACATTCGAACCGAATGTGATTAAGATGATTGCTTCAGTTTGCTAACTCCTACCATATATTCATATTGTATACTTTATCGCCAATTAAGAACGATTAAGGTATAATTATAATAAGCGTGAATAACGCGCATATTATATAACTAACGCGGACAAATATGATGAAAATTAACTAAAAACAATCAAAATTGAAAAGTTTATAGAAAGCAAAAGCCTCAGTAAATACATGATTTACTGCGGCTTTATTATTATTGATTATTGTTTATAATCGTCAATTATTTAACTTCTTCAAAGTCTACATCTTCAACATTATCTCCTCCTTGGTTAGAACTGGTGGAAGCTCCTTCTCCTCCACCCTGAGCACCTGTATTGGCACCTTCTGCTGTTTGACCAGATTTATATAAATCTTCAGAAGCAGAGGCCCATACAGAATTTATTTTTTCCATAGCAGTTTCTATTTCCGGAATATCTTTACTTTCGTGGGCTTTTTTCAAATCAGCCAATGCATCTTCTATCGGTTGCTTTTTCTCTGCAGGTAATTTATCTCCAAATTCTTTTAATTGTTTTTCAGTTTGGAAAATCATGGCGTCAGCAGAATTTAATTTTTCAACTTCTTCTTTTCTTTTCTTATCTGCTTCTGCATTAGCTTCAGCCTCTTTCTTCATTTTTTCGATTTCTGCTTCACTTAATCCTGAAGATGCTTGTATTTTTATGGATTGTTCTTTTCCTGTTCCTTTATCTTTAGCGGAAACACTCAAAATACCATTTGCATCAATATCAAAAGTTACTTCAATTTGAGGAACTCCTCTTGGTGCAGGTGGTATATCAACCAAATCGAATTTTCCAATTTCTTTGTTATCATTAAACATCGGTCTTTCTCCTTGTCCTACTCTAATAGTTACAGCAGGTTGATTGTCTGCGGCAGTGGAGAAAGTTTCTGACTTTTTAGTTGGAATGGTAGTATTGGCATCGATTAATTTGGTAAACACCCCTCCGTAAGTCTCTATACCTAATGAAAGAGGAGTAACATCTAATAGTAATACATCTTTTACATCTCCTGTTAAAACTCCACCTTGAATAGCGGCTCCAATAGCAACTACCTCATCAGGATTTACCCCTTTTGAAGGTTTTTTACCGAAGAATTTTTCCACTTCTTCTTGTATTACAGGTATACGTGTAGAACCTCCGACTAATAATACTTCATCTATATCAGAAGTTTTTAACCCGGCATCTTCTAATGCTTTTTTACATGGTTCCATAGACCTTTTAACTAAATCTGCGGCAAGTTGTTCAAATTTAGCTCTGGTTAAAGTTTTAACTAAATGTTTAGGTCCGGAAGCTGTAGCTGTAATATACGGTAAATTGATTTCTGTTTGTGTAGATGAAGATAATTCAACTTTTGCCTTTTCAGCAGCTTCTTTCAATCTTTGTAATGCAATAGGATCCGCTTTTAAATCAACACCTTCTGCTGATTTAAATTCTTCTGCTAACCAATTAATGATTACATCATCGAAATCATCCCCTCCTAGGTGAGTATCTCCATTAGTTGATAATACTTCAAATACCCCGTCTCCTAAATCAAGAATAGAGATATCAAAAGTCCCCCCACCTAAATCGTATACCGCTACTTTTTGATCTTTATGCGCTTTATCCAAACCATATGCTAATGCTGCAGCAGTCGGTTCGTTAATTATTCTTTCAACTTTTAATCCTGCTATTTCGCCGGCTTCTTTAGTTGCCTGTCTTTGTGCATCGTTAAAATAAGCTGGAACAGTAATAACTGCTCTATCAACTGTTTCTCCTAAAAAATCTTCAGCAGTTTTCTTCATTTTTTGAAGTATCATCGCTGATATTTCTTGCGGAGTATATAATCTACCATTTATGTCTACTCTTGGAGTATCGGAATCACCTTTTACAACTTTATAAGGAACTCTGGATATTTCGCTTGCATCTGATGAGAATCTTGTACCCATAAATCTTTTTATGGAATACACTGTATTATGTGGATTTGTTACCGCTTGTCTTTTAGCAGGATCTCCAACCTTGATTTCTCCATCTTCCATAAAAGCAACTACGGAAGGAGTTGTTCTTTTTCCTTCTGCATTTGTAATAACGGTTGGATCATTACCTTCCATTACTGCAACGCAAGAATTCGTTGTCCCTAAATCAATTCCTATAATTTTACTCATGTTTATATTTTTTCGTTATTTTAAATTTAATTATAGTTAATTTATACCTAAATTATTAATTGATAATTTAGTTTCAATGATTATGCCATGAAGTATTATCATATGATTTGTCATAATTAATTTATTATTACCTGACATATTGTCTATTTTGTTTTTTATGTGAGGTTATAGCTCAGGTTTACTTAAATTAAAAAGTCAGAACTAAAAGATTCTGACTCATGTATTTATAGAATTGTATTAAATAATTATTTTATTTAGTAGCCAATTTTATCACGCTATTTAAGAGAACATTGGCTCCTGCACTCATCCATTCCGGTTTTATTTCTTCTTCTTCGTTGTGGCTTATTCCTTTAATGCATGGAATAAAAATCATAGAAGTCGGAGCTATTTTTGAAATATTACATGAATCATGTCCCGCACCTGATACTATTTCTCTACATGAATACTTTAAATGGTGTGTTACTTGGCGTACTGTTTCTATGCAGGTATCTGAAAAATGTATTGGTGGAAAAGAAAGAATTTGGTTGATACTATATTTCAAATTAAGCTCTTCAGCAATTTCCTTTATCTTTACAGATAGTTTTTGGTTCATTCGATCTAGTCCTCTTTCTGAAGGATGCCTAAATTCTACGGATAACCAAGCTTTATTGGATATTACATTTCTAGAATTCGGAATTGTTTTTACCATTCCCACGGTAGCTCTTCCTTCTGGCATTTCTTCTTTCCCAATTTGGTTAACCCTTATTACGGCTTCAGCCAATCCTAATAGCGCATCTTGTCTCACTTCCATAGGTGTTGTCCCAGCATGTGAGGCAACTCCTGTAAATTCAATATCATACCATTTTTGTCCGACAGCTCCGGTAACTATCCCAATTAATTCATTATTATTCTCCAATATAGGACCTTGCTCAATATGTAGCTCAAGGGACGCATGAATTTTATATTGAGAAAAATTGTCTTTTCCAGCATAGCCAATTTTTGTCAACTCATCTTTAATAGTTTTTCCGGAAGCATCTTTACAAGCCCAGCCTTCATTTACAGGCATAAGCCGGGAAAAAATTGCAGAGCCTATCATAGCCGGTGCAAAACGAGCTCCTTCTTCATTGGTCCAGCTTACCACGTCAATAGGACGGTCTGTTTTTATTTTATGATCATTAAGAGAATATATTACTTCCAATGCTGCTAGAACTCCATATATTCCATCATATTTACCTCCCAACGGCTGACTATCTATATGAGAACCTATCAGAATAGGATTTAGAGTATTATCTTCTCCAGATCGTCTTGCAAAAATATTTCCCATAGAGTCAATTTTAATCGAGCAGCCAGCCTCTTCAGCTAACTCAACAAATAAATCACGGGCTTGTTTGTCTAAATCCGTGAGGGTTAGCCTATGTACCCCTCCCTTAGGAGTTCCTCCTATTTTAGCAAAATCTCTTATCCATTTTTGTAGTCTTTTGGAATTAATATATATATTATCATTCATTGGAAATATTTTTTTTGTGTTTTTCTAATTGATAATGAAAATCACAATATCCATCTCCATTCATTATAGTATGTGGGCGTGTTAATTTAACGTCCGGAGCATAGCCTTCAATAAATTTTGCATCTCTATTACAAGAAAGTAAAAATCCTATTTCTCCTAGCCCCATCTCATGATACATTTCTGCATAACGACATCTTTTAACCGTATAGTTGTATTGAATTTCATTGTTTACCAATACTTCCGTTTCTAAAGCGTCGTCTTTTTCCCACAGATATTGCAGTGCTACAAAACTTTGTACAGAAGTGGGACCTTCTTCTTTTTGCGCGAATTCTCTTCCAGCTTGTATTGCTGCATTGGCTACTGCCTCTTCTATAATAGATTTTGCTTTCTCCAAACCGTATTCTTTCTTTAAAATATTATAGATAGGCTTGATGATCTCCGCTTCTATTTTTCTTCGTTGTAAAATACCTATTTCTTTGTTTTGGTTCTTCATACTTGTATTTCCTTGTTTTTATTATATGTTATACTCAATCGGAGCTATATTTCCGATAAATTTTAGTAATCTTTCATCTCGGGTTTTCTTTAATTGTTGAGGCTCTTCATTATATAAAATTTGCCCCGATTCCATAAAAATTATTCTATCTGAAACTTCAAATGCAAATTTCATTTCATGAGTAACTATGATCATGGTCATTCCTTCATTGGATAATTCTTTAATAACTTTTAAGACTTCTTTTACTAATTCCGGATCTAAAGCCGAAGTAGGTTCGTCAAATAACATAATGCTTGGCTGGATAGCCAAAGCCCTTGCTATGGCCACTCGTTGTTGTTGTCCTCCAGATAGCTGATGCGGATATTTATTCGCATGACTTAGCATACCAACTTTATCCAACATAGCTAATGCATAGGTCCGTATAGCAATTTTATCTTTGTTTTTCAAATGATATAAAGGTGCTAACATAACATTTTCCAATACGGTTTTGTGAGGAAAAAGATTATAAGACTGAAATACCATGCCTATCCTTTGATTATGATTATTTTTTATCGTATTTTCTATTTTATGATTATTTTTTGTTATTATTGGATTATTACCCATTCGGATAGCTCCTGTATCAATTGATTCTAAGCCAATTATTGATCGTATAAGTGTGCTTTTCCCTGATCCGGAGGGGCCTATAATGCTAATAACATTACCCCATGGAACCGTTATATTTACATTTTTTAATACCGGAGTGTTTTCATAGGACTTATTTATATTTTTTAGGCTTAATGCTAATTCTCCAACCTTGTTACTTTTTATGGTTGAATATTTTTTCAACTTATCATGATCCACTTTTATGAATTCATCCGTATCTGTAATTTTTTTATTCACGTCAAATTTTTCTTCAAGCTTATGTATAATCCAAGTTACTATGGTTACAATCAAAACGTAATAGAGGGCAACGACTAATAGAGTTTCCATAACTAGAAAGTTACGAGTGTAGAGTTGTTGTCCAACTAGTAATATTTCCGTTAATGATATAACGGAAACTAAAGAAGTTAACTTGATTATTGTAATGTATTGATTGGCTAATGATGGTAAGGCAACTCTTAGGGTTTGAGGCACAATAATTAGCCTCATAATTAACCAATATGATAATCCCAGTGCTTTTCCTGCCTCATATTGGCCTTTGGGCACGGCTTGTAATGCTCCTCTATGTATTTCAGCAATATAAGCAGTCTCGCTTAATACTAAAGCCAATAATCCTGAAATAAAAGGATTGGAAAGAATTATTGAGCTTTGCGGCCAAATTTGTGGCAAATTGTAAATAAATATTAATAATACTAATAAAGGCAAACTTCTGAAAAACCAGATATAACCCCTAGAAATTTTTCTTAAAATCAAAGATTTACTTCGGCCCAATAAAGCAACAAAGAAACCTACGATTATACCTATACACCAGGTTAAGGTACTTAATTCAAGAACGGTTACACAAGCTTTCCAAAAATCCTTATTAAAAAACTGATTTATAAAATATTCCCAAATGAAACCCTTTTTCTTATTATTATCAGAAATATCTTCTTCCTCTAATTTGTAAGTTTTCAGTAATTCTTTACTTGGGTATGCCAAATTATATTTATTCAACAGTTGCTGATATTCTCCCGATTCTCTTAAATCTTGTATTATTTTCGAAATTTTATTTTTTAATGAACTATTATCCTTTTTAAAAGCCAATCCTATTAATACCGGATCGATCATTTCTTTTGTTGATATAATTAGCTTTTCCTCTAAATTATCTACCAACATTTTTGCTACAGCAGCGTCTTCATATTGAACATCTACCCCTTTGGATAAAAGCGCCTGTGATGCTTCGGGAGCACTTGGATATTCTTTAATTTCAATTGTATTAAGATTATTAAGCAAACAATATTTTTGAGATATTTCATTTAATTTAGGTATCCAGGCAGCACCTTTCATCGATGAAATTTTCTTGCCACATAATTCCTGTAAAGATGTAGGACGATAGGTATCATCTTTTCTAACCACTAGTACACCTCCTGTTTGAAGATACGGTAAAAAAGAAACTTGTTTAGCTCGTTGTGAATTTACATACAGGGCAGAGGCTATAACATCATAGTGTCCTGCATTTAGACCTATAATGATATTTTCTATTCTTGTATCTTTAAATACTACTTTTAGTTTCAATTTTTCAGCTACGAGCCTCATTAGGTCCGGATCAAACCCTCTAGGGCCTCCCTCTGTATAAGCATAAGGTGCATAGGTAAGGTCAATTCCTACTGTCAATTCACCTTTTTTTAAAGTTTGCGCATGAAAAATATTTATGCGAATAAGGAATAAGAGTAAAAACAAATATTTTAGAAAAGTAATTGATATTCGAAAATCTGTTTTAAAAAAATTATAATTCACAATATTTGACTGTTTTAAATTCAAAATAACTAATCATTAAAATCTAATTACTATTAAATTAATAAACAAACTTACTTAATTATTTGATATACAATAAATGTATTTTATTATCATTTTGTATAATATAAAATAATTTTATTTTTTATTTACATATAAACACCTATTTCATTTAGTTTTAGTTTATATGTTTAAAAATATATATAAATATAATTTTATTTAATTAATTAAAATTATAATACAAATAATTATTTTTCTATATTTGATAAACATAAAAAAATAAATCATGAAAAAGTATTTTTACTTTTTACTACTTTCACTGGTCCTATTTGTATCTTGTAATGAAGATTCTTTAAGTTCGGATATTTCGCAGGAAATAAATACTATTACAAATGAAAACATTTGCTTTGATGTTTATTTAATTGAAGATATTGAGAATCACTCAAAAGTAAATTCAGAATATGACATTAATTCATATGGAGCACTGCTTAAGTATAAAAAATGGGAAAATGGAAAAACAATTAGAATTAAATTTTTAAATGGAACTCCTTTTTTACAAAGTAAGATTAAACAATTTGCTAATGAATGGTTGAAATATGCTAATTTGAATTTTGAATATGTAAATCCATATCAAAATGCAGATATAAGAATTAATTTTGATAACAGCGGTGGATCTTGGTCATATATAGGTACAGATTGTAATTACATTGATGCAAATAAACCTACTATGAATTTTGGATGGTTTAATTCGAACACACCTGATTATGAGTTCTCTAGAACCGTTATTCATGAATTCGGACATGCTTTAGGTTTAGTGCATGAACATCAAAGTCCTGCATCGGGTATACAATGGAATAAGCAAAAAGTATATGAATATTATGGGGGAGCACCGAATTATTGGAGCAAAGAAAAAGTTGACCAAAATATTTTTTATAAATATGATCATACTATAACCAATTATTCTTCTTTTGATAATAAATCTATTATGCTTTATTCATTTCCATCTTCTTTATCATTGAATGGTTGGTCAAGCGGATGGAACACTGTACTTTCTGTCAAAGATAAGGAGTTTATAGCTCAACTATATCCGGGAAAAGTATATGAAACACAAAACCTTTATAGGTATTTTTATGATTCAAGACATTTTTATACCTCCGATTTCAATGAACTTGGTTATCGATATTTAGAAGGTATTTTGGGAAAAATTTATAGTTCACAAATTCCAAATACATACCCGATTTATAGATACTATAATAGAATAAATGGAGATAGATTGTCTACGATTAATTGGAACGAATTACAAAATGGAGGAAGTAATGGTTGGGTTTACGAAGGAATAACAGGTTATGCATATAATTCACCACAACCAAATACTATTCCTGTTTATCGTTTTTTCAGAGAAAAAAGTAAACCGGATCATTTACTTACAACTAAAAAAAATGAAGTTCAATATTTAGAAAATAAAAAATGGGGTATCATTTTACCTAAATATAAATATGAAGGAATCGCTTTCTATATTTTGAAATAAAACATTTAATATTGGATTGATTTATAATAAAAAATGAGTGTCTTCAACACTCATTTTTTATTGTTAAAATTCATTGGTAAAATGGAGCTTTATAGAGGGAAATTTTTCAAGTGTCATAGTAATGCTAAATGCTGAATCCGCTAAAAAAACTAATTGACCGAATTTATCTCTAGCTAAAAATTTTTGTTTAATTCGCTTAAATTCTAAAAATTCTGTAGATTTTTCATTATCAGTTTGAACCCAACATGCCTTATGTATATTTACCGGCTCATAACTACATTTAGCTGAATATTCATGTTCCAATCTGTATTGGATTACTTCAAACTGAAGAGCTCCCACAGTTCCAATGATTTTACGATTATTCATTTCAAGCGTAAATAATTGAGCTACACCTTCATCCATTAATTGATCTATACCCTTTGCTAGCTGTTTGGTTTTCATCGGATCATCATTATTTATATAACGAAAATGCTCGGGTGAAAATGATGGAATTCCTTTAAAATTTAACTTTTCTCCTTCTGTTAAAGTATCCCCAATCCTAAAATTACCTGTATCATGCAAACCTACTATATCACCAGGAAAGCTTTCTTCAACAACTTCTTTTTTATCTGCAAAAAAAGCTGCAGGACTGCTGAATTTCATCATTTTATTTTGACGAACATGCAAGTAATTAGTATTTCTTTTAAATGTACCTGAAACAATTTTCACAAATGCCAACCTATCACGATGTTTAGGATCCATATTGGCATGTATCTTAAATACAAATCCTGTGAAATTGGGTTCTTCGGGTTTTACTAAACGAACATCACTCATCTTAGGTAATGGATTGGGTGCAATTTCAACAAATGCGTCTAATAATTCTTGAACTCCAAAATTATTTAATGCTGATCCGAAAAAAACAGGCTGTAAAGTTCCGTTCAAATATTCTTCTTTAGAAAATTTTGGATAAACGGAATGAATTAATTCTTGTTCGTTTCTAAGATTTTCAGCGGCATTGTCTCCAATAAGCTCGTTTACTATAGAATCATTTATATCATTAATTTCAATACTCTCCCCTACCTTCTGTTTTTTTTCTTCTGTAAAGAATTTAAAGTTATTCTCCCACATATTAAAGATGCCTTGAAAATCTAAACCCATTCCTATAGGCCAAGACAAGGGGGTAACTCTTAAATGTAATTTTTGTTCTACTTCATCCAATAAATCAAATGCATCTTTACCTTCTCGATCTAATTTATTTATAAAAACCAGCATAGGAATATTCCTCATTCGACAAACCTGTACTAATTTTTCAGTTTGCTCTTCTACCCCTTTTGCTACATCTATAACTACTATAACAGAATCCACAGCTGTTAAAGTTCTGTACGTATCTTCAGCAAAATCTTTATGTCCAGGAGTATCTAATATATTAATCTTTTTTCCTTTATATTCAAAGGCTAATACAGATGTAGCTACAGAAATTCCTCGTTGTCTCTCAATCTCCATAAAATCCGAAGTAGCTCCTTTTTTTATCTTGTTGCTTTTTACAGCTCCCGCTTCTTGAATTGCTCCTCCAAATAAGAGCAATTTTTCTGTCAACGTAGTTTTACCGGCATCCGGATGGGATATGATTCCAAAGGTTTTTCTCCTTTTAATTTCTTTTTCTAAAGTTGTTCCCATATATTTTCAATCAAATGTTTGCAAATATAGAATATTTATTATTTTTTAGTGTATCTTAAAATCAATGATATGAACTAAATACATATAATTGTTTTCATTTTTTTATCAACTATATTTCGAGTAATCCTAGCCTAGGTTTTCAGTTGCTTTAAAATCTTATATTACCTTATTAGTAACGAATTATTTATACGATAAATTCTATTTTATAAGTATAATTATTTATTCATTTATTTAAAAGAATTACTTTTGTAACTCTTTTTATCAGGCAAATTTATGACGATTAATTTAAAACATGCTGTTATTTCCAAATTAACTTTGCAATTTTCGGGTAATAAATTACGTGAAGAAAAAAATATATATGCTGGGGATTTATTTCATTTAAATGAAAAAGAAGAAGAAGAAATTCAACCTTATTTTATTTCTCCTTTCAAAAAAAATTTAGAATATTATCAATTTACTCATTATACTCAAGATATTAATTTTAATATTTTATATTCTTTATGTAAAGATGTCTTTGAAGATACTCTTGATTTTGTGAATTTTTCAGATAAGGTACTTGATCATTTGTATGAACGATCAAATCACCCGCAAATAAAAAAAGGTGAAATTTTTATTGCTTTATTTAGTGATATTGATGTAGGATTAGAGTCTAAGATTTGCGGTATTGGAGTATTTAAACTTGAAAACAAAAACAAATTTTTACGTTTTAAACATTCAGATATTGTTGAATGTGCCATTCAAAAGGGTTTTAGATTGGATTCAGCAATAGATAAAGCTTGCTTAATACTGAATATGCACAAAGAAAGCGGCTATAAAATTTTAGTACATGATGATGCACATGTGGAATCTGAATATTGGAAAAAATCTTTTTTAGAGGTCGATTATATAAAAGATGATTCTTACCAAACAAAGAGTTATATAAATTTATTGTCCGATTTTTCTCAACAAGTAATTTTCGAAGAAAAAGGTAAAAAAATTCAAACTGAGTTTATCAGCAACTGTCTACAGATATTTAATGAAAATGAAACTATGACCGAAGAAATTTTAGATAGGGAATTATTAGAAAATTACAATTTAGTTGAAGAATTTAAATCTTATAAAAAAGTATATTCTGAAAATTCAGGTATTGAATTTTCGGAAATATTCGACGTTTCCACTAATGCTCTGGTTAGAGAAAAACGTAAAATAAAAACTGACATAAAATTAGATACTCATTTTCAGATCAAATTGGATATTAATAAACCTGAAGCTTCTGAAGATTTTTTAGAACAAGGATACGATGAAGAAAGAAAAATGTTTTATTATAAAGTTTTTTTCAATTCAGAATTATAATCTTTTTTATTTTCATATATTTACTGCCAATCTATTACAAATTAATAAGTAAAATAGATGCCAATTGTAGATTTTATTATACCAGATTATTTTACAAGAATCGTTACTTGGAAAGTTAGTGAAACCAATGAAGAATTATTACGTATATTAAAGCTAGATAATAAAAGGCAAGGAAAATATGATTCTTTAACATCTAAAAGAAAACGTGAATATCTGGGTTTACGGGCTTGTTTAATGGCATTGGGATTAGATAATACTGTAAAATACACTCCCGAAGGTAAACCTTTTGTTGAAGGAACCTATAACATTTCCGTATCTCATTCACATGGAGTTGTATGTGTAGGAGCCTCTTCATTTAATATAGGGGTTGACATTGAATTGGAAAGAGAAGAAAAAATTAACACTATTAAATATAAATTCATTCGAAAAGATGAATTTGAATTTATTCCAAAAGATCAGGAAAAGGACTATTATCATATATTATGGGGAATTAAAGAAGCTTTATATAAGATTCATCATGGAAATTTATGGTCTTTTTTAAACCATTATCGAGTTGAGCCTTTTACCTTAAAAAATGAAAAGCCTATCATGTGTTGGATAATTGATGAAAAAGCAAGTGTCAAGTATTACGCTTACTATAAAAAAATTAACAATTATTATATGACATATGTCTTGAACTATGAATAATAATTTATTTATATAAGTTTTTATTTATCCTTTTTTTAATACATTGTATTTTTATCTTTTATAATTTTTAATATTGTAATATTTTATCACTTTGAAGAAAGCATTAATTATACAAAATAAATATATTGGAGATGTATTGGTTGCTAGTGTACTTGCCAAAAATTTAAAAAATATATTCCCACATATTGAAGTTCATTTTTTTTGCTACAATAAGGCAATTAGCATTCTTCAAAATAATCCGCATATAGACAAAATCATCGATTTTGATGATATTGAACTTAAAAAATTATCAGTTTTATGGAAATACTCCAACTATATTAGAAGTGAAAAATATGATATTTTAATAGATCCGTATGCAAAATTGCAAAGTCGATTTATTACTCTATTTTCTAAAGCTAAAAAAAGAATTAGTTTCGATAAACCTTTTTTTAAACATTTTTATACCGATGTATATATTGAGGAAAAACTTCCGAAAGTTATTAATTGTACCTCAATAGAAAACAGATGCTTATTACTTTCTCCTTTTATAAAAGATTTTTCTAATATTGATTTTCAAACAGAAATATTTCTAACAAATGCAGAAATTGAACATGCAAAACAATTGATGCATAATTCAGGCATTACTTTTACCAAACCTATCATAATTATTGGCATTTTGGGGAGTAGCATGGATAAATCATGGCCTCTTTCTTACATGGCTGATTTAATTAACGTATTATTATCCAATTATGATATTGATATTTTATTTAACTTTATTCCTCTTCAACATCATGAAGTTGAAATTTTACTTGAAAAAATTGACCATAAAGAAAAAATATTTACATCAATTCTTGGCAATAATGTTAGAGAATTTGCAGCAATATTATCTAATGCCGATGCTTTGATCGCTAATGAAGGGGGAGCTGTAAATATTGCTAAAGCTTTACAAAAACCTACTTTTTCAATATTTTCACCACATAAATTCAGAAAAGATTGGGGGTGTTATGAAAATTTATATATCCACCAAAGTTTTCATCTTATGGATATTTTCCCAGAAATTTATACAGCATATTCACCAAATGAAATTTTAAAAAATCCTGAACCTTTTTACAAATTAATGTATCCTGAAAAGGTAATATATAAAATCGAAAATTATATGCAGGGTGTTTTAGGTATTCCGAAGAAATCTTCAAACACATCTATCGATTTAATTAAAAATAAACCGAAAATCAGTGCATTATGTATTACTTATAATGAAGAAGAAAATGTAAAACGCTTCTTAAAAGATTTATCTTTTGTAGATGAAATTGTAGTAGTAGATTCTATTAGCACAGATAAAACTAAAGAATATTTTGAGGTAGATAGTAGGGTACGTTTTATAGAAAGAAAATTCGATAATTTCACTAATCAAAAAAACTATGCTATAAAACATGCTTCCTATGATTGGATCGTTTTTTTTGACTTGGATGAGCATATCCCATCTCTTCTTAAAGCAGAGATTCTTATGACAATTAATTCTTCAAAACCTAAAGATGCTTATTGGATTCGTAGAAACTTTTACTACAAAAGAAAACATTTACGTTATAGTGGATGGAAAAATGATAAAGTAATACGTTTATTTAAAAAAAATAAATCTTTTTACAAAAAGAATAAATTTGTACATGAAGAAATTGAATGTGTTAGCGAACCTGGATATTTAAAAAATGGCCTTGATCATTATTCTTTCACTTCTGAAAAAAAATATTTAAAAAAGTTAGACCAATATTCTAAACTAAAAGCAGAAGAATTATATACAAATAATGTAAAATCAAATTTTTTCCATCATCATATTAAACCTATCTATCGCTTTATACATCATTATATTATTCAATTTGGATTTTTAGATGGTAAAGAAGGCTTCAAAATATCTAAAATGTATTCAAACTATGTTGCCAATAGATATAAATATTTAGAGCAATTATGGAAGAAAAAAGAATAAAACACTTACCCTTTTATCTAAAATATATAGTTCAAATATATTGCATTTTAATGCATTAAGTTAGAAATGATTGAATAAAATTAAGCCAAATTTAAAAAAAGTATGTTCCTAGAGATCGAAAGAAAGTTTTTAGTTGTCGGAGAATTTAAATCCCAGTCGATAAAAAGCACTAGAATAAGTCAAGGTTACCTTTCCTCGGTTCCTGAAAGAACGGTAAGAATTAGAATTAAAGATAATCAAGGTTTTATTACAGTTAAAGGAATAAGCAAAAATAATGGATTGAGTAGGCTTGAGTGGGAAAAAGAAATCCCTATTGAAGAAGCTTCAGAATTAATAAAGATTTGTGAATTAGGAATAATTGATAAAATACGTTATATAGTTCCTTATGAAAATAAAATATTTGAAATTGACGAGTTTTATGGTGAAAATGAAGGATTGATTCTTGCGGAAGTTGAACTGAATAATGAAAATGAAACTTTAAAAAAACCAAACTGGTTAGGAAGAGAAGTCACTGGAGATGAAAGATATTATAATTCAATGCTAATGAAAAATCCATATAAAAAATGGACTAATAAATAAAATTGGTTTAGCAACACTAATAATATTTTATTTATTTTAAAATTATCATAAGCTTTAAATAATTGATCATATCAAAATTAATTCTATTTAAGTTAAATTAAATAGATTCATTAATTGTTATCATATACATAATTTTATAATAAATAGCATTTTAATAACAAATATTTATAACATTAATTGAAATTTAATATTATAATTATAGCATAAGCTTTGTGAAATTTATTATTTTCATAGTAGTCAGTTTCAAACCTCGTTTTAAATGACAGGCCTTTTTATGACATATTTCCTAAATTTTAATTAATAATAAATTTCAAATTGAAATTTATTTAGTTATTTGTATTTTGAAAATTTTATCACTTCAAATAAGTGCGATTTCGTTTATCTTTAAAAATTTATATAAATTATTTATTTGAAATGAACATTAATTTACAAATCAACAAAATATATCTATATAACCAATTATAATTTTTTATTATGGCATGGATTTTGTTTTTTTTATAAATGTTCATAAGGCAGTGAATTTTCGTAGTAGTTAGTTTTTAAACCCCGTTCTAGTAACGGGGTTTTTTTTATTTAATCACACACATATTAATTCATATACTAGGACATCTATTTTTTTTTCATTCATGAATCATATTTGTTGTTTATTTTTATAAAAATATTATAATTCAATTTATTTATAATTAATGACAAATAAAATCAGCTTATAAAAATAAATTTTAGAGAATAATTATTAAAATCTCACTAACTTTATTTATCTTATTTTTTTTCGAATAAATAATTTAAAAAATCTAGTTTTAATTTTTACAAGTATTGTTTAACAAACATATCAGAGTAAATTAAGTATACGAATTATTTATATTTATAGTGTTCATATTTTAAATAATAAATCTTTTCATAAATTAGTAAAAAAACATTAATCATCATACTATTACTAAATATATTATTTTAATAAAATATAGATATTTTTTTATTTATATTATTAAACAAATTAATTATAAAAATTATACATAATTACTATTTTATGCGGTTATTTATAAAGTAGTAAATTTTCATAGTAGTTAGTTTTAAGCCTAGTTTTTAATAACGAAACTTTTTAATTTAATATTTTACAATATATTATTTTAATAAAAAAAAATATTTATTATTTATAATATTTAAACATATTTAAATAAAAATATTACACATTATGGCATAATAATTGCTTTTTAATAACTGTTCATAAGGCAGTGAATTTTCATAGTAGTTAGTTTTAAGCCCCATTTTTATTATGGGGCTTTTTTATTCTTATATATTTTTTCCCAATTCAATTTTATTTAAGCTAATAATATCTTATTTAATATCCGAATGTATCATATATATAATATTTTTATACATACAATACAAATATTATGGCATGAATTTTGATATTATATAACTGTTCATAAGGCAGTGAATTTTCATAGTAGTTAGTTTTAAGCCCCATTTTTATTATGGGGCTTTTTTATTCTTATATATTTTTTCCCAATTCAATTTTATTTAAGCTAATAATATCTTATTTAATATCCGAATGTATCATATATATAATATTTTTATACATACAATACAAATATTATGGCATGAATTTTGATATTATATAACTGTTCATAAGGCAGTGAATTTTCATAGTAGTTAGTTTTAAGCCCCATTTTTATTATGGGGCTTTTTTATTCTTATATATTTTTTAATTTGATCTTATTAAAACTAATTATATCTTATTTAACATCCAAAAATATTATATTTATAATATATATATAATTAATAATTAATATTATGGCATAAATTTTGTTTTTATTCAATTGTTCATAAGGCAGTGAATTTTCATAGTAGTTAGTTTTAAGCCCCATTTTTTATTATGGGGCTTTTTTATTCTTATATATTTCTCCCAATTCAATTTCATTTAAGCTAATTATATCTTATTTAATACCAAAAAATATTATATTTATAATATTTATACATATATAAAATAAATATTATGGCATGAATTTTGTATTAATACAATTATTCATAAGGCAGTGAATTTTCATAGTAGTTAGTTTTAAGCCCCATTCTTATTATGGGGCTTTTTTATTTTTATATATTTTTTTGAATTCAATATATTTAAAACTAATTATATCTTATTTAACATTCAAAAATATTATATTTATAATATTTATACATATATAAAATAAATATTATAGCATAAATTTTGTCTCTATATAATTATTCATAAGGCAGTGAATTTTCATAGTAGTTAGTTTTAAGCCTCTTTTTTATTATAGGGCTTTTTTATTTTTTTATATTTCCTCCAATTTAATTTTATTTAAGATAATTATATCTTATTTAATATCCAAAAATATTACATTTATAACATTTATATATATATAAAATAAATATTATGGCATGAGTTTTGCTTATATATAATTATTCATAAGGCAGTGAATTTTCATAGTAGTTAGTTTTAAGCTCCATTTTTATTATGGGGCTTTTTTATTTTTTCATACGATTTAAAAATGCTTATTATTAAACATTTTATAATTTATTCCCAATAATTATATATATTATATAATTATATATACTATTCTTTTATTTTTGTAATAAATAATATATCAAATTATTCAGATTTTATTTTATTAATAATTAATCCTGATCTTAAAAAAATAATAATATCATCTTTAAATAATATCACTATCGTCAATCGAAATGTTGATTATTTATATTATTTTTTATTAAAAAGTAATTTAATTATATTAAATTTAATATTTATAAGTTATTTTTACAATAAATTACATTTATAGCAAAAAAAAACATTATGGCATGAATTTTGTATTAATATAATTGTTCATAAGGCAGTGAATTTTCATAGTAGTTAGTTTTAACCCCGCTTTAACGCGGGGTTTTATTTTATAAAAAAACTACAATTTATTTTTGTTATTTTATAACATTATAACAATATTATACTATATTATTCAAAAAGATTAGTAATATTCCCATTATTAATTACAAAGCTCTCTTTAATAAGATCAAAATTAACAGCATCTATTGCTTTGGTTGCATTCTCAATTATAAAAGTTTTAAACCCTAACTCTAACGCATCCTTTGCTGTATAATAAACACAATAATCAGCAGCAAGTCCACATACATATACTTCACTTATTTCTCTGCCTTTAAAAAAATCCCCTAATCCGGTACATTTTAGTTTACCATTGTCGAAAAATCCACTGTAACTATCAATATTTTTATTCATACCTTTTCTAAAAATAGCCTCAATTCTATTTTGACTTAGATCTGAAGATATTTCTGCGCCAAATGTACCCTGTATACAATGATCCGGCCATAAGATCTGCTCCATACCTAGTAAATCTATTTTTTCATAAACATTTTTGCCTTGATGTTGAGAGGCAAAACTTCTATGATCATTAGGATGCCAGTCTTGAGTAGCTACAACTAAATCGAATTTTCCCTGAATTTTATTGATTATCGAAATAATTTCATTTCCACCATGTACAGCTAACTTCCCCCCTTGAAGAAAATCATTTTGCATATCGACAATTATTAATGCTTTCATATAAATAAGTTTTTTAACGCACCAAATATAATCCTTTTATTTTTATCCTATTTATAGTAAAATTTTCAAGTTTTATTCATTAAATACCTTATAAATAATAGATTTAATCATAAAAATTGTAACTTTGAAAAATCTCTTTTTAGAATAACAAATTATAATCATGATAATTAAGCATTTTACAGACAACGATTTATATAAATTTTCAGTAATGCATGCCATTCAAAGATTATATCCATGGGCATATGTTAGATACGATTTTATCAATCGCGGTAAAAATAATTTTCCAGATGGTTTTGCAGATAGGTTGAAAGAAGAAATTAATAAAATGATCAGCTTAAAACTATCAAATGATGAAAAAAATTATATTTTAAAAAGATGCTACTTTTTAGACCCATTTTTTGTTGATTTTTTAGAGGGTTATAGATACAATCCTAATGAAGTTCATTTATCTCAAGAAGGTGGAAATCTTAACCTATATGTAGAAGGATATTGGTATAGAACTGTGTTATGGGAAGTTCCTCTAATGGCTATAATTTCAGAATTATATTTTGAAATGATTGGCTCAAAACCTAAAGATATTGAAATAAAAGCTAAAGAAAAGGCTAAAGGACTAAAAGATTTACAAGCAGACTACTCTGAATTCGGAACCCGAAGACGTTATTCATTTGAAGTACAGGATAAAGTAGTGGGGGTATTAAAGGAAAATTCTGATAAATACTTTAAAGGGACCAGTAATGTTTATCTAGCTATGAAATATAATACTACTCCTATCGGAACTATGCCTCATGAATGGTTTATGTATCATGGAGCTCTATTTGGTTATCGATCCGCTAATATTAAAGCACTCGAAGCATGGGTAGATGTTTTTCAAGGTAGCTTGGGGATTACTTTAACAGATACCTATACAACTCAATCATTTTTTAAATCGTTTAATTTAAAACTGGCTAAATTGTTTGATGGAGTCCGTTGTGACAGTGGAGATCCAATAGAATTTACAGAAAATACTATTAATTTTTATAAAAAAAATAGAATTGATCCTTCTTCTAAAACTATTGTGTTTAGCGATTCATTAAATTTAGCTGAAGTAAAAAAAATAAAAGAACATGTCAAAGATAGAATCCACGACACTTATGGTATTGGAACGTATTTATCTAATGATGTAGGCGTAAAGCCTCTTAACATGGTGATTAAATTAACCCATGTAAAAGAAAAACCAAATGATGAATATTTAAATGCAGTGAAACTATCTGACGTTTTAGGTAAAAATACAGGTGACAAAAATGAAATTAACTTTAGTAAACTATCATTAGGATTAAACGAAAATTATTAATTTAATTTTTATATTTGGAAGTTTCTAACTTAAATCTAATATCATTTTAAATTCTTTATTCTTTTTAATAACATATTAGATAAAATTCTTTTATATACCAAGAAAAATAAAATTATGAAAAAATTTTTTATAATTACATTAATGACAGGTACTTTAAAATTATTTTGTCAATCATCAAGTCATGGAATTGCATTAAATGTAGGTGATACCTATATCAATACTAATGCAGGATACGCAGGCATTGAATACGCTTATCGCATTAATCCTCATCGAGGGTGTGGATTAGATCTTGGAGTTGGAACTTATTATGGAAGTTTTAATAATAATTTTAAATTTATACCGGAATCCCATCTTACTCTTTCATATGGAATTTTTCTTGGTGAATATTCAATGACTCCACATAATATTAATCCCAGCTTAGGAATACATTTTCTAAATGTAGTTAGACTAAAAGTAGGTTACAGTTGGGAAAAAGGAAATGAAAATCGAGGAATGAAAGGTATAACATTCGGAATTAATTGTTTATTCGGCTCTTCAGGATTTTACGATATTTTGAAATAAAATATTAATTTTTCCTATTAAATAAAAGAAAAACTTATATCATACTTTAAAATTTATTATCCGTTAATATTCCTAAAAATCATTATTTATTTAGGATCTATCATAAATTCCTGATAAATAAATGAAAAACAAACCTAAAACTATAATTGACATCCCAATTATAGATGATATCCATTCTTTTTTAGTTTTCTTTTCATGATTAATATATACCCCAGCTATGATAGCAACAATTATCGATGCTTGCCCCACCGGATAAGCCACTGATAAACCCAATTTAACTTGTGAAACTAATATAGCTATATTACCTATCGCCCATAATATTCCGACTATGCTATTCTTGAATGAAATTTTAGTATAAGGATTGTTTTTAAAAAATAAAAAGGCTAAAACATTAATTCCGAATATTTGCCCTATGGATTGAGGTAAAAGACTTGACCATCCATCTATTTTAAAATATTTTAAAATTCCTACATAGAGAGTAAAACCTAAAGAAGAAAGTAAATTAACCATTATCCCCTTCCCCCAATTTGACTTTTCATTTTTTTTATCTTTAGATGATTCTTTATAAGATGTAAAAACAATACCGATTATTATTAATGCTAAAGCTGTAAAACCAAATATTTTAGAATCAACTGAGCTCCAATCTCCTAACATCACTCCTAGTAAAGAAGTTCCAATAATTTGTGTACCATTTGAAATAGGCATGGATTTCGACACTCCTAAATATTTTAATCCCATTAATTGCCCTACGGATCCTATAGCCCAAAAAATACCAGATGCTAAACTAATTCCAATAATATGAGGACTAATTGCCGGATGTTTTATTGCATAGACTAAACACGCAAATATAAAACTCCCTATTGCAATTCCAAATGACTGCTCAATGGCTTTTCCTCCTATAAGAGTAGCAATTACAGGAAGAAAACCCCAAGATAAAATTGGAATACAGGCTACTAAAAAGTCTACTATACTCATATTTAAAAAATACCGTAAAGAAAATTATTTAAG
Source organism: uncultured Apibacter sp. (assembly GCF_946479295.1). Taxonomy (NCBI): domain Bacteria; kingdom Pseudomonadati; phylum Bacteroidota; class Flavobacteriia; order Flavobacteriales; family Weeksellaceae; genus Apibacter; species uncultured Apibacter sp. Next base: position 123,199 of record NZ_CAMLFD010000003.1, read on the forward strand.
CGTTTTGTCCAAGTATAGATAGAGCACCATCTACAGTATAGGTAGCTCCCGTAACATATGAACTTGCTTGCGAAGCCAAAAATAATGCTACATTCGCAACTTCTTCAGGGGTACCTCCTCTTTTCATAGGAATAATATCTTCTTTTTCTTTTAATAATTTAGCTTCATCAGTAAATTGCTTATTAATAGGTGTAAGGATCATTCCAGGTGCAATATTGTTAACTGTTAATTCCTTAGGTGCTAATTCTATAGCGAGTGTTCTTGTCAAATTTCTCATACCCGCTTTAGCTGTATTATAATCAGCATCCCCTGGACGACATACAAATTCATGTATTGAAGTAACATTTATAATTCGGGATCCTTTATAAGAATTATTTTTTTTCTTAAGATTTAAAAATTCTTTAATGCAATAAAAAGGACCATATAAATTAGTTTTTATAGTTCTATCCCAATCTTCAAGATTCATATCTTCAACGTACGTATTTTTCCCATTAATACCTGCATTATTTACTAAAATATCAATATCCTCAAAATCCTTATTTATAAGATTGAAAAAATTTTGAGTTTCATTATAATTTGAAATATTTACCTGATATGCTTTGGCCTTAATATTCAATCCGGATAAATCGTTTACCAAATTTTCAGCCCTATCTTTTCCGGAATGGTAAGTAATAATAACATTTGCTCCTTCACGCGCAAATAGCGCTGCTATTGACTTTCCAATACCTGAACTAGACCCAGTAACTAACGCAGTTTTATTTTGTAAAATTCCCATGTTTATAAATATTTAAATTATTTTATTATTATCTTTTGATTATTAAATTTCATTTAATTTTAAAGTAAAAACTTAATTATTCACTCTATCTATCATTAGACAGTAAATAGTTTAATTTAAATAGTAATTATGGGTTGATAAATGTTTATTAAAATAAAAAAGAAATAACCTATTTTACAATTAATGTGCTTTTAATTATAATAGATTCGAATTCTTAATTATTAATAATAAGTGAAAGAATAGCTAAGTAGTTATTTGCATAAAATCACAAGTCATCTAATAAGATAAGTCACTTGCTTTTATAAAGTTTAAATATTATTATAGTCAATATACTCTTAGAAGCACACAAATAGTCAATATTACTCTATTATAATTCGTGAATTAAATTCCTATTTAAAACATTTATATAATATTTATATTTCAAAGTTATAAAAATAATTTATAATTTTATATAAATATTTTTCACTAATTTAAATTAATTATTTTAATACCTAAAAAAGAAAATGAAATTCTATTTAGTAATAGGTACTTATACCGAAGGAGAGAGTAACGGCATCTATATTTATGATTTCGATTCTGAAACCGGTAATACCTCTTTTATTGATAGTGTATCTGTAAATAATCCCTCTTATTTGGTAATTAACCATAAAAAAGATCATATATACTCAGTGAGTGAAAATGATGACAAAGAAAGTTCTATAGTTAATTCTTTCTTTTTTAATAAAGCAACAGGAAAAATTTCATTCCAAAATTCTCAATCTGCATTTGGTGCGGCTCCCTGTTATATAACCATTGAACTTCAAGATAAATATATAGTAACAGCAAATTATATAGGGGGAAGTATTTCCGTATTTAAAACAAAATCCGACGGAAGCTTAAATCCTATGATCCAACAAGTTAACTTTTCAGGCAGCAGCATACACGATGTAAGACAGAATCAATCACATCTTCATTGTACCGTTTTTTCACCAGATTATGATTATCTTTTTGCTACAGATTTAGGTAGTGATAGAATTTATAAATTCAAAGTAAATTATTCTGAAGAAAGTAATTTCCTCACATTTTGCACCCCTGCTTATATTAATGTGGCTCCTGGTTCAGGTCCACGTCATCTTGTTTTCCATCAAAACAAAAGATTTGCTTATCTTATAAATGAACTTGGAGGGACTATAGTTGCCTTTAGATATACAAATGGTAATTTAGAAGAGATTCAAACAACAATTTCAGATGAATATAAAGCTGAAGGTAGCGCGGATATCCATATACATCCTAACGGGAAATTTTTATATTCATCTAATCGTTTAAAAAAAGACGGTATTTCAATTTTTAAAATTGATGAAAATACAGGGAAATTAACTCCTATAGATTATGAGAGAACCAATATTAACCCTAGAAATTTTGTAATTTCTCCTAATGGTAAATTTTTAATAGTAGCCAATCAAGATAGTGACACCATTCAAGTATTTTCGATTGATCTAAAATACGGATTATTGCATGATACCAATCAAAACATCAAGTTAGATATGCCTGTATGCTTAAAATTTATTTCACCTTAAAAGCCTAAAGTGTTTTACAATAAAAAAACGATTATTCATACCTCTTATATATTAATAAATGAGTATTTTTGTATAAAATTTTAACAAACAAATTTTATAATATTATGAGTCTAATAGCACAAATTCATGCAAGACAAATCTTGGATTCCAGAGGTAATCCAACAGTAGAAGTTGATGTAATCACTGAGTATGGAACTTTGGGAAGAGCTGCTGTTCCATCTGGAGCATCTACCGGTGAATATGAAGCTGTTGAATTAAGAGACGGAGAAAAAGAATATTTAGGAAAAGGAGTTTTAAAAGCTGTTGAAAATGTAAATGATGTTATTGCACCTGAATTAGTTGGAGTTGATGTCTTTGAACAAGCTTTAATAGATAAAACAATGATTGACCTAGATGGAACTCCTAATAAAGGAAAATTAGGCGCCAATGCTATATTAGGTGTTTCTTTAGCCGTTGCTCAAGCTGCTGCAAAAGAATTAGGTCTACCTTTATATCGTTACGTAGGAGGAGTAAATGGTAAAGTACTTCCTGTTCCAATGATGAATATTATCAATGCTGGTGCTCATTCTGATGCTCCCATAGCATTTCAAGAATTTATGATTATGCCGGTTGCTGCAGATAGTTATACTACTGCTATTCGTATGGGCGCAGAAATATTCCACTCTCTAAAGAAAGTTTTACATGACAGAGGCTTAAGTACTGCTGTTGGGGATGAAGGTGGTTTCGCTCCAAACTTTAAAAATATTGAAGATGCATTAGATACCATTCTAGATGCGACTAAAAAAGCTGGATATACTCCAGGTCAAGACGTTATGTTAGCATTAGATTGTGCATCTTCCGAGTTTTTCAAAGATAATAAATACGATTATTCAATTTTTGAAGGTCAAGGAGGTAAAGTTAGAACAAGTGAAGAACAAGCTTCTTATCTAGCTGAATTAACAGAAAAATATCCAATTATCTCAATTGAAGATGGTATGGATCAAAATGATTGGGCCGGATGGAAAATACTTACTGAAAAAATAGGTAAAAGAGTCCAATTAGTTGGAGATGATTTATTTGTAACCAATGTTAAAAGACTTGAAGACGGTATTAAACAAGGAGTGGGTAACTCAATTTTAATTAAAGTTAACCAAATCGGTACTCTTACAGAAACTATTGACGCTGTACAAATGGCTCAAAATGCTGGATATACTGCAGTAATGTCTCACCGTTCAGGAGAAACAGAAGATAACACAATTGCTGATCTTGCTGTAGCTTTAAACTGCGGTCAAATTAAAACAGGTTCTGCTTCAAGATCTGATCGTATGGCTAAATACAATCAATTATTAAGAATTGAAGAAAGTTTAGGTGAAGTAGCAGTTTACCCTCAATTTAAAGCTTTTAAAGTTAAAAGATAATTTAATTTTAAATTAAACATAAATAAAAAAACGGGAGGGTTTAATAAATCTTTCCGTTTTTTATTATGATAAATTGAAAAATTTATCTTATATCAGAATTAACAATAGTTGAAATTTTTCAATTTTATTAAAATTAAATTTTTTATTTACTGTTAATAAAAAAGAAAATACCTCTTAACAATTGTTTAAAGATTCGTTATTTATGCACCTATTTTTTAATATTTCATCTATAATTTTTTTTTCGAATAATATAATTTCATATATTTCACAAGCATAAAACAACTAATAAAATAAGAAAGAACTTAAATATGTCAGACACAGTAAAATTATCCTATGAAGGCAAAGAATATGAATATCCGATTGTTGAGAGTGTTATAGGGGACAGAGGTATAAATATTTCTAAACTACGAGATGAGACTGGACTTATTACTTTAGATGTTGGCTTCAAGAATACAGGTGCCACAAAGAGTAAAATTACATACCTCGATGGAGATTTAGGCCAATTATATTATCGAGGATATCCTATTGAACAAATTGCAAAAAAATCAACCTTTACAGAGGTTATGTATTTATTATTAGAAGGCGAGCTTCCAACGTTGAAACAATTAAATCAATTTGAAGCAGATATAAAAAAGAATAGCTTGGTAAGTGAAGAAATGAAACAAATTTTAAAAGCATTTCCTCGCTCTGCGCATCCAATGGGGGTATTATCAACGCTTACAAGTGCTTTAACTGCCTTCAATCCTCATGCTGTAAATGTTAAATCAGAAAGAGACTTATATAATGCATATACATTACTTTTAGGTAAATTTCCTGTTTTATGCGCCTGGACTTATCGCCTAAAACTAGGTTTACCCCTAAATTATTCCAATAATAGATTAGATTATCCACATAACTTCTATCAAATGATGTTCAGAATGCCTACTGAAGATTTAGAAATTGATGAAGTTGTGGTAGATGCCATTAATAAGCTGTTAATACTACACGCAGATCATGAGCAAAATTGTTCTGCTTCTACTGTAAGAATGGTAGGATCTGCTCAAACAGGTTTATTTGCTTCCATCTCCGCAGGAGTTTCTGCTCTTTGGGGACCATTACATGGAGGGGCAAATCAAGCGGTAATCGAAATGTTAGAAATGATTAAGAATGATGGCGGAGATCTTCAAAAATGGATTGATAAGGCTAAATCTAAAGATGACAGCTTCCGCTTAATGGGATTTGGACATCGGGTATATAGAAATTTTGATCCTAGAGCTAAAGTAATTAAAAAAGTTGCTGATGACGTATTCAGTAGATTAGGTGTTGAAGATGAAACTCTTGAAATTGCCCAAAAATTAGAAGAAGTAGCTTTAAATGATCCTTATTTCATTGAAAAGAAATTATATCCAAATGTTGATTTTTATTCAGGAATTATCTATAGAGCATTAGGCATTCCTACAGAAATGTTTACCATCATGTTTGCTTTAGGACGATTACCTGGATGGATTGCACAATGGAAAGAAATGAGAATGAATAGTGAGCCAATAAATAGACCAAGACAAATTTATATAGGTAGTCCAAAACGCGATTACGTAGATATTGAAAAAAGATAATAATATTTATTCTACAAAAATCACTAAAAAAGTTTTAGCTTATTGGCTAAAACTTTTTTATTTTTTATTACTTTTATCTTATTAATTACTTTGAACTACTTCCATGATAAAAGAAAAATTACTGCATCATATATGGCAATTTAAAAAATTTAATACTCTACATTTATATACTATAGAAGGGAAAAAAATTGATATTATTAATGTCGGTACTTATAATACGAATGCCGGACCTGATTTTTTATTTGCTAAAATAAAAATTGATTCTGTTGAATGGAATGGTAATATTGAAATTCACGTAAGATCATCTGATTGGATTAAACATAAACATGACCATAACAAAAGCTATAAAAATGTAATATTACATGTAGTATATGAGTTCGATGACAAAGATTGTAAAATTCATAACTCATCATTTCCAATCCTTGAATTGAAAACTTATATATGTGATGAAATTAAGAATAATTATACTTTTTTAAAAGAAAATTCATTCGATTTTATTCCTTGTGAAAAGTTAATCAGTAATTGTTTAGATTCAGAATTTTTAAATTTCTCTGAAAATCTGTATTTAGAAAAACTCAAAAGTAAATGTGAGCATATTTACCAAATTCTCAAACTAAAAAAGAATGATTGGGAAGCCACCCTTGGTGCTGTTTTAGCATACACATTTGGTCTAAAAATTAATGCTGAAGCTTTTGAACAGATATTTTTATCTATAGATTATAAGATCATCCGAAAGATTTCAAAAAATAAATTTAATATGGAATCCTTATTATTTGGAGTCACTCATGAATTAAACAATTATATGGATGATTATCCACAAAATTTATTCAATGAATATAAATTTATACAATCAAAATATAACATTCCAACGCAATTAATCGAAATAAAATACATGAGACTGAGACCCTTTAATTTTCCTTCTCTCAGATTATCTCAACTTGCAAATTTACTATCCATATATCAGAATTTATTTTCTTATGTAATAGGAATAAAAACAGTTCAGCAATATTATCAATTACTAGACGACGTAAAAGCTTCTATATATTGGAATGATCATTATGTATTCGATAAAAAAACAACAAAATATTTCGAAAAAAAATTATCTATATCTCAAAAAAATTTATTAATTCTTAATGCTTTTTTACCTATAAAATTTGCTTATTCTCAAAGCATTGGAAATTCCTTAGATGAAGAAATCTTTGAAATCCTTTACGAGATTGAACACGAAAATAATTCGATCATATCCAATTATAAAAATTTAGGTATTAAATGTAAGTCAGCTTTAGATTCTCAGGCATTCTTATATTTATATAATAATAAATGTTTAAAAAGACAATGCTTAAATTGTGAAATAGGATTTAGAATTTTAAAATAATATTTTTGAACTTTTTTTATTTTTAATTTTAGCCTTGTGTATTTTCTTGTATCTAACACCTTATTATTCAATAATTACAGAAATTTAAAGTTATGATATTTCTACTTATTTTTATCATTGAAAAAAGAAATAAAGACCAAATAAACAAGAGGTATCATCATTAATAAAAAATATAAAGGATTAAAATATATATAAGGATGGTTGGGAAACAAAAATACAAACCCTAGTCCACATAAAATACCAAAGATTGCTCCCCCTAAATGCGCATCATGACCAATATTACCTAATTGAGTCTTCATTCCATATAATGAATATGTCAAATAAATAATACCAAAAATCCATCCTGGAATTGAAAAAGGCAAAGGAAAAATTCCAATTGGAATTTGAGAATCTAAAATGATAGATGCAAACAAAATCCCAGACACTCCTCCAGACGCTCCTATAGCGCTATAATACGGATTATTTTTATGCATCAACAATGCTAATGTATTTCCCCCAATAATTGAGCCGAAATAAGTTAGTATAAATAAAATAGTACCGTAATTTAATACTAAACTTGAAAAGAAATAAAAGGTATACATATTAAAAAAAAGATGAGCTATATCTCCATGTAAAAAAGCAGAAACTATCATTCTATCCCATTGCTTATCTATTAAGATTGCTCTTATATTGAATTTGTATCTATCAAAAAATTCTTGATCATTAAATCCTTTGATACTGATTATACTAGTAATAACAATAATACCTATTACAATAATATTTGAATTTCCCATTTATATTAATTAAATCTTTTAATATTGACCTCAGAAAGTAATTCTTTTGAATTCTCCATGAATTCATAGAGCTCATTAGCCATCGTTGGTGCTAACATCACCCCCCTACTTCCTAATCCATTAAGAATAAACATATTTTCGTATTCAGGATGTTCTCCTAAGAGAGGTCTTCTATCAACTACTGTTGGTCGTATTCCTGCAAATTTTTTTATTATCTTATAATCTATTTTTAAAAATTTATTTAAATTAGTAATTAATTCATTTTGTCCTTCTTCAGATATTTCATCATTAATTTCACGATAATGATAGGTAGCACCCACATAATAGTAATCTTTTTCCATAGGCATAATAAAAACCTTAGATTTCACAATATCAGTAAGTTCTAATCCATTTGCATGAATAACCATAGTTTCACCTTTGACGCCTTCCATAGGAAGATAGCTAAAATAAGGATTATATTTTAAAGCATATCCATCACAAAAAACAATTTTTAAAGCTTTAATTCCTTTATAATTGTAAAATCCATTATCTTTTTTTAAAAAACTAAAATCAAAAATATCATCTATCAAACTATTATTTTTAAGTAAGAATTTTCTGAATTCTCTTAAAAGTTCTCTAACAAATATTTTACCTGACTTAAATACTTTACCCATACCGAAATCAGCTTTAATATATGGATTTATAGAATTATAAATTTCCGTATCTAAAAAAGGTTTTAAATTTTCATTTCTTTCAGACTTTTTTTTCCAGGTTTTTACTTCATCTTCATTGGCAAAGATTCTATATAAATCTGAATTATATACTAACTTAACTTTCAATAAATCTTCAAATTCTCTAAATACTTGATATAATTTTTCAATCTCAGGTTCAGCATTCCAAACGGGTGTAAACCTTTTTAATACTACAGGATTATACATTCCTGAGGATACAAATGATGCAGAATTTGAAACAATATCAATGATTTTATATGATTTATTTTCTTTATGAAGTTTGTGAGCCAAACATGAACCAGCTAATCCTTGTCCGACAATAAGGTAATCTACCATAATATTTTATAATCAAAAGTAGTGTTAATCATAAGCAAATTTAAAAAAAATCCTGAATCAAAAATTTGATTCAGGACTATATATACATTTAAAAAAAATTATCATTAGTAATTCCACATATTATTTTCTTTCTGTAGAATTTCATTTTTAATCCTATTGCTCTCTTCAAGCTGAGCTTTTGCATCACCTGGAATGTAATTTGTAATCAATCCATCTCCATATTCAGATTGAGATTTATATATAATGGAACTAAATCTTCTAGCATTTAATACATCATCATAAGTAATATATGAAGATCCATTTTTAGGATTAAACACTGTACAACTTGATAATACTTCTCTAGCTCCAGGATAAAATATCCAGAATAAATCAATCATCTCATCATCTCCTTGATAGCCTAACATGGTAGCCTCAGTTAAACCAAGCACTTGTGGATCAGGCCCCATCGGAGCGAGCCCTAACAAACGATATTTCATTTGCCCAAGTCGCTTATCAATATACCACATTCCTTTAATCTTAATCAATTTTACACTACGAGTATCAGTCTTATAATTATCCACTCCTTCAATCAAATCTTGCGCAGTAATTTCTTCACCAGATGCCCTTTTATCTTGAAGCCATTCCGATTCTCTTATAGCTTGAATCTTATTTTGGAGATTTTCTGGAGAAATCCTTGATGTGAAGTTATCATCGTCATAAACTTCAGTAATTTTCCCTGAATCTATTCCATTAAAAAGAGCATCATATAAAGAGATATAAGTTGTTGATACATCGTCGTGTGCATAATAATATGGTTGATTTAATTTTTCATTTAAATCAATAATCTCCCATACTACTTTAGACCATAGAATATCTTTATCTTCAATATATCCATAAGGTAATACAGTAGGAGCAGTAGAGATTGTATCTGTACCATTTACAATATCATACCTTTCTTCTCTCATTTCTCTTAATTCAACAGGTGATTTAGCATTTAATATATTTTGTGCGAATGCTCCTGAACATGTTAAGATTGCCAAACTAATTAGTAAAGATTTCATGTTAAAATAGTATTATTAATTTCTTTATTATTGAACATTGATAAGTATCGGTGAAATACTTTGTTGAGATATTCCTGAAGCAGTTGCAGCGATATCAAATATTAATACTTGATCTCCCGATTTTAAACCTTTAAGATAATCAGCAGCAGCTCTCAATGAATTACCAGAATATGGTCTTGCAGCCGCACCTGGTCTTTTCAATTTGAATCCTGTTACATTAAATGTAACCGGGAATTCGAAATCCGGTATAGCAGCAGATACAGTTTGATTAGGTACAGAGCTACCTGGCATACTTACAACATTTGCTCCACGTATAGTTCCTTGTGCTTTTGGTACATTTTTAATTCTAAACCCTACAGTAGTAGAAACTGTTTTTCCTGAAGATGTTTTTCCTGAAATTGTAAATGATGTCGTTGTGCCTGATCCGGCTTTATAAATCCACCCTTTACCAGATTTTGATAGACTACCATTAGATGTGGTCATACTTATTGTTGATGCATCTACACCGGTAACCGAACCACTCATTGGATTATCAACTCCCCTATAAACAACATTCATTTTATCTGCAACAACTGTACCGCCTGTCGGTAAATCCTTAACAACATCTTGAACAACTTCGTAAGTTTCATTAAATTTTTCAGTTTTTATCCCTCCTGGAGTTTGATAAGATATATTTCCTGATAAACTTTGTTTTCCTATACCCGAAGCTACCATATTAACAACCGCTTTTCCACCTGATAAAGGAATATTACGTCCGTTTAATGTAATTGATCCTTTAAGAGTGTTATCATAGGCTCCAAAACCGATTACAACATTGAATTTTTCTCCTGCTCTAACGAATTTTGGAGCGGATACTATAGGTACAAATGCTTTCAATTCTATTTCATCTTCAAGTTTATTAGCTAATAAATCTCTAACCCTATTTCCTTCTTCCGTTCTAATATTAGATTCTAATCTTGTTAGATTTGTTAGTGCAGAAATCATAGGTTGATCATAAAATTGATTTACAACCCAAGGTTTATTTTGTTTATCTGAAAAATCGAACAATTGCTCAATTCTCATTTTTGCATTTTCTCCTGCTCCTTGAAGTATAAATTTTGTAAAGTTTTGAACTTTCGTAATCATCTCTTGTACCTCCTTAGTTGGAGTATTATCATTAACAAAGAATACTTTATTAACTACATCTGTATTTTGAAGAGAATTATAGTTTGTTTCTTCTCCCGCGGAAGGAGGTCTATAGTCAGCTATTTCTGTAAGATTCTTTTTAACATTTTGAATCGCGTCTATAGCTTCTTTTGCTTGATTTTTTACTTCATCGGACTTTTTAGCTATTTCCTCATATCCTTCTTTTCCTTCAGCTTTTTTAGCCTCTATCTGTTCGTAAAAGGTTTTATTATTTTCATCAGTTAATTTTGTGGATAATTGCAAGGATTCATTAATTCCTTCAAAAGAACGCAAAATTTCTCTATCCACATTCATTGCCAGCATTGATATAAACACTAAATACATTAGGTTTATCATCTTCTGGCGTGGTGTCTGTTTTCCTGCTGCCATTTTTACTTATTTAATTTTTAATTTAAAATTATTAAGCTTTCATGGCATTAAGCATACCACCATATACTTTGTTTAAATTATTTAGATTTGCTGTTAATTCAGCTAATTGTAGTTGGAATGTATGTGAATACTCTCCAGCTTTTGATAAATCATCAACAAATTTTTGATTTGCTTCAGTATAAATTTTACCATTATCTAATTGTAACTGATACAATGCATTTAGGCGTTCCAAATGTGAAGAAGCTATACTTAACTGATTTTTGTATTTTTCTGTAACTGAACTTGCTTCCACTGTTTTGTTTATGCCTTCAACAGCATTACCAAAGTTTTCAATTCCTCCGCGGAGTCTTTCTAGTAATCCTGCATCTAATTTAGCTTGAGAAAGCATTTCATCTAATTTATTAGATAATGAGATTTCTGCTTCTTGCATTTGCGGCTGCGGCTTTGATTTTTTTCCTGCCGGTGCACCATTTAATAATTCAGGATATGCTTTTTCCCATTCATATTCTGCTGGAGGTGGATCGAATGCAAATACTACAAATATAAATGCTTCTACAATTAATCCTATTGCAAGTATAGTACTTCCTGTAATAGGCCCTAATCCCCAGTGATTAATTTTAAATAATGCTCCAACGATAACTACTGCTGCACCCAATGAGTACACCATATTTAATACCTTATCCTTCGTTTTTGTTTTCAATGCCATCTTTTTAAATTTAATTATTTATATTTAATATTTATTTATTTTATAATTATATTTTATCTTACCGGAGCTTGTTTTTTTATAGGTGGAAATTTTCCTTTAGCTCCTTCCGGTATGGTTTGAACTCTTCTGAATCCAATAAAACTTCTCGCAGAATCTTTATGTTCCCAATCTCTTTCGTTAACCATTAACATGTATCCGATATCTTTCCATGAACCGCCTTTAATAACTTTTCTCGGGTCTTCAATTCTGTTACCTAAATAAGGATTTAATGTGGATGATATAATATAGGAGCTATTGTTATAAGCTGAAATGGTCCATTCAGATACATTACCTGCCATATCATAAAGACCGAATCCATTTTTAAGAAAAGATTTTACAGGAGCTGTATATAAGAATCCATTCTCACTTTCCATATAATCACCTCGCTTAGGTTTAAAGTTAGCCAAATAACAGCCTCTATCGTCAATTAGATAAGGGCCTCCCCAAGGATAAGGAGCATTTTCAAGACCACCTCTTGCTGCGTATTCCCATTCCACTTCTGAAGGTAGTCTATAGGGAAATATTTTATCAAGTTTTCTTTTTCTACTTTGATTAAAATCGTTTTTAGATTTTGTACTATAAGCACAGAAAGCTCTTGCCTGATCCCAAGTTACACCTACGACAGGATATTTAGAGTAGGCCTTATGCCAGAAATATTGCTCAAATAAGGGTTCATTAAATGAATAATTAAAATCTCTTAACCAAACAGTAGTATCAGGATAAATAGCTATCTCTTCTCTTTTTAAGAAATCTTCACCTCTTCCTTTATTTTTCACAGCTTCAAGTTGGTCTATCCAGGTAAATTGATAAATTAACTTTCTTGGATCAATAACTCTTTCGTAGTTAAATCTTTCTTCAGGTGGGTAATATAAAGATTCCAATACTTCTGCATAGGCAACGTCAGGATATCGTGAGGTATTCCATTCTAATGGAACCGACCAATCCAATTTTTTAGATTCATCGTAACCATCTCTTCCTCCCTGCTCTTCTAACATCTGTTGATATGCAGTTTGTTCTTTTTCTGATTTTTTATTTAAATATGAATATTTTCCAATTCCTTCTCCTCCTTCTTCACCTCCTCTTTCTGCTAAAAGTGAACGAACAATTGAATCTCTAACATATTTAACAAACACTCTATATTCTGCATTTGTTACTTCTGTGTCATCCATATAAAAGGCTGAAACTGTAACGGTAGTTAAAGGCGCTTTAGTATTTGTTCCTGTGAAATCCATATCTGACTGTCCTAAAACAAAAGCTCCACCTGGAATAGGGACCATACCATAAGGTTTTTTATTATTCCATTGCTGACCTTTTTCCGTAATTACAACCTCTCCTTTAACTCCCGGCTTTCCTGCTTTACCTTTCCTGGTCGATTTACAAGAAATTATTGTTGTTGCTGCCAATAAGAGTAATAATATTTTTCTCATTATAACCAAAATATTTCTTTTTAAAAATTGTAAAACTACTATTTTTTTATTTTATTTAAAAATTTTTTTGTCACTTAAATAAAATTAGAGGTATTTTAATCTTCTCATCTTTTTATAAAAATTTTTTAAAGGTTTTCCAATAGCGTTCTGGAACATTTCCTTCTAAAGCATCTTTATAATCATTCAACGAGCAAGGAACTAAAAAAACCGCATTTCCATCGCCTTCAATATCTATAGATAACCACCATTTATCAACATACTTATCTTTTAAAAAAACCAGTTCTTTATCTTCATGTATGACTGTATATTTGATATATTCATCATTCTCATAATACTCTTGCTGATTTTTACCATCAATGAGATACCATAGCATTTGTGAAACTAACTTTTCATTCATTTTATTGTATGAATATCCTAAAAAATTATAAATACCGATTATTTTAATTTGCTTGGACAAGCCTACATACCTTGATATACTGCATATTTCTCTATTCGTAAATCCATTTACCGTACTTCCGGTTGAAAGAGTTCCATCATAGGATTCTACCGAATCTAAATTAATTCCTACAAAGTCGGAACTTCTAAAGACCGGTTCTGAATCTTTTATATTACTAGCAATATTTCCTAAACGTATTCCCTCAAAATCAAGGGTATTGAATTTTTTTAATGTGGATTGAGATACATAGTAACTTTGATAGCCTATATTGGTAAAATTGAACAACAAATTTACATCTTCCACTATCATCTTAGATAGATAATTTTTATCGGTTAATTTTCCCTTCGCATTTTCAATTTCAATTTTAGTATCAACCGCAGTATAATTTAAAGGTTTATTTAGTATGGAAAGTGCTTTATAAACAGTATAATTCAATCCCATATTTCCTCCTAAAACTATGGGTTGAACTTTCATTTCCAATAATTCTTCCAAGACCTTTCTTAAAGCAAAATCTGTATCTTCCCATTCATCTCCTGGTATGATATCGCCTAAATCATATAATTTTATATTCCAGTCATTCCATATTAATCGATAGAACTCTTCACGTATCAATCGTATGTTAGAAAATTCTTTACTATGTCCGGTTCCCCTTAAATCAGGGCAACCGATAATTACTATACTGTTCTCTTCTAATTTATCATCCCAGTAGAATTGTATCTTACTTCCTACAGAATCAGGCAGCCCATATAACAGAGATTCATCTACCGGATGCAAAAAATGCCGTAATGCCTCCACTTATTTCTTTTTTGTTTTGCTTTTTGCCTTAGCTTTACTTCCTGTTTCTGAGATAATTTTTTTAACATCTTCAAGAGTTAATTTATCTACTTCAACCTCTTTAGGTATTTTAAAGTTTTCTTTCCCTTGTTTTATATAAGGTCCCCATCTTCCATTTAAAATCTCTATGATAGGATCTTCGGTTTCAAAAGCTTTAATAAATTTATTCTTATCAGCCTCTCTTTTAGCTTCTATTAATTCTATCGCCCTATCTAATGTTATGGTAGCAATTTCGTCTCCTTCTTTAGGTTTGAGAGAAAAAAATTTGCTATTATGTTTTACATAGGGTCCGAATCTGCCTGTATTTACTTCCACTTTTTTATCTTCATAATCTCCTAAATACCTTGGAAGCTCAAATAATTTAAGTGCTTCTTCTAAAGTAATTGAATTTATATGTTGCCCTTTCATTAAACCGGCAAACTTCGGTTTTTCTTCCTCTTCTGTTTCTCCCATCTGAATCATTGGTCCAAATCTTCCAATTCGTGCATAAATATTTTTTCCGCTTATCGGATCTTGTCCCAGCAATCTTTCTCCAGTAGCTCTTTCGGCTGTTTCTTTAACCTCTTCTACATGCGGATGAAAGTCACTATAAAATCCGGATAGCATCTCTTTCCAATTCTCATTTCCGCCTGCAATATTATCAAAGTCTTCTTCTACTTTTGCGGTAAAACCATAATCTAGAATGGTGGGAAAATGTTCAGTTAAAAACTCATTCACTACCAATCCAATATCGGTAGGCATAAGTTTTCTTCGATCTCCTCCGTAATTTTCCACTTCTATTTTTTCTTTAATATTATCATTTTTTAATAATATTTTCTTTACTTCTCTTTGCTTAGGATCTAAATCTCTTATTTCAACATATTGTCTTTTCTGAATGGTGGAAATTGTAGGTGCATAGGTAGAAGGACGACCAATACCCAGTTCTTCTAATTTTCTTACTAAAGATGCTTCGTTATATCTTGGTGCAGGTCTGCTGAATTTTTCTTCTCCTATGATTTGTGATAATTGTACTATCTCACCTTTTTCCACTTTCGGCAATAGACCTTCATTATCCTCTTCTGGGGAGTCTTCATCTTTTTGGATCTGATAAACTTTTAAAAATCCGTCAAAAATAATTACTTCGCCTTTTGTAATAAATTTTTCTTTTAAATCTGAAGCGGATATATCTACAATGGTTCTTTCTAATCTTGCATCAGACATTTGTGAAGCTAAAGTTCTTCTCCATATTAAATGATATAATTTTTTTTGAGAATCATCTGCCCCTGCCTCCTGCATAGATAAATTTGTTGGTCGTATGGCTTCGTGAGCTTCTTGTGCTGATTTATTTTTAGTGGTATATTGACGTGTGTGTAAATATTCGTTACCAAAATTTTTCACAATAACACTTTTAGCTGAATTAATTGCTTCTTCGGATAAATTTACACTATCGGTTCTCATATATGTAATGTATCCCGATTCGTATAGTTGTTGAGCAATCATCATAGTCCTACTTACTGAGAATCCTAACTTTGAGGCTTCCTGTTGTAAGGTAGATGTTGTAAAAGGAGCTGATGGACTTCTTTTACTTGGACGAGTTTCAACATTGGAAATGGAAAATATTTTTCCTTTTGCTCTTTGTATAAAATCTAATGCTTGCGAATAATCAGCAAAATCTGTGTTTAATTTACTTTTTAATAAATTTTTTGATTTGTTATAAAAATCTGCCTCTACTTTATAAATGGGAACCGGAATAAATTTCTCAATTTCCTTTTCTCTTTCACAAATTAAACGAACTGCTACGGATTGGACCCTGCCTGCAGATAAACCTGCTTTTACTTTAGACCATAGAATAGGTGACATTTCAAACCCTACTAATCTGTCTAATACTCTCCTAGCTTGTTGCGCATTTACTAAATTAATATCAATGGTTCTGGGATTTTGAATGGCTTTTTGAATGGCATTTTGGGTTATTTCATGAAAAACTATTCTTTTAGTATTTTCAGATTTTAAATTTAATTCATTAAATAAATGCCAGGCAATGGCTTCTCCTTCACGGTCTTCATCGGAAGCCAACCAAACTGTATCCGCTTTTTTTGCTAAAGATTTAAGTTTCTTCACGACTTCTTTTTTATCCGTGGAAACCTGGTATATAGGTTCTAAGGTTTTCATATCTATCCCCATATCCTTTTTAGCCAGATCTGTTATATGACCATAACTTGATTCAACTTCAAAATCTTTTCCTAAAAATTTTTTTATTGTTTTGGCCTTTGCAGGCGATTCAACAATTACCAGATTCATATGAATAATTTTTCGCGAAATTAGAAATTTTTTACCAATATTATAATTAATGTTTCCTTTTTTATTTTCTAATATGCAATTTTTCCCATCTATAAATGTTTAATTTTCATAGTATTGCAGTTTATTAGATTGAATTTGCACATTCATATTTACCATTTTAGCTAATTTTATGAAATCATTTAGTTTTTTCCTAATTTATGTACACTTTTACTATTTTTTGCTATATTTTTTCGTTAGTTTTTTATTATCGAATAGTGTAATATTTTTAGATAAAATTCTATTCTATATTTTGCATGACATCCGACTCAAAAATATATATTCCTTTTAAGCCCTTTTGAGCTTCTATATACATAGCTTTTGCTACTTGTGTTGCCAAGATAGGTCTGTATTTTTTTAATTTCCCTAATAATAAAAATGAAAATATAGATAAAAATATTTCGCTTATTTTTTCTTTAAGTCGAAGTTCATTTCGATGACCTTTTAAAATCGATGGCCTAAAAATGAAAGTTCCATGAAAAAACAACTCTTTGATTTTATCCTCTAATTGCCCTTTAGTTTTAATGTAATAATTACCTGATTCTGAGTTAGCCCCAATTGAAGATATTAATAAAAAATTTTTCACCTTATTGGTTTTAGCTATTTGAGCAAATTGCAATGGATAATTAAAGTCAACCTTTTTAAAGTTTTCAATAGTATGAGCTTTTTTTAATGTTGTTCCTAAACAACAAAAGAAATCATCTCCTGTAATTAAATCTTTGTAGGATTCAATTAAATCAAAATCAATTTGGTAGCAAATTAGTTTTTGATGTTTAATTTCAATATTTTTTCTAGCTAGAAGAATTACTTTCGTATAATTTGAACTTTTTAAGAGATAATTTAATAAACTACTACCTACTAATCCGGTTGCTCCTATTATTATTGCCGTTTTATTCAACTTGATAATGTATTTGATTTATACTTAAATTAGTATAAAATTTTATTTATAAAGATAAAAAAAAGCTATTAAGGCGTTTCTTAAAAGCTTTTTTAAAAATGTAATTCTTTCTAGTTAATTTATATTGAATATTTTAATATCCGAAAAGTTTAGTATTAAGCGCTTGTAAAGCTTCTTTTTTATTTACACTATCTATTACTACAGAAATATTATGTTCACTTCCTCCATATGAAATCATATGCAAAGGTATGTCTTTTAGGGCATCGAGAATTTTAACTGCATACCCTGCTTCATTTTTAGCAATATTTCCTACTATTGCGATAATTGTTTGATCTTTTTCAACTTCAACATTGGCAATCTCATTTAATTCTTTTAAGATATTATCCAAGTTCGATGAATTGTCTATAGTCAAAGAAACGGCCACCTCCGAAGTTGTAATCATATCAATTGAGGTTTTGTACTTATCGAATATCTCAAATATGGTTTTAAGAAATCCATAAGCTAATAGCATTCTAACGCTTTTAATGGTGATAGCGTAAATACCATCTTTTGCCGCTACGGCACGAATACCTTCAGGTGTATTTATATTACCTATTAAAGTACCTTTAGCCTCAGGCTGCATTGTATTTTTTAAGGCTACGGGTATTCCTCTTTTTTGTGCCGGAAGGATGCATGTTGGATGCAAAATTTTTGCTCCAAAATAAGCTAATTCTGCTGCTTCTTCAAAACTTAATTCGCTTATTGGATGGGTTTTGTCAACAAATCGTGGATCATTATTATGCATTCCATCTATATCTGTCCAGATTTGTATTTCTTCTGCGTCTATAGCTGCTCCGATTATGCAAGCCGTATAATCACTTCCTCCTCTCTGTAAATTATCAATGTCTCCTTGGGCATTTCTACATATGTATCCTTGAGTAATGAAATAATTTATATCTGGATATTTTTTAAGTTCTTCTTTAATATGTTCTTCGATATAAGGAAAATCAGGCTCCCCATCTTTGTTTATTCTCATAAAGTCTAAGGCTGGAAGAAGTAGAGTCTTCTCTCCTATTTCACTCATATAGAAATGAAACATATATGTACTAAGAAGTTCTCCTTGTGCTAAAATTATTTTTTCTTCCTTCGAAGTAAATAAAGGAAATTTTAAAAATGAAGATAAATAACCAAAATATTCATCTAGTAGTTCATTACCTTTTTTTAAGATAGTTTCATTCTTATATAAGTCTTTTACTTCGTTTCTATATTTATTTTCCAGAGTGTCTATAAGTTCTTTTGCCTTTTGTATATTTTTCTCATATAATGCTTGAGAAATTTCCACTAAGGAATTTGTAGTACCACTCATTGCTGATAAAACAACTATTTTAGGTTTTTTCCCTTTAGTTAATTCAGCCAAATTCTTAATACGTTCGGCACTTCCTACACTTGTGCCTCCAAATTTTAATAGTAACATTTTTATCTTATTAAAGGAGAGATACAAAAATACATATTTTATGAGTTATTTGATATTTTTATATAAAAAAGATTCCATTTATTACTATTATCACTTCATAGCTTCTACTATTTTAAAATTATGTTCCTAAAATTGAGGTAAGTGTTAAATTCAAAATATTATTCTAGCCTTACTAATATTAATAAAAAAGGAAGCTTAATAATAAGCTTCCATGGCATTTGTTGATATACTCCATTAGTCTTTATCTTTAGATACGTCTCTTATTTTCCGTTTGGTTTCTGTAGTCAAATCATCAACCTTATCTCCTATTTTATCGCTCCAGTCTTCAACCTTATCTCCTACTTTACTAAAAAAAGAAGTAACTGTATCTTTAAAATGTTCATATTTTCCTTTAAAAAACTTTTCCCAATCAACATGAATATTTTCATTATCCATATAGTCTTTTATAATATGTAAGGATTTTATAGCTTGTTCTTCACTTAATCCTACCTCTTTTTGAAGTTTTTCAATAATATTATTTTCCATGCCATAGGTTTTAATTACTTTTTAGTATAAAATAAACAAAAATGATTCCAAATATGTTGTCATAATAAAAACTTTAATTAAAATTAGATTTATATATTAATTATTTTTGAATAGAACTATTTTTCTTTTTTAAGAACTTCTCAATTATAAAACAAGAAACTAATAATTCATTCCATATCTCTTATACATTTTATAAAATATAAAATTTACATTTATTGCCTTATATTTACATAAAATAGTTATTAGTTAGCATTAAAATTTAACTTAACTAATTTCTTTATTATTAAAATTTATATTATTTTAAAGTACTGTATTTGCCGTATTTATAATCAATAATTCATTAGGAAATCACTAACTTTGTATCATGAAATTCTTAGTTTTTGATACTGAAACCACTGGTCTACCGGCTAATGCAAATGCTCCTGTTTCTGATACTGAAAATTGGCCAAGAATGGTTCAAATTGCTTGGCAATTGCATGATGAAAATGGTAATTTAATTGAAAACTATGATTATATTATTAAACCTGAAGGATATGACATTCCGTTTAATGCCCAGAAAATTCATGGAATCAGTACTGAAAAAGCATTAGCTGAAGGGCATGACCTTACTTCCGTACTTGAGCAATTTAATGCTGTATTAGACAAAAATCCAATTTTGGTAGGACAGAATATTGCTTTTGATATTCCTATTGTCGGAACCGAATTTTATAGAAAATCTATACAGAATAAGATTGCTGATCTTTCTTTAATTGATACTGCTCGTGAAGGCGTAGACTTTTGTGCGCTTCCCGGTGGGATGGGAGGTGGTTTCAAATTTCCAAAACTTTCCGAATTATATGAAAAATTATTCGGACACAGTTTTGACGAAGCTCACAATGCTGCTGCAGATGTGAATGCAACTGCTCAGGCTTTTTGGGAATTAGTTAGACTAAATCAAGTGAGTGCAAATAAATTGCATTGTACCGAAGAAGAGCTTAGTTCTTTTATTAAAAACCATCCTGAACCTTTCCAACCCTTTGATATAGTAATACGTACTCAGGTTAAAGATTTTAACAAACAACGTAAAGAATTTTCTGGAGGTACTAAAAAGTCATTGGATGAAATAAATTATACTTCTTATTTTCATTTTCATAATCACTCCGTTTATTCAATTCTTACTTCCACCAGTAAACATGCTGACCTGATAAAAAAGACTATTGAATATAATATGCCTGCTTTAGGCATAACGGATACAGGTAACTTAATGGGAGCTTTTGCTTTTCTTAATGAGATTAAAAAAGCCAACGGAACTATTAATGAACACAATGCCAAAATTTTAGAAGATGGTAGTACGGAACCTTTAAAGAGAGAAATATTACCCATTATTGGGTGCGAATTGTATATATCTGAATATTATAAACAAAATAAATTTACAAAGGATAATCCAGATCGTAGATATACTCAAATTTTAATTGCTAAAAATCATGAGGGATTTAAGAATCTTTCAAAATTATCTACTTTAGGATACAAAATAGGATTGTATGCTGGATATCCTAGAGTTGGAAAAGAGCTTATAGAACAATATAAAGAAAATTTAATAGCTACTACCGGAAGTTTAACTTCAGAAATTCCCAGCTTAATATTAAATGTTGGAGAAAAACAGGCTGAAGAAGCGTTTATTTATTGGTATGGTTTATTTGGGGATGATTTTTATGTAGAATTACTTAGGCATCATTTAGACGAGGAAGAACATCTAAACAAAGTTTTATTAAAATTTGCAAAAAAATACGGGGTTAAAGTTTTAGCTCAAAACGATACTTTTTATATAAATAAAAAAGAAGCTGAAACTCAAGATATTCTTTTGTGTATCAAAGACGGCGAAAAACAATCAACTCCTAAAGGAAGAGGTTTCGGAAAAAGATTCGGTCTCCCTAACGATGAATACAATTTCAAATCTCAAACCGAAATGGCTGAATTGTTTGCGGACATTCCTGAGGCTATTGAAAATTTCGAAGACTTTATAAAGAAATTTGAACCTTACCAATTAACAAGAGATGTTTTACTTCCGAAGTTTGAAATTCCGGAAGAATTTAAAAACCCAGAGGATGAGATAGATGGAGGTAAAAGAGGAGAAAATGCTTATTTAGCTTACCTTACTTGGGAAGGAGCAAAGAAAAGATATGGTAATGATTTATCTGCGGAAACCAGAGAACGATTGGAATTTGAATTGGAAACTATTGCTAAAACGGGATATCCGGGATATTTCCTCATCGTTCAGGATTTTACTTCTCAGGCTCGAAAAATGGGAGTTTCTGTCGGTCCCGGACGTGGTTCGGCTGCTGGATCTGCCGTTGCTTATTGCATCGGTATTACAAACATAGACCCAATTAAATATGATTTACTTTTTGAGCGTTTTTTAAATCCGGATCGTGTATCTTTACCCGATATTGATATTGATTTTGACGATAGAGGACGTGAAAAAATTATACAATGGGTGGTCGATAAATATGGAGAAAATCAAGTTGCTCAAATTATTACTTACGGCACTTTGGCAGGTAGATCTGCTATCAGAGATGCGGGTAGGGTGTTGGAATTGCCTTTGAGTGATACGGATCGTTTATCCAAAAATTTACCTTCTAATTTAAATCTTACCAAGTTGAAAAATAAGTCTGAAGATGAACTTATTAAGGATTTTGGCAAAGAAGAATCTATACCGGTTCTTCAACTTAAGCAAAAATTTGATGACAACGATCTGGAAGGAAAAGTTATTCAAAATGCTTTTCAATTGGAAGGTAGTCTTCGAAATACTGGGGTTCATGCCTGCGGTGTTATAATTACCCCTGAAGATATAACCAATTTAATACCGGTTGCTGTGGCCAAAGATTCTTCTTTATTGGTCTCACAATTTGACAACTCTGTAGTGGAAAGCGCTGGTCTGTTGAAAATGGATTTCTTAGGGCTGCGTACGCTAACAATAATAAGTGATACAATTGAAATCATCAGAAAGAGAACCGGAACAGTTTTAAATCCGGATGAGTTTCCATTGGATGATGAAAAAACTTATGAAATATTTAAAAATGGAAATACCGTGGGGATATTCCAATACGAGTCTCCGGGAATGCAAAAGCACCTGAAAGCTTTACAACCCGATAAGTTTGAAGACCTGATAGCGATGAACGCTTTATATCGTCCCGGTCCCTTACAGTATATTCCAAACTTTATTAACCGTAAAAATGGTAAAGAAGAAATTACCTATGATCTGAAAGATATGGAAGAATATCTTGCCGATACTTATGGTATTACCGTATATCAAGAACAAGTAATGCTTCTCTCTCAAAAATTGGCTGGTTTTAGTAGAGGTGATGCGGATGTGTTGAGAAAAGCTATGGGTAAAAAGCAGATTCAGGTTCTTAATAAAATGGAAGCTCGTTTTCTTGAAGGAGCTATTGAACGTGGACACCCGGAGGATAAGCTAAAAAAAATATGGGAAGACTGGAAAGCCTTTGCACAATATGCTTTTAACAAATCTCATTCAACTTGTTATGCTTTTATTGCTTTTCAGACCGCTTTTTTAAAAGCCCATTATCCGGCAGAATTTATGGCAGCTCTGCTAAGTAACAACTTAAATAACCTTACTACTTTAAGTTTTTTCATGGAAGAATGCAAAAATATGGGGCTTGAAGTACTCGGACCCGATGTTAATGAAAGTGATTATGAGTTTACTGTAAACGAAAAGGGAGCAATCCGATTTGGGATGGGAGCTATAAAAGGTATTGGAGAAAATGCTGTGGAAGCTGTGGTAAGTGAAAGATATAATAATGGAAAATACAAGAACTTGTTTGAATTTTTTGAAAGAGCTGACTTAAAAAATATTAATAAGAAAGTGCTTGAAAATTTAGTTTTGGCAGGTGCATTCGATGGATTGTCTACGAATCGTGCTCAATTTTTTAAAGAAGAAAATGGTTCTAGTACTATTGAAAAGCTAGTAAGATACGGTATGGCTTATCAAGATAATAAAAATTCTGCACAAAATTCTTTATTTGGTGATCTGGGAGACGACGGTTTTGATGTGATGAAACCTGTAATTCCTGAAACCGAAGAATGGAGCACCATGTATAAGCTTAGCAGAGAAAAGGAAGTAGTTGGAATTTATATTTCAGCTCATCCTATGGATAATTATAAATATGAAATCGCTTTAATAAAACCTACAGATATTGCTGAGATTAATGAAAACAAAGATAAATATATTAACAAAGAGGTTTATATAGCTGGAATGATTTCTCGTTTTGAACATAAAGAAATTAATAATGGAAGAACAAGAATAGCATTTTTTGATTTGGAAGATAAAACGGGAACTATTTCGTTAAAACTTAAAAAAAATTATCTGGATTTACAAAAATATTTAATTCCTAATTTATTTGTTTTGGTTAGAATCACTGTTGGTATGATTAAAGATAATGGGTTTGTTTATATAAATGTGTTGAACATTGAGGAACTGAGCGATATAATAGGAAAACATGCTAAGAAACTAACTATCAAAATTAATTTGGAAAATTTAGACGAAAATACAATTACTGCCTTAAATAAGGTCTGTGATGAAAATTCAGGTTCTAAAGATATACATTTTGAAATTATTGATAAAAAAAATAATGTGTATTTAGAATCTCAATCCATGAATCGTAGGGTGAATATTAATAAAGAAATATTAGATGTAATAAAAAACGAATTGTATTTAGATTTCAAGTTAAATTAGAATTATCTTTGAATCTCAACATCTAAATACAATTCATTTTTTATTGTAACGTTATCTTTATATCTTTAAAAAATCCTTCCGTGCCGATGTCAACAAATAGTCCAATTGCACCTTTTTGATTTTCTCCCAATTTTAAATCGTTAATAATAAATGAAGGTTTTTTTGCATCATTTATATATAATTTAGCTTTTTCACCTTGCACTTCTATCCTAATCTGGATCCATTCGTTAAGTGCTATATCTGCATAGGACTCGTATTTACCACAGAATTCTTGTCTCAATCGTTGATATTTAAAATCCGGATAGGAAAAATATTGTATGCTTCGATTTCTTCGTATCTGATCCTCAACGGTTGCATTTAAAGGACGAAGGTAAATACTTTCAAACTTAGAATTAGTATCATTAATGCGAAAAGCTATTCCAATAAATCCTCGCGCAAAATCAGGAGCATCGGCTAAGAGACTGCTTAATACCTTAACTTCGATTATTCCGTTCGAAAAATTTATAGAATTAATTCGTACAAAAGTAGGTTCGTCAAATTCTTTTACAGCCAAGTCTTTCACTGCTCTAACTACTTTTTCTCCCTCCCTATTTTCCAAATCCATAATCGTATTTACGGCTTTCAAATTATGCAAAGATAAATCTACCGTTTTTTGAGATTTTAAATTTGAAGATATTAGTAGTAAATATATGGGTATTAGAAGTCTTCTTATCATCATGGTAAAAAATATTTTTGTTATAACTAATTTTTAAATTAAAATTTATTGTCATTTATCTAATGATTTTGATATCATTCAAAATTAGACTAATGAAGTTAACCGAACAATTAGGTTCTTTACGAACCTATAGAGTTAGAAATATTGAATATCAATTATATAATTTCGATACATTAACATTTATTTAACTTAAATTATTATTATATAGTATAGTATTGTATATTTAGAATAAAAATGGAAATTAGAAACCTTGATTTAAAATATCCTTCCTGCCCTATTAGAAATATATTGAGCAGGTTTAGTGATAAATGGTCCTTGTTAATATTGGTTGTTCTGCAATCAGGTCTTCCTATGCGCTATGGGGAACTTAAAAAGAACATTCCTGATATTTCTCAAAAAATGCTTTCAAAAACTTTAAAAAATTTAGAAAAACATAATTTAATTATACGAAAAGCATATCTAGAAATTCCGCCCAAAGTAGAATATTATTTATCTGAAACGGGAAAAGGTGTACTTCCTATTATTCAGTCAATGATTGATTGGGTTGAAAGTCATAAAGATGAAATATTCAAATAAATATAAACAATATTTTATCTATTCTTTTTTATTTTTTTAAGATGGAGGAAACTTAAACTCATTATCAGAATTGCAGATATTCCTCCTATTGATGTCGAAATTAGTCTTTCCATTGCTATTTCTTCACCAGATGAGCCATTTATTGAAAACATTAATACTGTACTTATGGTTAAGAATATTGTAAATATTGCATATTTACGATTAGCAAATACATAACATAAATATAATGATATAATGATTTCTATTACCATACTATATTTTGACGAATTCCACCTAATCAATCCATAGGCTATTAAAAATCCTATGAATGTACCTAACAATCTTATACTTGCTTTTTTTAAAGTATCAATAAAATCCGGTTTTAAAATAACCAAGGCTGTCATAATGACCCAATAATAGTATTTTATATTAAATATATGAATAAGTAGAAAGCAAACTATCATTGCTAAAGCCGCATAAATAATAGTTGTATGAAAACGTATTTTTTTATCAATATTTTCGTATATATTCTTAATAATTGATAAAAGATTATCAGGATCTATAATATTTCTTTGAAATGAAAATTTTTCTATTAAAAATATAATGCATACTGATTGAAATAAGCCACCTAACAGAATTAAAATTCCTCTTTGTAGTGCTGACCAAACGTTACCTACATAAAACCCACCGACAAAAAAGGCAATAGACCATTGCAAAACGATCCACCAAGCGGTTTGATTAATAGTTCCTACACAAGTGGCTAAACATGCTAGTAAAATACAACATATCATATAACCTATATAAGAATGTCCAATTAATGAACCTAAAAAAGCACATACACTCATTCCTATAACTGAAATAATCATAGGAGCAAAAGGATATTTTAAAATTTTCTTATTAGCACCATATCCTGCTGTTACGGCTCCACCTACTGCAATGCTTGTATAAATAAGATCCTTAAATATAAACCCTATGCTATAAATAATTAAGATACCAGGCAAACAATATAATGCCATAGTTAAATCTTTTTTATCCTTCTCTTTTATTGAAATTTTCATTTATTTTTATTTTTCATTCAATGTGACCACATCGTTTCAATAAATTCATACCTCTCATTATTTAAAACCCATATTTAATTACTTTTACTTATACAATTATGCAAGGGTATTCTTTTACCGCTTAATGAAACCAAGAATGTCTTTTAAATGGTATATTTTTTCTTATTAAATAGGCATGAAAGAAACTTGGAACATCGTGTTCCCATTTTGGCAATAGGAATAGTATTAATAAAATGTCTATATAAGAAATAAGTCCTACAATAACCGTAAGATAAAAGAAGAATCCTCCGTAATTAAATCCAATAATTGAGGTAAAGACTAAAAGTAAAGTAATTCCCCACAATTTTGATGAATAGGCATGAGTACTGGTTTCTTTTTTAAATCGTATAAAACTGATTATATAGCATAATCCTTCCAATAAAATCAAAACAAGTATAAGAATCAAATGATTTTCAATAATTTTCGGGCTTATAATCCATGAAGAAATACCTATGGAAATCCAAAAAATCAGATCAATCAGACTATCCATTCGTCTTAGTTTTTCAGTAGCTACCCCTAATTTTCTTGCAATTATCCCATCCAAAATATCAGATAATAAGCCCAAATACATTAGAATAACAATATACAGTTTATTAGTCTCTTCAATTTTATAGGCCAAATAAATGATTACAGGTCCTAACAATAACCTAAATATCATTAGAAGTTTGGGTATATAACACATGATAACTAACTTTATCTTGTGTTAAAATCAAAAATAGTGCAAATACTATTATTTATTTAGTAATGCTTATTTTATTATTCTTGGATTTTAGATATCCATTTACACAAATCGCAAGAATCATAATGGAAGTCGATATATAAAAAACAGGACTCATTTTTTCTGAATCTTTCCAAATTAAAAAAGCTATAAGTATAGCATACACGGGTTCTAAATTTACGGAAAGCATTAAAGTAAAAGGAGTTATATGTTTCATGAGCTTCATAGTCATTAATAAAGGAAAACTTGTTAGTAATCCTCCTAAAATTAACAGCCAAAATACATCCTCTATCTTTATTGTTGCTATGGCTTCCCAATCGTTACATACAGTCATTAAAGCCGTTAAGGTAAAAAAAGCTCCAACCATTTCATAAAAGGTTATGATATCTGAACTTCCTTTTTTATACATAATTCCATTAACTACAGAAAATAATGCAGATAAAAATGCACAGCTGATTCCTAAAAGTATACCTTTCCAATAGCTTATTTCAGTATTGAATATAAAAAATATGCAAGTCATAATTACTAAACTTAGAATTATTTCTGACATTTTAATTTTACGTTTAAAAAAAATTGGTTCTAGAAAAGCAACAAATAAGGTTCCTGTAGATAGTGTGGAGGTTGCTATTGATATATTAGATATTTTGATAGATCCGTAAAATAAAGACCAATGTATTCCTACTATTACTCCACAGCCCAAGAGTTGTAAAATCAATTTTTTAGATACTAACAATTTTTTTTTTGTAAAAAGACTTACATAAAAAAATAATATAAGAGCAGCTACCAATGTTCTTCCCCAAACTAAAGGTATGGCGTCTAGGGATATTAGTTTTCCTATTACTCCTGTAAATCCCCATATAAATACAATAATGTGTAGTTGAACTATTGCTGGAAGTTTCATGGTATATATTTAGATAAATGTTTTGTGCAAATTTAATAACCTTTATTTATTTTTCAACAAAAATAGCTTTTCAATGAATTATTTATAATTATATATACTAAAACCACCATATAATTACATTATTGATATATTCTACTAATTTATATATATTAGTTAACAGCTATAAGCTTAGATGTGATACTGATTCATAAATTATATCTAAATTACGATCTTATTAATTTTTTAATCTTATCTTCATAATACTTATAATATTAAAAAATATCTGTTTTAGTAAAAAAGGAAGCTTTTATTAAATAAAAACTTCCTTTTTAGTCAATAAGTTTACTTTGATATTATGCTTCGTAATCGATTGCTACTCTTTGTTCAACTACTGTTTTTATATAATTAACAACTGTAAGGTGTTCCGGATGGTTTGTATAGAGAGTTAAATCTTCAAAATTCTTGAATTGAGATTCAAGAATCACATCAAAATTATTTTCAGGAGCAATATCCATATTAATGTGCACTTGAATATGCACTAATTCTTTTATAATTCCTTTTAAAGATTCTAATTGTTGTTTAATTTTCAAAGCATTATTTTTTTTATCTGCTTCTTTTAATTTCCACATTACAATATGATGTATCATTTTATTTTTTTTAAAATTTTATTCAATTTACTATTATTACTAATATAAACAATTTTATAATTAATTTTTTTGTCAATGAAAAATGAATTCCGTATTTATTTAATCGAGTATAAACTGCCAAAATTCAACATCTATCAGCTTATTAAATTTTTTACCCGATTCTTTAAAATTTCCTATCAATTTAAATCCAAATTTATTATGTAATCTACGGCTCGGTTCATTGGGTAATGAAATTACTCCTATTAGGGAATGTATATTTATTTTCACTGACTCTTGGATTAATCTTGTAAATAATAAACTACCGATGCCTTGTTTGGTTTCATAACGATCCACATAAATACTATTTTCTAAGGTAATATCATAGGCTGATCTTTCCCGCCAGTTATTTACATATGCATATCCTATTACTTTCCCGCCTTTTTCATAAACTATATAAGGAAAGCCCTTCTTAAGAATTTTTTGAATTCTTTGTTCTATATCTTGTTTGCTTACTTTTTCTTCTTCAAAGGTAATAACTGTATTTTCTATATAATAGTTATATATTTCAGCTATTCTTGGTGCATCCGACGGTTGAACCATTCTTACCATATTCATTAAATTTTGAGAAATAAAATTACAATTAATTTAAAAAATTTTTGCCAATATTATCCTTTTAATATTACCTTACTTTACCCATCCTTCCCTATCCAGACTTCGATATTGTATGGCTTCTGCAATATGATGCGATTGTATTGTTATAGATTTTTCTAAATCAGCAATGGTTCTTCCTACTCTTAAAATACGGTCATAAGCCCTGGCAGACAAACCTAGACGTTCAATTGCTGATTTCAAAAGTTTTTTAGATGAATCATCTAATAAACAATATTCATCCAGTTGTTTCGGTCCAATTTGAGCATTATAGTGTATCCCTTCTATCTTCTTATATCTTTCTGATTGTATTTTTCTTGCCTCAATCACCCTACTTCTTATTTCAGCACTAGATTCTCCTTTCCTTTTTGTCGATAAATCATCAAAAGGCACAGGAGTAACTTCAATATGAATATCTATTCTATCTAATAAAGGTCCTGAAATCTTATTCATGTATCTTTGCATTTCCTGAACTGAACTGGTATTTTTTGGATCATTGGGGAAATATCCTGAAGGAGAAGGATTCATGGAAGCTATTAACATAAAACTGGCTGGATAAGTAATCGTAAATTTTGCTCTTGATATAGTTACTATTCTATCTTCTAGAGGTTGTCTCATTACTTCCAGTACCTGCCTGTTAAATTCAGGTAATTCATCTAGAAAAAGAACTCCATTATGTGATAGAGAGATTTCTCCCGGTTGAGGATAACTCCCCCCTCCTACTAAAGCTGCGCCCGATATTGTATGATGGGGATTACGATAGGGTCTTACGGTCATTAACGAAGATTCAGATCCTAATTTTCCTGCCACGGAATGAATTTTTGTAGTTTCTAAAGCTTCAGATAAGGTTAATGGTGGCAATATAGATGGGATTCGTTTGGCAAGCATAGTTTTTCCACTTCCCGGAGGACCTATTAATAATACATTATGCCCTCCGGCAGCTGCAATTTCTAATGCTCTTTTTACATTTTCTTGACCTTTTACTTCAGAAAAATCAAATAAAAATTTATTATTATTTTCAAAAAATTCTTCTCTCGTATTAACTACAACCGGTGTTAATTTTTCTTTTTTATCAAAGAAATTTATTACTTCTTTTATATTATTGATTCCGTACACCTCAAGGTCATTTACTATTGCTGCTTCTTTAGCATTTTGTCTAGGGAGAAAAAATCCTTTGAATCCGTCTTGTCTTGCTTGTATAGCTATGGGTAATACTCCCTTTATAGGTTGTAAAGAGCCATCCAAAGATAATTCTCCCATAATTAGATATTGTTCCAAACCTTCTCCTTTTATTTGTTCAGAGGCTGCCAATATGCCAATAGCAATGGTCAAATCGTAAGCAGATCCTTCTTTTCTTAAATCTGCCGGAGCCATATTTACGGTAATCATTTTACCTGGCATTTTATAACCACAATTTTTAAGAGCAGCAGAAATACGATGGGCACTTTCTTTTATAGCTGTATCAGGCATTCCAACTAACTGATATCCTACTCCTCTATCAACATTTACTTCAATTGTAATTAATTGGGCATTTACACCATAAACAGAACTTCCATAAGTTTTAGTTAGCATATAAATATAATTTATCCGTATAAAGATAAAAATATTTTATTTTATATTATTACATCTTAATGCAGTGCTACTATTCTCCAGCTATTTTAAAATATTTATATAAAATGAAAACAGTTATTAACTTAAATTATTATATATCAATAAGTAATTCTTTTATTTATATTCATTTTGATGCTATTAGCTCCTTAAAAAGAAGAATGTTAAAAAAAATTTAACAATGTTATCAATTGGATTAACTTGCAAAGAAAATACTTATATAATTCTAATTTTTTAAAATATTTTTACTTATAATAATTTTTTCATTTTCGAAATTCATCCTGTAATAGTGCAATTATTAAATTTAATATGTTATGTGCTGAATAATTAAGTAGATTATTTATGAATTATATATTAGGTAAAGATCATTATATTTTTGGTTTGAGTCTAATATAAATTAAAAAATAAGAAATTTATTACGAATAAATCCTAGTTTGAAGCAGCTTTAACCAATTGCATATACCAAGTCGTAAGCTTTTCCTGTTGTTTTGGGTCTAAACTTTCTTTGACTTTTTTAAATTCTGTATCAAAATCGTTTGCTTTTAATTGCAATTCCAAAATTTTATCAGTTTCTCCTTTTCGGGAAGCTTCAGCCATTTGTTCAAAATAAGATTTTATGTCAATTACAAACTGGTTAGCATATTTAGTATCAAATGTGGGTATATCATTAATAGGTTCTAAACTTATGACATCCTTATTTATAGATTTCTTGTCTATAAGATTAGCACTATCATTATAATTTATTTTTTCCGGTTCATTTTGAATCTTTTTTTTCTCTTTACAAGAATTCATTGTTATTGTTATACCTAATAAAAAAAGGATATAAGCTATTTTCATATTCAAATCTTTTTATTTGCTATCAAAATTACAATAAATCTTGTTTTTAACTAAATATTTTAATTACTATTATTATAATTTAATTTAATATCACAAAACCATATATTTAGTAATAAAAAACTTACATTTGCACCTGAATTTTAAAATCATATATGCAATCAATTAGAAATATAGCAATTATTGCCCATGTCGATCATGGAAAGACAACATTGGTAGATAAAATTATTCAATCCTGTAATGTTGTTGAGAAAAATGACGGGGATTTAATTCTAGATAATAATGATCTAGAACGTGAAAGAGGAATAACCATTTTGTCAAAGAATGTTTCTGTAAATTATAAGGGAATAAAAATCAATATTATTGATACTCCCGGACATGCTGATTTTGGAGGAGAAGTTGAACGAGTACTTAAAATGGCTGATGGTGTTTTATTACTTGTAGATGCTTTTGAAGGGCCTATGCCTCAAACACGATTTGTATTAAGTAAGGCGATTGAGCTAGGTTTAAAACCGATTGTAGTAATCAACAAGGTAGACAAAGAAAATTGCCAGCCAGAGCATGTTCACGACCAAGTATTTGAACTGATGTTTAATTTGGAGGCTACAGAAGAGCAATTGGATTTTGAAACCGTATATGGGTCTTCTAAACAAGGATGGATGTCGGGAGATTATAAACAACCAACAGATAATATTACCTATTTATTAGATAAGATCATCGAACTGATACCGGAAGCACCTTATGTTGAAGGAACTCCTCAAATGCAAATTACTTCCCTTGATTTCTCTAATTTTGTCGGTAAAATAGCAATAGGCCGTGTATATAGAGGAGATTTAGTCTCCGGAAAAGATTATACTCTATGTCAAGAAGATGGTAAAAATAAAAAAATACGTATTAAAGAATTACAAGTCTTCGAAGGGTTAGGAAGAAAATCAGTAGAATCTGTAAGAAGTGGCGATTTGTGTGCTGTGATCGGAATTGATAATTTTGAAATCGGAGATACCATTGCAGATTTAAATGAACCAGAAGCACTCCCTCGTATTGCGGTAGATGAGCCAACTATGAGTATGTTATTTACCATAAATACATCTCCTTTTTTTGGTAAAGAGGGTAAATATGTTACTTCGCGCCATTTAAGGGATCGCCTTATGAAAGAAACTGAAATTAATTTAGCTTTACGAGTTGAAGAAACAGATTCTGAAGATAAATTTAATGTATTTGGACGAGGAATTTTACATTTATCAGTCCTCATTGAAACTATGAGACGTGAAGGATATGAATTGCAAGTAGGAAGACCTAAAGTTACTATTAAAGAAATAGACGGAGTAAAACATGAACCTTATGAACATTTGGTAATTGATGTTCCGGATGCAGTAGCAGGTAAAGCAATTGAACTAGTTACTCAACGAAAAGGAGAATTAAAAGTGATGGAGCCTAAAGGAGACTTGCAACATTTAGAATTCGATATATCTTCTCGTGGACTTATCGGATTGCGAAATCTATTACTAACAGCAACTTCCGGAGAAGCTATCATCAATCATAGATTTAAAGATTTCGAACCGGTTAAGGACATAATTCCACAAAGACAAAACGGATCAATGGTTTCATCTGAAACGGGTCAAGCTTTGGCTTATGCAATTGATAGACTACAAGATAGAGGCAAATTTTTTGTAGAACCCGGAGATCAGATATATAAAGGTCAGGTAGTAGGTGAGCATAGCCGAGATAACGATTTAGAGGTAAATCTAATTAAAGGAAAGAAATTGACTAATGTGAGAGCCTCCGGTTCTGACCAAGCAGCCAAAATTTTCCCAAAAGTTGAATTCTCATTAGAAGAAGCTATGGAATATATTAAAGATGATGAATATCTTGAAATAACTCCTAAAAGCTTACGAATGAGGAAAATCAATTCCTAATTTAGAATAAATATTATATTTTATTATAAATAAAAATATCCTGAATAAATTCAGGATATTTTTATTTTTTTTAATTTTTACTAATTGTCTTAATCCAATAATGCATTCATTTTTTCTGCAAGTTGTTCTTTAGGTTGAACCCCCACAACTTTATCTACAACTTGTCCATTTTTAAAGAATAAAAGCGTTGGAATATTTCTGATTCCATATTCTACTGAAATTTCCTGATTTGCATCAATATCAATTTTAGCCACTTTTACTTTACCCTTAAATTCTTCAGATAATTCATCCACAATTGGTTTTAAACTTCTACATGGCCCACACCATTCTGCCCAAAAATCCACTAAAACAGGTTCCTTGGAGCTTAATACTTCTTCTTTGAAGGTTTGATCATTAATTTCTAAGCTCATATAATTATATTTATTTGCATCATTAAATTATTGAACAAAAATAATTTAAAAATTTCATTTTACACTATTAATAAAAAAGCATTTTAAATGATTTATATTTAAAAAAAATTAATATATGCTAAGTTTATTAAGAAAAGTTAAAGAAAAAATTATTTATCTCAAATTTTATCCTTAACATAATAATATCAAGTTTAAAGATTTTATTAACAATTTTTACCTAAATCTGTAATTTATTTTTGTTTTTAAGAAAAAAGATGTATATTTGCATCAATAATTAGTTGTTCTTTAATAAAGTTTTTTAGTGTTAATGAACCCTTTCATAGTTTCTATTGAAAGGGTTTTACATGTTATAACATTTTATAATATTTTTCACTTACTTTCTTCGTCTCGACTTAGCTTATATTAGTTTATTAATAAGTCTGACTTTCTTTTCCTATATATTTATTTATATTTATAAAATTAAATTTGCCGAATGTACAAAATTCAAAATAAAAAAGTCATATATAAAGATTTGCATCAAGCTGACTATCTTAAAACCTGGAAATTACAAGAAAAATTATTACAACACATTATCTCAATTAAGTTAAATAATAAAAAACTTAGTAATAGTAAATCACTACTTACGCCTAATTATTTTTTAAGCGTCTCCCATCCTCATATATTTACTTTAGGAAAAAACGGTAATTTTCAAAATCTTTTAATCACTAATTCTAAACTCCAAGAAATTGATGCTCAGTTCATTAAAACTAACCGAGGAGGTGATATTACGTATCATGGTCCAGGACAAATTGTAGGTTATCCTATTTTAGACCTTGATAATTTTTTTAACGATATACATATGTATATGCGGAAGTTGGAAGAAGTAATCATTAAAACTATAAATCATTATGGAATAAAAGGGGAAAGATCAACTGGTGAAACAGGAGTTTGGATTGATGCAGATAAACCTTTTGCTAGGAAAATTTGTGCAATTGGCGTAAAAGCAAGCCAATGGGTTACTATGCATGGTTTTGCATTGAATCTCTCTCCTAACCTTTCGTATTTTGATTACATAATTCCTTGCGGAATTAAAGACAAATCAGTCACATCCTTAGAAAAAGAGTTAGAAAGGAATGTGGATCCTTATGAAGTAAAAAAACTTATTAAAAAAAATTTTTCTGAAATATTCGATTTTGAATGGATTTAATACTTTATAATTTTTCCAATTCTTATAAAAATTAGACCTAGCATTAGTTTTTTACTACTATTTTTTTCAATAATCATCCCATATAAGTATTAATATTTCTCCTTTTATAACAGTTATATAAAACCTTAAATCCTTTAAAAACAAATTTTTAAAAAATTATATTTTAATTGAGGCTAGGATTGAACATATGTAGCTAATTTAACATATATTTAAGGAATTTTAAATTTTATTTTTTTACTATTTTATTTATTAAACTACTCTTAGGTTTTTATAACTAATTTATCTTATAATATAAAAATTAATTTTCTTTTAATTATTTAAATCATTTACATTTTATTATTACTTATATAGCACATATGCAATATTTTTTATATTTTTGTTTGGAAAAATATCAATAATATGGGCACTGAATCGGATAACCTGCATCATGCAGAAGGAAATGAAAAAAATGTTGAATCATTACAAAATGATGTAGAATCATCCTATCATCAAGACTCTGCTAAGGAAGATTCTATTGATGAGCTTAATTCTGAAAACAATAAGGCGGATCATTCCGTTGAAGAAACAACGATCCCGGAAAAAGATTATGAGTCTTTTTCATTAGACAAACTTATTGATGAAGTTAAACACCTCCTTACTAAATACCCTGTTTATTTAATTGGAGAAAATATAAACTCAATAAGAGATATATTTACGAAAAAATTTGATGAGCATGAGGTTACAAGAAAGGAAAAGTTTCTTGAAGAAGGGGGCGATGAGTTAAGTTATCAACCGGATCTATTTTTAAAAAACAAATTTAATTCCGTATATCATGATTACAGAGCAAAACTTAACTCATATTATAAAGAGCAAGAAAAAAACGAACAAAACAATCTTACTAAAAGACTTCAAATTATTGAAGAATTAAAAGAGCTTTATACGACTCCCATGGAATCCATAAGTTCTTTCTTTAAAAAGTTCAGAGATATAAAAGAAAAATGGCATAATGCAGGTAAAATTCCAAAATCAAAAGCTGGAGATGTATTCAGAACATATTTTCATCACTTGGATAATGCGCATGAGTTTATTAAATTAAATAAAGAGCTTGAAGAGTTAGATTATGCTCATAACTTGGAACAAAGAAAAGCTATAATAAGCAGAGCTAATGAACTAATTACTGAACCAAGTGTACAAAAAGCATTAAACGAACTGCAATATTTACATAAACTTTGGAAAGAACAAGCAGAACCAGTAGCTGAAGAATTTAGAGAAAGTACTTGGCAAGAATTTAAAACCATTACTCAAAAAATTCATGAAAGAAAATCTGAACTATTCGAAAAAATAAAAGAAGAACAACAAGCTAATTTAGAAAAAAAGCAAACTATCATTTCTCAGCTTGAATCAATAGCAACAGTAGAAAATCCGGATCATTCTTTCTGGCAGAATAATGTCAAAAAAATTGAAGAATTACGAGAAGCTTTTTTTACAACAGGTAGAATTCCTAAAGAAGTAAGTGGCGATACATGGAGCAAATTCAAAAATCTTCTTCATGAAATAAACGGTAAAAAAAATACTTTCTATAAAGACTTAAAAAGGGTACAACAAGAGAATCTTAAAAAGAAAAACGATTTATTGGAGATTGCCAAAGCAAATAAAGATAGCGAAGACTGGGATGTGATCTTAAATCTTTATAAAAAGATTCAGAACGAATGGAAAAACATTGGTCATGTTCCAAGAAAATATTCTGATAAGCTATGGGATGAGTTTAGAGAAAATTGTAATTACTTCTTTAATAGATATAAACAAAGAAATAACAAAGTAAATGAAGAATGGACCGAAAATTTGAAAAGAAAACAAAACCTTTTGTCAGAAATATCTTCATTTACTGCGAACAATAAAGAAGAGGCGCTAGCTAAAATCAATGAATATAGCATTCAATGGAACTCTATCGGAAAAGTCCCAAGAGAAGAAATGAGTATTAACAAAGAATTTAATCAAGCGATAAAAAATATTATCAAAAAGTTTGATATAGATAAGAATGTTGTTGATGAAATTCAGTTAAATATTAAGGTTGAAAATTACAAACAATCTAAAGACGATAAAAAGCTGGATGAAGATCTTAGAAAGATGAGAAAGCAAATACAAGATCTTGGACATGAAATTGTACAACTTGAAAATAATTTATCGTTTTTTTCAAATGCGAAACAAGATAACCCTATTTTACAAAATACTTTAAATAATATTGAAGCAAAAAAAGCAAAACTTGAAGAATTAAAGCAAACATATTCTAAGCTTGTTAATCTGAATTTGTCTGGCGATGAATCAAACGAAGAGGACAGTGCAGATTAGGATTATTATCTTTTGTTATATAAATTTATGACTAAAAATGAGGATGAGATCTACATGCATCGTTGTATAGAACTAGCTAAAAATGGATTAGGAACCACCTATCCTAATCCTTTAGTTGGCGCTGTAATTGTTTATGATCACAAAATTATTGGCGAAGGTTGGCATAAGAGATCCGGTGAAGCTCATGCAGAAATCAATGCTATTTCTTCTGTAAACGATCAAAGTTTATTAAAAGAAAGTACACTATATGTTTCTTTG
Organism: uncultured Apibacter sp.; assembly: GCF_946479295.1. Classification (NCBI taxonomy): domain Bacteria; kingdom Pseudomonadati; phylum Bacteroidota; class Flavobacteriia; order Flavobacteriales; family Weeksellaceae; genus Apibacter; species uncultured Apibacter sp. Next base: position 161,449 of record NZ_CAMLFD010000003.1, read on the forward strand.
GAGCCTTGTTCCCATCATGGTAAAACTCCTCCCTGTGCTTTAAAAATTATTGAATTAGAGTTTAAAAAAGTTGTTATAGGTACTTTAGACCCCACCGGTAAGGTGAATGGAAAAGGAGTTGAATTGATTAAAAATTCTGGAGCCGAGGTTATTATTGGCATTTTAGAAAAAGAATGTAAAGAACTAAATAAAAGATTTTTAACATATCATATAAAAAAACGACCTTACATTATCTTGAAATGGGCCGAAACATTAAATAAAAAAATGGATAATGGAGTGGAAAGAAAACACCCCTTCTGGATCAGTAACCCATTTTCAATACAGAAAACTCATTTATTAAGATCCCAAGAACAATCAATTTTAGTCGGTAAAAATACTGCATTAATAGATAACCCCAGTTTAACAACAAGAACTATTTACGGCAAAAATCCGATTAGATTACTCATAGATAAAGATTTAGAAACCCCCTCCTCTTTTAATATATTTAATCAGGATATCGTAACTTATGTTTTTAATAAAATAATGACGAGTTCGGAAGAAGGAATAAATTATTTTAAGATAAATTTTGATACGGACATTCTTCCACAGATAATGAAAATTCTATATGATAAAAATATTCAATCAATTATAGTAGAAGGAGGTAGACAAACTTTACAACATTTTATTGATTCGGAATTATGGGATGAGGCAATTATTATATCTTCTCAAACTATCGTCAAAAATGGCACTAAATCTCCCAATCTCTTTGGTGAAATCACTGAACAGGAATATATAGGAAATAATCTTATCTCATACATAAGAAATATATCCTCCATATTGTAAGCACGAAATCTACTTTATTTTAAATTTATGTATGTCTGATAAATTTATTTATAAAACTATAGATTCTGAAATAACTGATGCACTTTTAAAAATAAAGGGAAGCAAATTTTATGGTCTTTTATTTAATGTAAGTAATGAACAAGAAATAAAAAACTATTTACAATATAGCCAAGAACTTTACCCCAATGCTACTCATTATTGTTATGCGTATCGTCTTGGAATTTCAGGAGAACTTTATAGGGCAAATGATGATGGAGAACCATCCGGAACAGCAGGATTACCCATTTATAATCAGTTACTTTCTTCGGAACTTACTAATGTAATTTTAATTGTCGTACGATATTTTGGAGGAACAAAACTTGGCGTAGGCGGACTAATTAAAGCTTATAAGGAAAGCGCCCAACATACCATAGAATCAGCAAAGATTATTATAAGAGAACTTAGCGAAAAATATGAACTAACTTTTGATTATACCCATCAATCTTCCGTAATGACGCTATTAAAAAAATTAAATATTGATATTTTAAATTCTAATTTTTATGAAAAATGTAATCTATGCATTGAAATACCTATGAAGAAAAAGAATTTATTTTTTGAAAAATTCGATTCTCATATTGCTCAACATTTTGTTTCTATAAATATGATACCATAGGCTAAATTTTTAAATCATTACAATTCTTTTATATTAATTTTAAAAAATATTATTAACATTAAGCTTGATTCATCTTTTCATATGAATATTTTACTTACTTAAGCAAACCTTTTATTTTTAAAAAAATTTTATATCCTGACATGAAAAATAGTCAAATTTCATTATTTTATATAGAAGCATTTATATTGATTGTTGGAGACTATTTTTATTAATTTACTCCATATAAAAATTAATTGAAATTTATAAATAAATCTTAGCATTCTATTTCCTAAAATATTGCAATTAATTAGTTCAACTTTGTTTTTTATATTACTTTCACTTACATTACGCCTAAAATTAGCCTTTATATAAATAAGATAAAACTTATATTTATTTACTTACTAATAAATTTCTTAAAATACAACAGCAAATACTCTTTTTTTTTCTAAAATAAATTAACAATTTTGTGATCTAAAAAACTGTTGAATATTTCAACATATATTTACCATAATTAAGATGATAAAAACGGCGATTTCAATATGGGAAGCTTGTCTACAGTATATCAAAGATAATATCTCTGAGAAATCTTATTTCACATGGTTTCAACCGATAAAAGCCGTAAAGCTTCAAGATAAAATTTTAACAATTCAAGTACCTAGTAAATTTTATTACGAATATCTTGAAGAAAATTATATTAAAATAATCAAAAGTGCTTTAACTAAAAATCTTGGAAAAGATGCAAAATTGGTTTATTCCATTATGATGGAAAAGAACCAACAAACAGATGCTTCTTTTACAGTAAATATACCAAGTTCGCAAAAAGCACAAATCAAGCTTCAGGAAGTTGAAGCCCCTCTATTTATTGAAAGAGGATCTATAAGTCCATTTGCAGTTCCCGGGTTACAAAAAGTAAAAATTGATAGCCAACTCAATACTAATTATACTTTCGAGAATTTTATTGAGGGAGATTCTAACCGTCTGGCTCGATCAGCAGGAAAACAAATTGCAAAAAGACCTGGTGGAACTTCTTTCAACCCATTATTTATTTATAGCAGTGTTGGATTAGGTAAAACTCATTTGGCCCATGCTATTGGCTTAGAGGTAAAGAAAATACAATCTGAAAAAACAGTTTTGTATGTTTCAATGGAAAAATTTTGTCAGCAATTCCAAGAGGCTACTAAGTCAAATAATAGAAATGATTTTATGCACTTCTATCAAATGATTGACGTTCTAATAGTTGATGACATTCATTTTATATCTGGCAAAAAAGGTACACAAGAAGTTTTTTTCCATATTTTCAATCACCTTCATCAAAACGGAAAACAAATTATTTTAACTTCTGACAAATCCCCTGTTGATATTCAAGATGTCGAACAACGGTTAATTTCACGTTTTAAATGGGGACTTTCCACTGAAATTCAAATTCCTGATTATACTACAAGACTTGCAATTCTTCAGCAAAAAATGGAATTTGATGGGATTGAGCTTTCTGAAGAAGTATTAGAATATATTGCTAAAAATATAAAAACTAATATAAGAGAGCTTGAGGGATCTTTAAATTCAATTATTGCTCAGGCTACTTTTAATAAGAAGGAAATAACATTAGAACTTGTTGAAAAGACACTATCAAACCTTATTACCAATTCGAAAAAAGATATTACAATTGAATATATTCAAAATCTAGTTTGTGACTATTTTAAAGTATCTATAGATGCATTACAGTCTAAAACTAGAAAAAGGGATATTGTACAGGCAAGACAGTTAGCCATGTATTTTGCCAAGAAATATACCAATGCGTCTCTTTCTTCAATCGGATTTCAAATAGGAAAGAGAGATCATGCTACTGTACTACATGCCTGTAAAACTGTCGACAATTTATTTGAAACTAATAAGTTATTCAAATCCTATGTTGACGAATTAAATAAAAAATTGACATCTTAGATATGAAAATTTTAATGGTATGTTTAGGAAATATTTGTCGTTCTCCAATGGCAGAGGGTATTCTACGATCAAAGCTTCCGGATAACTATATTATTGATAGTGCAGGAATTGCCGATTATCATGTTAATGAAAAACCTGACAAACGAGCCATTGAAATTTGCAAAAAAAACAATATCAATATTTCTCAATTAAAAAGTAGGCAATTCGTAACTTCTGATTTTGATAAATTTGATATTATTTATGCTATGGATCATGCTAATTACAGTGATCTGATTTTTAAAGCAAAGAAAGAAGTCGATAAGAAAAAGGTTAGATTAATTATGTCTGAATCACCCAATACAGAAAAAAAAAGCGTTCCTGACCCTTATTATGGCAATATTGAAGATTTTGAGAAGGTTTTCGACCAATTAAATGATGTTTGTACTTATATCGCTGAAAAAATTGTTAAAGATTAATGGATAATTCCACTACGATTTTCTAGTTGATTGAGTTCTATTCTGACTATCATGATTGTTATTCTTGTTTAGGAAGCTGCTGCTTTAACTCATCGGGTAAAAACGCTTGAAAGTAATCAACTCTACCATCAGTAAACCTTATTTTTACGTTGCTATTTTGTTGTAAAGCAAATAAGGCGAGTGCTTGTGCTCGATATTGTTGTTTTTGTTTTTCAGCATGGGCTAAATCTGTTTGGTATAACGAAGATTCTCGATAGTTTAGTCTTTCTAAAGAAGGTAATTTAATCAATCTAGCAGTAGTTGAAAGTTCGATTTTTGTTTTATATAACTCTAATTGCTTAACTTGATTTAAGAATCCTTGATCTAACCATTGATTAAAAAGTGCATCTTCGATAGACCAAATTGATAGATTATCGGCAAAAATATTCTGCTTTGCTAGTAAATCATTAAAGGTTTTAAAATCAATCTCCAAATCATCGCGAGGAACTAAGAGGGATACATAAGCAAAATCATCTTCAATAATGACACGGTTGATCTGTTCTTTATCATTGAAGAGTAACTTTAAGTTACCAGTATGGTTAGTGTCTTGAAAATCTAGATAGCGGGACTCAATGCTTTTTAATGAATTATTTTCCCATTGCAAAGACCATTCTCTATCACCCGTGGTTTCAGTAA